>CAYXUZ010000053.1:16369-34958 GCA_964467705.1 uncultured Ardenticatenaceae bacterium | reverse complement strand
GCCGTACACGCAATCATCAAAATCAAACAACGTGAGGTGATAATCCTCGTCCACAAAAAAGTTGCTGCCGTGCGCGTCCTGGTGAATCATGCCATAGCCGTCCTGGTCTTGGGGCAGGCTTTGCAAATAGGTCATCAGGTTACGGTAGTGGGCTAACACGGCCGTGTCCGCCACCGGAAATATCTCCGAGGCAAACTGCATCAGTGGGTCGTCCCACTGCGGCCGTGCCCAGGCAGGGTTGGCCGGTTGGTAACTTTTGCTCAGGTGGTGAATGCGGCCGAGTAGACGGCCGTAGTTCACAAACATGCGCTCATTCCAATAACCCGCTCGCCAGGCCGAACCACCTCGCGCCTTCACAAACGCCGTTGCCAAAAATTGTCCCCCTTGCCCATCATCAATCGCTTCCACCAGTTCGCCATTTTCGGACAGCACCGCCCGCGCCACGCCCGCGCCGCCGTCAGCCAGATAGTTGATCCAGTCTACTTCACCGTGAATCAGTTCCGGCGTGCGGCGGCGGCTGTGCCCCAGGCGGAGGATGTAGTCACGGCCGTCTTTGTTAAACTCAAACATAAAACTCTCAAAGCCATCCAGCAGCTTAATCTGCTCCGGGGCAATGCCATATCGCGCCCGCGCTTCTGCCAGAATCTCTTCATTAAATCGTTCCCGAATTGCTTCTTCCACAAAATTCTCCTTTAGGGCAACGCCTGGTAAAGCTGTTTGAATGCGGTCGGTTGTATGACAGAGACGGCAGTCTTAATCAACCGCGCACACGTCTCCGGGTCATTTGTCTCCGCATCAATACGCGCGTCGTAAACTTCGTTCAACTCATAAACGCGCGGGTAAAAGTAACGCACATTGCCTGGGCCGCGGTTGCCGCGCTGCTGCTCTCGCTGTTTGGCCGCTGCTAAAGAAAGGTCAATGGCGATGAAGTAGACGAGGTAGGGGTGGAGAATGGTCACGGCCGTATGCAAAATCCACTCCTGCCAGATCACATCATCCACAATCAGGTTAATGCCCGATTCCGCCAAAACAGCAATCATCCGGTACATCCCGGCGATCAGTTGGCGACCAACCGGGCCAATGCGCACTGAATGTAGCCCATCATCCCCATACACCACTTCCCAACCAACAGGTTCAGCTACCAGATTGCCCTGGATATTCACCAAACCAGGCGGGAAGGCTAACTGAAAATGATCAACCCCTGTATGCAAATAAGGTTCATCCATCACGCTTTGTAATGCCTGAGCAATCGTAGATTTACCGGCGCTTGATGTGCCGTTGAGCAAGATAATGTTGCCTGGTTTGGTCATAGACCCGCTTCTCGCAGAGCGTTAGTTACAAACTGGTTAAAGTTATCGCTGACCGATTCTGGCGTGCAATGGATGGTGCCAAAGGTTTGCCATTCAGGAATCATGCCCGCCGGGTCTTCTATGAACCGCACAGCGGCGGCCAATTCCCACAGCGGTGAATTGGCAACGGGGCTGCCCATCTCCTTCTCGTAGACTGCCAGAAATTGATCAGCCAAAGGCAAACCGCCCAACAACGCCAGTTCAGCGCGCATGTAGGCCACATCATATCCCGGATCGCCGCAAGACGCTTCTTCCCAATCGAGCACGGCCGTAATCCTACCCCCTTGCCACAAGATATTACCCGTCCAATAATCTATATGCACCAGACTGTGACGAACCGGAATCAGAGTAGGGAGCAAATCGTGAACGGCCTGCCAGATAGCCTCGCCTTGCGGGTGCTGCTGCATGTAATCCGGGACCTGACCCGATTTCAGGAACCACCCCACTTCGGCGTTGGCGTTGAGCAGGAAGGAGGTCTCTACGGCCGTGACCGGAACCGCATGAATCCGCGCCAGCGTCACTGCCAACTCCCGAACCCAGCCTGCCATATTTGCAGGTGTAACCACCTGCCGCCCGGCCACAAACGAGGTGACAATACCAGGAGTGTCCAATACATCGCCAGTTGTATCTAGAAACAGTGGTTCGGGCACAGGCAGATTATGCCTTGCCAGCAGTTCCAGCGTTTTGTATTCCCGCCGCGCTTTTTCACCCCGGTCATAGCTGCCAAAAACAGCGTACCGGCGGATGACAAATTGTTGGGTATGGTTGTGGGGTGTCACGGCCGTGACCAGCACCGTCGAATTAGAAAAACTGCCATCCATCAGCCGTATGTCCACCAGTCGGCTGCCAGGAGCGATCTCCCGCAACAGCGCAGTGATACTTTCCGATGAAGGCAATGGCGGTATTTGTTTCATACAATCTACTCCACAATAACTGTAAACGTCACCGTTCGTTCTGGCACATCGCTGCCATCCGGCGGGTAATGGCCCAATACAATCTCGCTTTCACCTGGGGACACTGCCTGAAATGTCCAGACATCCATTCCGCCAGAACCTTCGTTGATAGGTCGGTCAGGTTCATAATCCTGGGTTACAAATTGCACAACTGTTTCATCCAATGCACCCACCAACTGCCATTCATAACCCGTCGTTGGATTGGCTTCAATGACAATGTCAAAGCTTTCCCCAGCCGTTGCTTCGATTGGTGAAGTTGGGTCTGTTGCTGTGAAACGGCCGTTGCACCCGGCAAGCATCAGCAAAATAAACAGCGCCAAAAACATATTTTTTTCTCTTTTCATACTTCTCTTTCTCTTTACGGCGGAGGGGGCACGCCCTCGTGCCCCGCATGAGACATCCGATTTCTCCATGAAATCGGATGTCTCACGGCAATTATTTTTCCTTTTTGCGGGCTACTACAGCCATGCCCCAATGGGTCTGATTCACCGCTTCGCCCCGGTTATTGCCGCAGGTGGAAACCAGTTCAAAGCCGCTCAAATCCAGCAGCAGCCGGATTTCATTGGGCGAATACCAGCGGAACGTATCTTCCAGGAATTGTTCACGCAGCAATTCATCGCCCCGCCAGATTTTGTAATGACGTTTGCCGCGATACACCTGCTCCACCCGGTCAATCGAGTCGGTGTAAAACAGCACTTCGTTTTCTGTGCCATCCGGCAGCGGCGTGCGCCAACGTGAAACCCACTCCCCAATTTTGATGTCCGAATCCATGCCAAACATATCAAACAGGGTGAAAGCCAGAATACCGCTTGGCCCCAGGTGATCGTAAAAGCGGCGCATGGTTTGTTTGGCCTCTTCATAATCCAGCACTAGCATAAATGAGCCACAGGGGATGAAAATGGTGCGGTACTTTCTGGGCAGGTTCATCGTTCGCATGTCTTGTAAGTAGAGGTTGGGCTGAAAACCTTTGGCTTCTGCCTTGCGGCGGCAAATTTCCAGCATGTCGGGTGATAATTCCAGCCCGTCTACGTCCAGACCATAATCCAGAAACCGCACCAGCAGCCGCCCGGTGCCACAGCCAATATCCAGCGCCGGGCCAGGATTCTCTTCCAGCACTTGCCGGAAAAAGTCATGATCCCATTGCGGCTCGTCGCCGCCGCTCAAGTCCCACGTCTTGGCGGCAATACCTGTCCAAATCATTGTGTCACTCATTTTGTTTATTTTTCCTTTTCAACTATTGGCAATACGCCGGGCGCGGCGCAGGCAGCTTTGTTCCAGGGATTGGCGGAGAGTGGCACGGCCGTCTGCATTCGCCATTTCCACCATTTCCACCCCCCTGCGCCACACTTCCTCGCGCCAGCCGGTCAGCATCTCCACAATCACAAACTCATCCATCCGCCCGCCCAACCAGTCCACCAGCGCCAACAGCGGCGATTCTCGCTCCACCACTTCGTCCTGCACCTGGTCAATCGTTTCGGCAATGATGTCGTTGATCAGGCAAAAATCCTGGTAACGGCCGTTGCGCTGCGCCGGTGTGAGCGTGGGCCATTCCTCGTGCAGCACGTCATACAACGTTAGTGCCAGGTCATAATTGATATGCGCGTTCACTCCCAAAAACAGGTGTTGCAAGACATTGCACTTGTTTTGCTGGGCCACTTCAAAGGTAAACTGCCAGACGGGTGAGGGCGGATTTTGCCCCTGGTCATACACATCCAACGCGGCGAAGTAGTAGTCCGCAAAGCGGTGCAGCAGGTTGGTCGTCCAGGCAGCGTCCTGGAAACGGCCGTCCGCCACCGCCGTCAACGTATTCGCCGTCATCGTCCGATAACATTGTAAAAATATCGCCCGCCGGTCTTTGGCCTGCTGCCAGCTATCAATTCGCTCCTGCATCACATCCAAAAGTGTGTCGTTCATTGGTTGGTTGCCGGTTGCTGGTTGCAAATACCTGCCACCTGCAACCAGCCACTTTCTACTAAAGGCCTCTTGACAATATACGATTATCCACTATTATATAAAACAACATACGAAAAACGTATGTTAATAAGGAAGGTTGTATGAAACAAATCAGTATTCAAATTGCTGATGAGACCGCCCGGCAGATCGCCTGGTTGGCCGAGTATTGGGGCTACACCGCACAACGCCACAACACGGCCGTCATCGAGCGTACCGTCAACACTATTTACATGCTGGAAGTGGGCTGCGAGGAATATCGCCGCCGTCTCCAGGAAGTGGGCGTGGAAACCACCCCTTCAAGCGAAACCCAATTGTAAAAGCATGATCCGCGAAGGACGCGAAGAGAACGAAGGATTTCTCTTTGAACCAAACTCTGCGCCTCTGCGTTAAGAAAGGATTCCACTATGACCGAAAGATCACATACCCAACTTGTCGCCAACCAGATTCCCGAATTCCTGCATATTATGGAAGTATCACTGCGTTCCGGCTACAGCATCAGCCAAAGTCTGGAAATCGTCACCAAAGATATGAACGGCCCACTTTCTGCCGAAGTGCAGCACGTTCTGGACGAGACCAAAAACGGAACACCCCTGCCACAAGCCTTCGACAATTGGCTCACCCGTTGCCCCAGCCTTGACCTCGACCTGACCGTCGCCACCCTGCACGAACAAATGGAAGCGGGCGGCAATCTGGCGAACAAGTTCCAGTTTGTGGCCCAGCTTTTGCCCAAACTCAAGCGGGTGGGCTGATTTTCAGACCTGACAGGTTTCCAAAACCTGTCAGGTCTGAAAGTCCGGGTTCTTCCAGGTGTATGGCGTGGTATACGTCAGCAATTTGAAGCCCCGTTTCAGCAAGATAGGGCGGCTCATATCGCTGGCGTCTACCATGAGGAAGCGGTAGCCACGTTGCAGCGCTTCCTGGGCGCGGGCGGCGACAACGGCCGTATACAACCCCCTGTTTCTGTATTCCGGCAGCGTGGAACCACCCCATAACCCCGCAAACTCGCTGTTGGTGGGAAAGTTGCTCCAGGCGGCGCAAACCGGTTTATCGTCCACATAGGCCACATAAATGCTCCAAAAGTCCGGCTGCACGGCCAGGTTTTCCCGCAACTGCACTTCCAGCCAATCAAAGTTCTCGCCCCAGACGATCTCTTGCACGGCCGTCACGTCCCGCACCTGTTCAACGCCAATCTTGCGCACATCATCCGTCACCGGCTGCAAATAGACGGGCGGGCAATCGGTCAGGTCTAAGACCAGCAGCCCTTCCGTCTCCTCCCCTTCCAGACCATGTGCTGCCAATCGCTCTTTCAAATCAGGTGGTGTATCGTGATCATACGTTTTCCACTCAAAGCCATACCCGCCCCATTCTTTGAAGCGGGCGATTTGTTCGGCAATCACCCGGTCAGCATTTGCCTCGTTCAACTGGCTGTAAATCACAAAACTGAGCCGTTCCGGCCGTTTGCTGACAGCCCGTACTACTTCGGCCGTTGCCTCGCGCACATAAGATGGGTGTTCACCGTTTTTGCGCTCCTGTTCATCATATAAAGCCAGAATGTCTGTTACGTTCATCTCTCACCTCGTTCAATCCGTGTCCATCCGCGATCTATTATGTTCCTCTTCATCAAGAATGAAAAAGTACCCTTTGCTCTCAAACTGTTTTTCAAACCCCACCTTTTCGGCGGTGCAAATAGAGGCGGGATTATCGGCCGCACAAATCCACCAGATGTCCTGGAAACCGTGCGCCAGGGCATATTCTACCGTCGCGGCGGCGACAACGGTTGCCAGCCCTTTGCGGTAGTGGTCGGGATGGGTTTCGATGCCAATTTCACAAGCCGCGCCGCTGATGACATCGGTGCTGCAAAGGCACACAACGTGCCCGCCCCACAGCGCACAAAAGCCAAAATCCCGTGCGCCAAAATCGGCCAGTGGCTTGACTTCAAACTCGTAGGCGTCGGTGGGCTGGTTGGCGATGATGGTTGTGTCCAACGGCCGTATCTCATATCCCGGCGGTACCAACGTGCGCCAATCGAGCCGCTGCTGCTGGCACAGGTAATGGTACGCCCGATCAGGAATCGGCGGCCAACGCCAATCGCCAAACAACGTTTCCAATCGGTGCCGCCAACTATCACCGATGAAGGTGAGATCAATTTCCTCCAGCGTCACTTCCGGCGCATCACCTTTGAAGAGTGTGGCCTGGAACACCTGCTTCAACGCGGCGTTAAAAGCAGCATTATTGGGATCACCGGCCAGAAATTGCACCTCTTTGGTTGACATAAAGCCTGATCTTGGGTGTTTCACATCATCTACATAGATGCGCCCGGTCAGGTCATGGTTGAGCACGGCCGTGGCAAACAAATGCATCGCTGCCAATTCCTGAAACAAAGGCCGCACAATTTCATACTGTGCCGGTGATAATAACATCAGGTTTCCTCCAAAAGCTGTTGATATAGCTTAACATAATTCTTGTGCCGCCATTCAGCGATACGGCCGTGTGCCACCGCCACTTTCACCGCACAACCGGGTTCATGGGCGTGCGTGCAGTCATTGAAACGGCACTGCCCCACCACATCCACCAGGTCGGGATAATAGGTGATCAACTCGTCCGGGTCGAGGCCAATCAGCCCCATGTCGCGGATGCCGGGTGTGTCCACCACATACCCGGCGTCGGCAAAAGGCAGCATGATCGCCTGAGAGGTGGTGTGCCGCCCTTCCTGCCGCTTTAGGCTGATGGACTGGGTGCGCAGATCAAGGGTGGGTTCTACGGCCGTCAACAACGACGACTTGCCCACACCAGACAGCCCCGCCAACACAGTGGTCTTACCCCACAAAAACCGACGCAATTCGGCCAATCCCTCGCCAGTCACGGCGCTGGTGTAAATGAGCGAATATCCAAGCTGTATGTAGGGGGCCACGGCCGTTTCCACTTCTGCCAGATCAGCCGCCAGATCAACCTTATTCACACAAATCGTCGCTTCCAGATTATTGCGTGCCGCGCCAATCAGGTATTCGTCAATCAGTTGGAACCAGATATGCGGCTCGCTCCAGGAAGCGACGATGAGCAGTTGATCCACGTTGGCGGCGATGATTTGTTTGAGGTGGGTGTAGAAGCTGTCGGCGCGGGCCAGGCCGCTGCGCCGGGGCAGCACGTCTTCCACCAGGCCGCGCTCGTCGGCCAACGGCCGTACCAGCACCCGGTCACCCACCGCCACCACATTGGTAAAGCCGCTGCCCTCGGCAATGAGCGTGCCGCGAATGTCACAGACGATGACCTGCCCCTGCACCTCGGCACGGCACAGCCCCCGGCTCACTTCCACCACTTTGCCGAGTAGGAAGGGGGTTTCATCAGCCAGCTCTTGCCAACGGCCGTCGTCGAAATCGGCCACAAACGTCTGCTGCACCACGGCCACATTGGCTTCGCGCCGGTCGTGTTCATCGCGGGGCATAATGCGCCGGTCGGCTACCAGACCATCGGCGTCGGGTGTCAGCGGCTGCCAGTCGGGGCGATGCTTCTCCTGGTTCACGGCCGTGTTGTGCCGCACCACCTTTTTCCTCCCCCTCTTCGGGGCCTTCTCCGCCAGATGGGTTGCCTGTTGCTGCTCTTTAATTTTGCGTTTCAGTTTCTTCTTCAAATTCGTTTTCTCCACTTGAAAAGGTAGGATAAAGGTAGTATGATGGGCGCATGAAAGTGAAAACCTCTATCACCCTATCCGAAGATTTATTAGAAACCATTGACGTCATGTCTGCATCTTATAAAAACCGTTCTGAATTCATTGAATACGCCTTACGCAAGGCCATCGCTCAGATGATGCGGAACGACAGAAATGCCCGCGATATTGAAATCATCAATCAGCATCTTGATGAGCTAAACGCTGAGGCTGAGGATGTACTGGGTTACCAGGTAATTCCATGAAACGTGGCGACCTGTACCGTGTAGCCAGACCAACATCGCGTGACCCTAAAAAATACCGGGTCTTTGTTATCGTCAGCCGCCAGGCATTGATGGAAACCGGCTATTCGACAGTGATATGCGCACCTGTGTATTCGTCTTATCATGGCCTCATCACTCAGGTTCCCGTTGACATAGAAGAAGGATTAACACATTCGAGTAGCATCCATTGTGATGACCTTGTGAGCTTGCCAAAATCTGCCCTCACCAACTTCATAGGCGTGTTGTCGCCGGTAAAGATGGACGAATTAAATGAGGCACTGAAAGCCGCTCTCGACATTCCCGACTAATCAATCTCCTAATCTCATGATTTCTAATCTCCCGGACTCATACACCACCCAACCAACTGCCGCACAAAATCATTGGTGGGGTAGGGTTTGGTATCGTGTTTCCAGCGGGGAACCTGTACCACTTTTGCCCCCGGCTGGCGCGGAAATTGTTCGCCTTCCACCCGTAGTTCCGCGTAAGCGTCGCCCTCGTGGGGGATTTTGTAATGCACCATGAACTTCTTGTTGTTGGCAATAATGTGAATGTACCGCGCCGGCGTGGGGTCTACAAAGCCGCCCGCTTCCGGTACCTGCGTTTCCTTGCCGTCTACCGACCAGATAAACGGCCGTCCCTTCACATTCACCTTCCGCTTGCCCTTCGTATTAACCGCCATCATTCACCTCCAAATTAGCCACCAACGCCAACACGCGGCGCAGCCACCATTGCAGCCAGTTCTCTAGCTGGTTCCGGCTGTGTGGTTCCAGGTGGGCCACAATTTGCCAATAGCTAATGGCATGATGCACCGCGCCCAGCACCTCCGCCAGCGACCAGGCCGCCAGCAGCCGGGGCATGGGTGCAAACGCCATCCACTGCGCCAGATAGGCGTCGCGGAGTTGGCCTTGCACGGCCGTGTCCCGCTCCATAAAAATGTTCAACATGTCAAAAAACGGGTGGCTAATACAGGCATCGGTCCAGTCAAAATAAATGAAATTGTCGCCCTGTATGGCCACATTGCCGCCGTGTAAGTCGCCATGCACCAGCGTTTCGGGGATGGTGAAGGCGGCTAACTCCTGGCACAACGTTTGTAGCCGGGGAATAGCTGCCTGTAGCTGCGCCTGCTCCTCGGCTGTCAGATAGGGCTGCACAAATTCGGCCGTGATCAGCGGCTCAATCTGCATCGCCAGCCAGGCCAGGCGACGGTCTAGACAGCCCGCTGCCAGAAGTTCGTCCACATGGGCGACGGCCGTGATCTGCAACTGCCCAAACTGCTGCAAAAACGCCTGCCGCTGCGCCAATGGCGCATTCCAGCCCACCATCTCCTGTAACTCCGGCAGCAGCATCCAATCCCGTTTCCGGTCAACGGCCAGCGGCGTGACCACATGGCGCGGGAAAAGCTGCGCCAGTTTTGTTACCATCACCGCCTCATTCACAAACAGCGGCAGGTCGGCCACCGTTTTGAAATAGAAGGGGCCAACGGCCGTGTCTGCCCGCAGCACACAGGAAAGTGACCATTGGCGTACCGGCTGCAACGGCCCGGTGAGTGGCCGTCCGGCCTGTGCTAACTGCGCTTCAACCCAATTTGCCACCTGCCCATGCCAGCCCGGCCTGGCCCAGGGTGGGCGCAGCGGGGGAATGTCGCCCGTCTCCCATTCGCGAAGGCATTGTGCCATGATCGGCCGGTGTGTGGGCTGCGCCAGCGGTACGGTGGGCAGTTCCGTCAGGCTCACCCAACGGCCGTCCGCCGCCGTCACGCCACCAGTGTCCAGCACAAATACCGATTCCGTCGTTTTCGCCTCTTTATCGCCTTGAAAGTAAGCGCGGTAAAGTACCTGCACATTTTCACCAAACTGGCGCTGTAACGGCCGTTGCACATCTGCTTCTTCCGTGTCCCACATGCCTCCCGCCATCGGGAAATGGGGCAGCGTGAAACCCTGGTCGCTGGCTTGCAGCCACAGCCGCGCCTCCGTTTCATGGGGCAGGATGGCGTAAATGGTGGAGCGCCAGGTTGCTTTATCCAGAAAATCGAGCACCAGTTTGTTGAAGGCGGACGGCCGTTCCATGTTTGGCAAATGGGCCGTATCCCGCATGATGGTTAATTCATCCGCCAGCGGCAGCTTTGTTTCCAGCAGCCGGGCGATGGCCTGTATGTCGGCCACATCATGCTGCCCCACGATGATACGTGCCGGCATCTGAATGTCGCCTAGTCGCTCAATCGCCGGTGGCTCAATGGGCAAAGGTCTGCCACCATCCTCCGGTAATTCCAACGTGTGCAAAACCAGGTCGTAAGCTCGTTTACGAACGGCCGGGTCTACCTGATCAGGTGTGCGACCGGGGCCATCGAACCAGATTTGTGTTTCCAGTTCGGCCGCTGCCATCAGATCACCCCGTGCGGCGGTCGCCTCCACCGCCTCGTCTTGGGCCGCCAGCCATTCATCCGTCCACGCATACCCACCTAAAGCCGAACCCACCAGCACCAGGGCGCTGACCATCTCCGGGTAGGCCAGGGCAAAATCCAACGCCACTTTGCCACCATAAGAACAGCCGATGACGGCCGTTTTTTCAATCCCCACCGCCTGCAATAACGCCCGCAAATCCTCATGGTGGTAAAAATCTCCATCCGGGCGTGGCGTCTGCCCCCAACCGCGCATATCGTAGCGCAGCACCCGAAAGTGCTGGCTCAAGGCGGCCATCTGCTCATCCCACATGGTCAGGTTGGCAATACCCGCGTGAATGAGAGTGACAGGCACACCCGCGCCCCGCACTTCATAATGAATCTGTGTCCCGTTGATTTCCGCAAATTGATAGGTCATGTTTTTACTCGTCAATACGTTTGAACCCGGCCTTCAGGCATAGCTTTTCTGATGGTATGTTACCGGCTGTAATGATTGCCAGAATTTCAGCATAGCCTGCGGACGCGGTGGCTTGCAGTGCGTGATGCAGCGCGATTTTGGCTAACCCCTGCCCTTTCCATTGGGCTGCGGTCATGATGTAGTAAAGCAACGGCCGTTGCCGTTCATCCCACATCCCCACCAGGCAGGCAGAAGCTATCTCGTTACCTGCCAGCACCAGCCGGGAACAGTCCAGCAAGGGCATTCCCGATCTTCCCTGATAGAAGCCATCTACCTCATGCCAGGCGTCGTCCCAGGTTTCCGTACCGTCAAAGTCAATAGTGCCAGGGTAGGCATCCATCATCAGATCAGCCAGCACGGGCGTGTCCACCGGTGTGGGTGGGCGCAGGGTGAGATGGACGGGCACGGCCGTATTCCGCAATTTCATCTTTTGCAGATCAAGCGTGTATTCGTATCGTTTCATCATTCAAAGCGAGGAGCGAGCATCCTCAGATGCGAGCCGTTCGGCATCTGAGGATGCCTCACTCCTCAATACAGGGGTTTACGATAGGTCATAAACCGTTTGGTTTCCTGGAAGCCCATTTTGCGGTAGAGGTGCAGTGCGCCGGTGAGATTGTCGGCGTCCAGCCCTAACCCAGCCTCGGTCATACCGGCCTCTTTCAGCGCCACAAAACTGCGGGCGATGAGGGCTTTGGCCAGACCTTGCCCGCGCCAGGGACGGCGCACGAAGATGGTTTCGGTGTAGCCACGCAAACGGCCGTATTCCTCATTCTCCATCTCGTCAATAAAGTTCAACACGCCACCCGCTACCTCATCACCCGCCCAGGCAATGCGCCAGAGCGGGGGCGTGAAGGTACGCTGTTCCTGCCGCAATGTAAACTCGCTTTCCGGCCATTCGGCATAGCCCCAATGGTCGCGGAATGCCTCCCGCGCCGCCTCCCAAATGGGCCGCCACTCTGCCAATGTGCCGGGACGAATGACAATACCATCGGGCACAGGGCAATCAGGAATATCTTCCAGGTTCGGCCGTACCATTTCCAGGCCATAGCGCACAATCTCATACCCTTCGCTTTCCAAAAGGTGGCTCAGGTGGGTTTGGGTATCGCTGCTCCAAACCTGGAAATAACGCGGCTGGTCGGCCGGGTGATCGGCCGCTATCTGCCGCAGCCGCCTCTCAAGCTGGCGCACGATGGCACGGCGGATACCCCGGTTGCGCCAGGCTGGTTTACAATGGGCGAAGAGCAGGTAGATACAGGTGTCATCTTCCTGCTGCCACCACCAGCAACGGCCGTGCCCCACCAACTCCCCGTTCACTTCCGCCATCACCATGTCGGTGGTCGGGTCGCAGTTTTCCAGGTGTTCGTAATCACGGGCAATCTCCTCCACCGTCATCACCCATTCCGCGCCGTCAACCCCCTTGCTGCTTTCCACCACGGCAATCATCTTCGGGAAATCTTCCGCGCCGCGAAAGTGGCGGAATACCAGCCCTGGAATCGCCGGGGCGTCTTCTACAAATATCACGTCTTCAACTACTTGATTCATAAAATCTCCTATTCGTTATTTGTGTCATTCCGAGCGAAGTCTTCGGAGCGAGGAATCCTTACCGCCTGGTTATTCCCTGTCGTTGGGATTCCTCCTCGAAGACTCGTCGGAATGACAACGGGCTAATTATTGAAATAAATACCGTTCATAGTTGGTTAGGATGAGTGTTTTGGTGGCTTGGATGAATTGTTGCGTTTCACTCAGGTTATTTGTGGGCACGGCCGTTGGCCGCCTCATCGCCCACTCGATCAACGGTCGCCAACTCACTTCCAGATTGTCCAGCGCCCATCGTACTACTGCTGGTTTGGAAACCACCGCCCCTGTTTGCAGGGTGTACAACATGCGGCACATCGTCTGGATGGCGTAGCGGCGATAGCCTTCCTCGGTTAACTGTGCCGGTTCCTTCGTCATGGGCACCCACCAGAAATTAAACAATCCGATGACCGCCTGCCGCAGGTCGTCCGGCGAAACCGGGTCAACCAGCGTTTGAATGGGCGGCCCGGCCAACGTGATGCCGCCGGTGTGCAACACGTGGCGATGAATGACCCAATCCATTTCCAGATGTTCCCACCGCAAACGACAGTCGCCGCGATCAATGTAGGGATGGGTGGCGTTGGCCGGGTCATAACAACGCAGCGCATCCAGGTGGATGTACGCCCCTTCGATTTCCTTTGCCCATTTAGAGTTCATCTGCCCGACACGGCCGTGCAACTTCACCAGTTCTGGAAATTGTGATGGGGATACAGGTATGACTGTCGCCACCAAAAAATCAATATCACTCGTCCCATAATCGAAATCCCCACTCGCCAGCGAACCATCCAGGTACAGGCCCAAAAAGTTGTCGCCGAGGATGGAGGGTACGGCCGTGAACAACACCGCCACGATCTCATTCACATCTGCATAAGGTGTCCAATCCGTTGATTTCATACTATCCGATTAACCGGCAGGTTATGCTTTTTCAACCGCGGAGAACGCAGAGGACGCGGAGTTTTCTCTCGCGTCTTACCTCTGCGCTCTCCGCGTTCTCTGCGGTTTGACAGAAAGCCTTCATATACTCGCCTGCATTGTGTACAAATTGGCATAAGCACCACCCAGAGCCATTAACTCCTCGTGTGTGCCCTGTTCCACAATCCCATTTTCGGCCAATACCAGAATGCGCTGCGCGTTGCGCACGGTGGACAGGCGGTGGGCGATGACGAGGGTGGTACGGCCGTGCGCCAGCATCTCCAACGAACTGCGGATCGCCTTCTCACTTTCATTGTCCAACGCACTGGTCGCCTCATCAAAAATGAGGATGGGTGGGTCTTTCAAAAAGACGCGGGCAATGGATAAACGCTGCTTTTGGCCGCCGGAAAGTTTCACGCCGCGCTGCCCAATGTCGGTGTTGTAGCTATCTGGCAAGGCCATGATGAAGTCGTGGGCGTTGGCCTGTTTTGCGGCAGCCACAATCTCGTCATCTCTGGCATCCGGTTTGCCGTAGCGGATATTGTCGGCGACGGTTCCGGCAAAGAGGTAGACATCTTGCTGTACGATGCCGATGTTGCGGCGCAGGGAAGCCAGTTGAATTTCTCGGATGTCACGGCCGTCCAGCCAAATCTCGCCACCATGCACCTCATAAAAACGGGGAATGAGCGAACACAACGTTGTTTTGCCAATGCCGGACGATCCCACCAGGGCCACATATTCGCCGGCTTTTATCTCCAGCGACAGGTTCTTGAAAACGTAGCTATAGCCGTCTTTGTACTTAAAGCTGACATCGCGGAAGGTGATATTTCCCTCAACCTTTGCCAGTTCAACGGCTAAAGTGGTGTCCTGAATATCCGGCTTTACTTCCAACACTTCCATGAACCGGGCAAAACCGGCAACGCCTTCCTGGTACAGCCGGGAGAAGTTCCCATAGCGGCGGATGGGTTCAATAAGAATGGCCACGCACAAGAGAAAGGTGATCAGGTCGGGCAAATCCAGTGACCCCTGTACAATGCTGATGCCGCCAAAGACAACCACCGCCACCGTCATCAATTGGGTGAAGGCCACCAATCCCTCGTAAAAATAGGTTTCACTGCGGTAACTGTCGCGGCGGCTGTCCAGGAAACGGCCGTTTTCCAGCCCAAACTTCCCCTTTTCCACCGCCTCATTGCTAAATGACTGCACCACCCGAATGCCCGCCAGCGAATCCTCCACCTGGGCGTTGATGTCGCCGATGCGGTCATGGCTGCGCCGCAGTGCCGCTTTCATCTTCTTGTTAAAGTGGAAGGCATACACGGCCATGAGGGGCAAAAAGAGAAAGACCAGCAGTGTCAGCCGGGGGTCAATCACAAACAAAATGGCAAACGCGCCCACAAAGTTCAACAAAGAGATGACAATATCCTCCGGCCCATGATGGAACAGTTCGGCCAGATCAAAGGAATCATTGGTCAGGCGCGTCATCAACTGCCCCACTTTTTGCTCGTCGTAAAAGGCAAAGGAGAGCTTTTGGTAATGGTCAAACAACTCCTGGCGCATATCCCGCTCCATCATGGCCCCCATCATGTGCCCCTGGTAAGCCACAAACATATTGCTGACGGTGTGAATGACAATCAGCGCCAACATGATCACGCCCATGCCCATAATCTGGCGCAGTGTGTCCGGCCCCTGGCTGGTCAGCACATTTTTGGTGATGTAGCTGACGCACAAGGGGATGAGCAGCGTGGTGGCCGAAACCACCAACGCGCAGGCCATATCCGCCGCAAACAGACGCTTATACGGGCCATAATAAGACAGAAACTTGCGCTGACGCGGAGTCAAAAAGCTGAATAGGCGACGGCCGTCCTGTTCTGGAAACGGCCGTTCAACTGCTAATTTATAATCCATAAACTTTTCCGAAATACTCTGTTAAACAAGTTTTCTCAACTTTCAAACTTCAACTGTCATTCCGAGCGGAGTCTGCGGAGCGAGGAATCCCTCTCCTGTGCAATTGGCAGAGATTCCTTCCTTCGGCAGGCTCAGGACAGGCTGTCGAAGACTCCTCGGAATGACACTGGAAAACTTATATTACTCTGTTCACGGTGCATGGAGTCTGCTAAAAAAGCATCACCACAGAGGCACAGAGGCGCAGAGTTTCCTGGCCGAGATTCTCTGTGTCTCCGTGCCTCTGTGGTAAGTTCACTACGCTCACTACTCCACCTCTCCCTGCCATAACTGCCGCATCGCCGGCGATGTTGTCAGCAGTTCGTTCAAGGTACCCTGTGCGGCAATACGGCCGTCGGCCATCACAATAATCTGATCCGCCCGCTGCAACGCCAGCCGGCGGTGGGAAACCACCAGAAACGTCGGTGAGACATCCGATTTCTTCAAGAAATCGGATGTCTGAAGCAAGTTGTCCCACAACAGGCGTTCCGTTTCCACGTCCAGAGCGCTGGAGAGGTCGTCGAAGACGAGCAGTTGCGGCCAGCGCACGAGCATCCGTGCCGCCGCTGCCCGCTGCACCTGCCCACCGGACAGGCGCACCCCACGTGGTCCAACGACGGTATCCAGCCCTTGTTCCAGGGTGGCGATGTCCGGGGTGAGCACGGCCGTGTCCACCGCCGCCCACAAATCCACCTCATTCTCTGGCAGGCCGAGTAGGATGTTATCCCGCAACCGTTCGCTGAACAGGCGCGGGATTTGCGGCGTGTAAGCGGAACGGGGGGGCACGAAAAAGGCGGCGGGGTCGTCAACGAGACGGCCGTTCCAGCAAATCTCGCCGCTCTCCCGCTCCAGCAGCCCCAACAGCACCCGCAGCAGTGTTGTCTTGCCCGCCCCAATGCGCCCGGTGATGACGGTGAAGCTGCCGCGGGGGAGGGTGAAGGAAATGTCGTGTATGCCGTAATCCGTATTCCGTGATGCGTGATGCGTGATGCGTGAACCATCGTCCGACCGCTCACTGCTTACTGCTAACTGCTCACTATTTACCGGGTACCGATAACTCAGCCCGCGTACTTCCAACATTTCCAGTTGATCAACGGCCGTGCCCCGCACCACATGAATCTCTGGCACTCCTTTGTTCCTCTGCTCATAAATCTCGCCATGTGCCACCAGCGATTCCGGCGCGGCGTAGGGCGTCACCGCTTGCATCCGGTCCAGCACCACCCGCTGCTGGGCAATCTCGGAAATGTAGCTGCCAATCGTCGCCGGGAAGCGGGAGATGAAAAAGAGGTAGCTGCTAAACAACACAAAGTCGCCGACGGTAAAGCTGCCCTGCGACATGGCAATCCCGGCCAAAACCACCATCACCGCCACCGCCACATCACCCATATTGTCGGTGGTGGCGTTGAAAATTTGCCAGAAGAGGCCAAAACGGACATTGGCCTGCCGCCGTTCTTCGTTGAGGGTGCGGAAGTAGTGGGTCACGGCCGTTTCCGCATCCGCCACCTTCATCGCCTGAATCGCCCCAAACGTCTCGCCCAGAAAAGCCGTCACCCGGCTGTCGCTGACGCGGGTAATGCGCACCAGCCGCAAAAAGTGATTCCAGGCCCAGCGCGTCAGGAAAAAGACCGCCACCAGCGGCAGCAAAGCCACCAGCGTAATGGTCGGGGCAATCTGAAACATAATGACCAAGGCAAACAGGGCAAACAGTGCGTGTCCCAACACCTCAGGAATCCAGGTGGGAAAGTCGGCAAAATCCCCCAGGTCATCATCCATCCGGTTAATCACGTCGCCGGTGGGCACGGGCAGCGGCTGCGCGCCTGGTTTGAGCATGATGTTTTGCACCAGGTTCAGCCGCATCAACGATTGGGCGGCCGTGCGCACCCGTTCGCTGCCCCATTCACCGAGCAGGTTCACGGCCGTGCGCCCCAGTTCCACCAGCACAATCAGACCCAACACGGCGTACAGCGAAATGGGCAGGCTGACCTCACCGGTCAGCCCGTCATAATATTGCTTCTCCAGCCAGCCCGGAACCAGCCGCGTCACAATAAACAGCGAGACAAAAACGAGATTGAGCATGAACCAGCCCGGCCGGAACCGAATCAGCGACCAGACGCCGGTTTTGATAGAGAGTTGATGGTTCATAGTAATCAAGTGAGTAGTAAGCAGTGAGCAGTAAACAGTCACCACTGCTCACTGCTTACTGCTTACTGCTAAACCAATACTTCTTCCAGTCCCGTCTTCAGCAATCCGTAAAAACGGGAATGGAGGTTGTTTGCTAATAAGATGCGTTCGCCGTGTTCGGCGACACGGCCGTGTTCCAGGATCAAAATGTCATCCGCACGCTGCACGGTACCCAGGCGGTGGGCGATGATGATGGCAGTACGGCCGTGTAGCAATCGGTCAATCGCTCGTTCCAATAGTTGTTCGGTGGCCGGGTCCAGTCGAGAGGATGCTTCATCCAGAATGATCAGGCGCGGGTTGCGCAAAAAAACGCGGGTGAAGGCCAGCAGTTGGGCTTCCCCGGCCGATAATCCCTGCCCACCCGATTTCAACATCGTGTCCAACCCATCGGGCAATTCGTTGTACCAGCTTTCCAGTCCTAACGTTTTGATCGCTTCGATAATTTGCGCATCGGGAATCGGCGCGGTGGCGGGGTCATAATTGCGGAACAGGGTCAGATTGTCGCGCACCGTCGCCTCAAACAACTGTACCTCTTGCGTCACCATGCCAATGTGCCCGCGCAGGTCGGATAGTCCCACCGCACGCACATCTATCCCACCCAACAGAATTGCCCCTTCGTCCACGTCATACAGCCGGAAGAGCAGCCGCGTCAGCGTCGTCTTGCCGCTGCCCGTGCGACCCAGCAGGCCCAGGGTTTTGCCGGCTTCTAGCTGGAAGGAGATGTTTTGGAGGACGGTTTGAGATTGGGAGATTGGGAGACTGGGAGGCTGGAGATTGGAGATTGGAGATTCTTCACTTGCCACTTGCAACGTGCCACTTGCCACCTGCTGGTCTTTGTAGGCAAAACTCACGCCATCAAACTGGACAGAGAGGGCGGTAGCGGGCAGCACGGCCGTGACCTGTTCCTTCACCGCCTCAAGCTCTTCAATCAACCAGCCATAGT
>CAYXUZ010000053.1:669-16359 GCA_964467705.1 uncultured Ardenticatenaceae bacterium | reverse complement strand
CGGTTCCAATTGCAGGATTTCATTGATACGGCCGATGCTGGCCACCGCTTTCTGCAAATTGCCTGCCTGCCGCCGAATATACTTGATCGGCGTCTCCATCAGAGCAATGTAGGAAACCAGCATTACCATCGCGCCAATGCTTATCTGCCCTTGCAGGTACAATGTGCCGGACAGCCCCAACGTAAACACCCACACGGCCACATACAACAGATAACTGGAATGAAAGGTGACGCCGCCCCACAGATGCGCTTTGACCCGTCTCTCGTTTACCAGCGCCATTTTGGGATAGAGGCCGTTCAGCACATATTGTTCACCGCCGTTGGCGCGAATATCTTCCGTGCCGCCGATGCGTTCCTCCACGTAACCGTGCAAATCGGCATATCCCCGGCTGATGTCGCCATAAATGCGGGTGGATGGGGTGTGAATGAGGCGCAGCAGCCCCACCGTACACACGGCATACACCAGGCCAATCAGTCCAAAACGCCAATCTTCGCGGAACAGGATGAGGAGGATGCCCGCCAGCAGCAGCGCACTGGCAAAGACCTGCACCACCAGTTCGGAGAAGTATTCGGCCAGGTGGCTCACGTCACCGTCAATGCGCTCAATCAGTTCACCCGGTGTTTTTAGCTTGTGGAAGCCTATGTCCAGGCGCAGACAATGTTCGGTCAGGTCGGCGCGCAGGTTATTGGTGGCCGCCCAGCCCAGGTCTGCGCCCACATAGGTGGAAGCCAGGGTGAGGGCTTTTTGGATGATAACGACGACCAGAAAAACCAGCCCCATCACCACCAGCAGTTGTGTGGCGGCCCCACTCTGCGCCGCATCCAAAAAGCGGCGAATGATCTGCGGCGCAAACAACTGCAACCCAATGCTGCCCAACAGCAGGATGGTTAGGAGGATAAGGCGGGCGCGGTACGGCCGTAGATAGACCCTCAGTAACGTTGCATGATTCATTCTATACTCCGGTTCAGCTTACTACCAGGGATTCCTCACTCCGAAGACTACGTTCGGAATGACACATTTTGCTTCTCACTGTTCACTGTTTACTGCTCACTGTTCACTGCTCACTCCCGCATATACGGCCGCCACAAATCCAGCGTCAGTTGGTGCGGGTCGGTGTGAATACCGTAACGGCCGTAATAGTCACACACCCGCGTGATGTCCCGGCGCAGCAGGTCAAAGGCGTGCGGGTTTTTGCGGGCGTCTACCATTTGCGGGAAGTCAATCAGGGTGATACGGCCGTCCCAATACAAAATGTTGTAGGCCGACAGGTCACCATGAATCAGGTGGTTGTCCAGCATCAAGGCGATATTCTCCATCGTGCGCCGGAAAAGGGGTTGCGCTTCATCGGCCGGCAGGCGGATTTCACTCAACGTCGGCGCCGCCCCATACGCATCGCCGATAAATTCCATGAGGATGGTATTCCCCTGGTGGGCAATCGGTTTGGGCACATCCGCGCCTGCCACATACAAGGCCGTTTGTGTTCCATACTCATTACCAATCCACCACTGAATGTCCACTTCCTTGCCAAAAGAGGTTTTCTTCTGCATCGCCAACTTTTCACGGCGGCCTTTCAACAATTTGCCTTCCGCATCCCGCAAATCTCGCCCGGACTTGTAAATGGCGTCGTTTTTCAGGTTGCGCAGCATACGCGGCCGATACAGTTTGGCGGCGATCATCTCCATTTGCATAGCCGGGTGGGCAGTGCAGGCATAGACATTGGCTTCCTTGCCGCCTTTCACCAGCCGGGTCACATCGGTGATGATGTTGTCCCGGTAAAACGGGCTAACAGAGTCAATCAGCCAGTACCGTTCATGGTGTTTAGGGTCAAGTGGTTTGGCGTAAGTGGGCACCCAATTCTCCACGCTATCATCCACGTCTGTCAGGGTTTGCTGGACGGGTGTGGTACGGCCGTTGCCACCCTGTTTCCGCTTTTTGTGCCCACGAGTCTGTTGCCGCCGCGCTTCCCGGTCATAACCGGCAAAATCAAAATCATCGTACTGATCCAAAATCAATTGAGTGTTCAACTTGAAATTCCTTATCTCTAAGTAGTGCCAGGCACGGGGTACAGGGTATTGGTCATTCAAAACCGTTTACCCCGTGCCTGGCACTGCCCGGCGAATCAAAAAAAAGCCACAGATCTATTCCAGACCTGTGGCCACGAGAGATAACGGATTACGCTTTACGGATTACGTATTACGCTCCGGCGGATCAAAAAAGCCACAGGTCAATCGCATTGTGACCGGTGGCTGGATGGTGTTCAGGCAACAAAAAAGCCACAGGATTCGTACACCTGTGGCCTTTATTTTAGTATCCGGTAATCAAGTCGCAGTTCGATAAACGGATGACGGACTTCGGATTACAGCTTACAGAAAGGCAGGTGTACGCACAATGCAAACAATTGCAGGGGAAGATGTGATAAATTGGACTTGCATCTGTTGCGTACCTCCTTTTAGGGATTTAATTCAAAATCAAAACCGGCGACAGTCTAGCACAGACCGGGCGCTTTGGTCAAGAAATTGGTGAACCGTGTTATTCGTAGCGCAGCGCCTCGGCAATAACCACCTGAGACGTAGCGCGGGCGGGCAGCCAAGCCGTCAATAAACTCACCCCGATGATCACCGCGCCAATGGTAATGAGCGCCGCCCACGGGGGCAAGAAAGCCAGACCCTGGTCGGCGGCTACCTGCAAGTAAAGGTTATAGGAAAAGGTCAACGCCAGGCCATAACCGATGATCGTTGCCAGACCAGAGATAAACATCCCTTCCAGCACAAAGACGTTTTGCACCATGCCTTGAGTAAAACCAATGGCCCGCAAGACGCCAATTTGCTGCCGCCGCTCCACGACGGCGCGAATCATCACCACGCCCAGGGCGGCAATGCCAATGAGCAGCCCCAGGCCGATGAAGCCTTGAATGAGGAAGAAGATGCTGCGCACGGAACTACGGCTGGCTTCCAACTGCTCTTTGGGCAGGGAGGTTTGCAGCCCGCTGCGGCTGAATTCCCCTTCGATGGCGTTGGCGGCTGAGCGGGCGTCGGCGGCGGGCAGGCGCAGGAAGAAGCGGTTGGGCTGATCATAGCCGAGCATTTCCGCCGCCTGGCGGTTCATCATCGCCCCGAAAAAGTTGGGCGCTGAGTTGATGACGCCAATGACGGTGAATTCATGCACGGCCCCATCTTGCCCGGTGATTTGGATCGAGACCGGATCGAAACGGGTGGAACCGGCGCTGATGCTGTTGATGGCAAAGGCGGCTTCGTCACGGGAGGCGGTGGGGTCGCCGCCGCGATCAATGGAGAAGTTGTCTATCAGGATAAGGCTGGGGTCGTTTTGCACGGCCGTCCACACCTCGTCCGCCGATTCATACCCATTGGCAATACCGCCCAATTCCAGGCGATGGGTGGCGAAGAAGGCGTCGTCTACGCCGTTGATCAGGTAACTGGCGGGTTGGGCCATTTCGGGGCTTTGGGCGGTCACGGGGGCAAAGATGACGCTGGCTACGGCCGTTGGCTCAGCCATTTGTCCCGCAGCCACCAGATCGGTTACGGCCGTTTCCATATCGGCTACACTCACCGGATTAAACGGGTTTGCCTGCACCAACACGTCATAATCGCCGCTGCCCGCAATGGGGTCGAGGAAGTTGCTAAAGGTGTTGGTGATGGTCGTTGTGCCCACCAGTGTGAAGATGATCAGGCTAAACATGGCTAATGTAGTGGCCGTGCGCCCTTTGGTCATCACCGGATAAGCCACCGACACCCGCGCCACCGGCAGCAGGCGGCCAAAACGCCCTAAAACGCCAGCAAACAGATTGAGCAAAAAGTCGGCATTGTACAGGAAGAGAACAATGGCCCCGCCAACCAGGAAGAGGCCGCTGATGAAAAAGTCGCCGGGATTAGAGCCTAATTCCGCCAATTTCCCACCATTGCGTGTGGGCAGCGCCCAGTAGAGGATGAGCGCCAGACCTACAAAGGAGTATGACCAGCGGGAGGAAAGCCCTATCCAGTGAAACAACTGCCCCAGGCCGATGATGAAGAGCGACACGCCCAACGCATAAACGCCAATCTGTTCGGCGACGTTGACGCCGATGTAGGCAAATAGATAACCCAGGCCGAGCAAAACGGGGCCGCGGGCGAATAATCCACCCCAGAAGCTGAGGATGGCTTTAGGCCCGGCCAGCAGAAAGAGGCGCAAGGCTTCGCGCCCATTGCCTTTGCCTGCTTTGCTGACGGCCGCGCGCCAGACAAGAAACGGCCGTAAAAACAACGTCCACTGGCTCTCTCGTGGCAGGGTGGGCAGGTTCAGGTCGCGGATGGCGGCGATGATGTTCACCCGGCTGATGCGAATGGCGGAGAGCGACACGGTGGCAAAGGTGATCACTAGCCCCAGGCTGTAGCCAATGAGCGCCGAACGCAGGCTGACGCGGGGGATGATGTTGATGGTGCTGTCGGCGATCAGGGCGGCGATGGCTTGCGCCAGCCCAAAGGCAGCGAGGACGCCCAATGTGGCCCCGATAACGGCCGCTAAAAAGTTGTAGGCCAGCCCTTCGCTGACAAACTGGCGTACCAGGTCGGCGCGTTGCAGGCCCACGGCGCGGCTCATGCCCAACTCCGATTTGCGCTCGGCGGCCAGCACGGAAAAGATGAGAAAGATGAGCAGAATGCCGCTGAAGATGGAGAAGAGGCCAAAGGTGACAAAGAGGGTGGTGATGAATTCGGCGCTGGTGGCGGCGGCCGCGAGTTGGTCGGCCTTCACGGTGTTGATGAAGAGGTCGCCGGTCAGGGGGGAAAGTTGAGCAACGGCGTTGTCGGTTAGCTCCACTCCTGTTTCGCGGTCGCCCACGTTGGAGGTGAGTACGGCCGTGACCTGCCCCTCTTGCCCAAAAAACGCCTGCGTCTGGGCCAGCGACCAGATCACAGCCGGACCGCTGCCCGCCAGTTCGCCATCGGGCACAACGGCCGTCACGGTGAATGGGGTAGGCATTCCTTTAACCAGCAGCAGTTCATCCCCTGGATTGATGTCCAGTGCTTCAGCCAATGAGTTGTTGACCAAAATTTCGCCCTCGCCCAGATCAGCCAGACCAGTGGGCGCGGTCAGCCCCTCGCCGGTCACTTCGCCAATGCCGCGAATGGCGACGGCCGCTTCAGACAAATTGCTGTTGCTGCTAAGAACGGGCAGGGTTTGCACGGCTACGGGCACGGCCGCGTCCAGGGTGACGCCGTCTACCTGGGCGGAAATGTCGGCGGCGACAGCAGCGGCGAACCATTCGTTGTTATCGGTGCTGGTGTTGGGCGTTGCGCCAAAGCTGAATCCGGCGGGCGCTTCTTGCAGCGTAGCGCTGATTTCTTGATCCACCGCGCCCAAACGGTCGTAGACGGCCACTTTGACGGAGTAATCTATGGTGTCGCCGATGCCCAGGGCGCTGGTGATGATCAGGGTGGAAAGGGCCAGGCCGACGATGATGAGGGCGGTTTGTGATTTGCGGCGGGGGATATTGCGCACGCCCAGCCGGAAGGGGAGGGGATAGCGCACGGCCGTAATGCCCACGCCAATGAAGATAAGAGCCAGCAAGCTGAGTAGAACAATCAATAAGGTGTCGGCGGAAATGCCAAAAATTTCGTTCATGGTTAGTACCTTTAATTGGCGACGAATATCAATTCGGGTTCGCGGTTGGGTTGTTGGACGGGTTCACGGTAACGGCCGTTGCTCTGCCCGTTTGTGGAACCGTTGACTTTGCCATTGGCAGGGGCGTGCTGAGGTTCGGTTACAATCTCACCGTCTTTCATCCAGATGATGCGGTCGCACTGTTCGCCAATTTCCAGCGAATGGGTGACGATGACAAAGGTTTGTCCATTTTCCTGATTCAAGCGGCGCATTAAATCTATGATCTCTTGCGAGGTGACGGAATCGAGGTCGCCGGTTGGTTCGTCGGCCCAGACGATGGCCGGATTGTTGACCAGGGCGCGGGCAATAGTGACGCGCTGGCGTTGCCCACCGGATAGTTCGGCCGGGCGCTGGTCGGCCTGTTCGGCCAGCCCCACCGCGGCCAGGGCGGCGTGGGCCATCTGGCGGGCTTCTCTGGCTTTGATCTTGCGCGAGTCGTCCAGAAGAAGGGGCATTTCTACATTTTCGACGGCCGTCAACACCGGCAGCAAGTTGTAGAACTGGAAGACAAAGCCCATGTTGGCCGCCCGGTAAGCGGTGCGTTCTTTGTCCTTCATTTTGGCCAGGTCACGGCCGTCAATCTCAATCACCCCTTCATCAATCTCGTCCAGCCCCGACAGGGTGTTCAGCAGCGTTGTTTTGCCGCAGCCTGAAGCCCCCATGATGGCCACCATCTCTCCTTGTCTTACATTCAAATCCAGCCCACGCAAAGCAGGTACAATGACCTTGCCGGTGTTGTACGTTTTCTTGACACTTTTTGCCTGGATAATCATTTTCTCGTTCATCATATTCCCTGTTTTTTGTACGGCCGTAGCGATTGAGCTATTCAGCCTGTTGGTAATCATTTGTAAAGACGCGCCTTATTCATCAAGGCGATTGAATCACAGGCGGAATCGTACATCTTTTGTACAATTTTGTCAATGGTTTGTATACTATTTGTCAATAACTGGCTGGATTTTGCTCTACAAGACTACAGCGGATGGAGAATTGAACGGATAATTTCCGGAGGGGTTATCCGTTTATTCCTTTATCTGCTGTAGTCAGGGCGAAAAGTTAAGACAGTACGCAAATTTTAATGTTCAACTGCCATAGCAGTTAAACAGCCCGGTATCTTTGGTGATATGGATAGCGCCATCGCGGGTGATTTGCCGGGCCAATTTTTGCCGAACCTGGGCGATGGTTTCCGGCGCGGGCTGGTGATTGCCACCGGCAAATGAGGTGGAGAAGAGGAAGTCCAAAATAGGCTCGGCTTCGGTGACGGCCAGGTGATCGTCATAGCGAAACAGGGAGACGTGGGGGAACACGGCCGTCAACCACCCTTTGCCATTCTCCAACCCAAACGAAAACGACCATTCGGCCGATAACAATTTTTGCAGCCATTCATTGGCTTCCGGCCATAGTTCCAGCCCAATTTGCCACAATTCGCGCAGGTGGTTTTGGCCGTTGGTGGCGGCAACGAAACGGCCGTCCCCCCGCAACACCCGCCGCACTTCTCGCAATGCCGCCGCTAAATCGGGCACGTGGTAGAGCATGTGGTTGGCAATGACCACATCAAAACTATTATCTGCGAAGGGCAGTTCCTGAATGTTGGCCGTCTGAAAACGAAAATCATGCCCGGAATTTTGCAGGGCCGCTTCTGCTTCGGCTACCATGCCCGCCGACAAGTCGGTGAGGGTAATCTGGCAACCGGGTGGAATGCGGTCTACATTTTCCCGCCAGAGCCAGCCGGGGCCGCAGCCACATTCCAGCACGGCCGTACCCTCTTCCAGTTCCAAATGGTCAAATACCCACACCTGCCAGGGAGTGACGGCCGTGCGGAAACGGCGGTGCATCGTCGCCCGCGCATCCAGATTGGCCGAACTCTTGTATTGCTCATTTTGCAAATAATCGGTGTCTTGAAAAATGGTTTGGGACATGGTTTCTCTCCTCAAAACCCGTTTGTAGCAGGCAATTTATTGCCGCAAGTGGACGATGAATCGCCTACTACGAACGAGATGGTTGCTTATCGTGGCCGCTTTATCGCCTGTTCGTATGGTAAAGGCGCACCACCTGTTTTACACTCGTGGCAGTTAAATTATCTCAGTTTACGTGAGGCGACAGACCATGAAACAATCATTATCCCTGCGATTTCTATTCGTTTTAACCTGGATGCTGGCAATAGCATTCCTGGCAGCCTGTAGCGCGGAACCAGAAGTGGAACCGACGCCTATTTTGCCGCCGCCCAATGTGAATGTGGGCGAGATTGGCACACCTGTTAGTGGAGGTGGGGGCACGGCCGTGTCCCCCACACTCGAACCGGGGCAGGTCATCAGCGGTACGGCCGTGCCCGCCACCGATGCCACGCTCCAACCAACCCCTACGCTGGAAGCGACAGCCACCGCCACCGGCACACCTGGGGCGACACCCGTTACTGATCCCCCGGTGCAGGCCATCACCAGCGGCACAATGCCATCTGCCAGCCGAGACTTGCTCTTCCTGGCCGATGGCGCGTTCAAGCGGTGGAATCACCAGACAGGCCAGAATGAAGTGCTGCTGCCCGGCCCCATACCGTCGTCTCGTATCCGCGAAGATGCCAGCCAGTGGAATCCAGTGGTGGGCGATCTGACCGATTTTTCCGTCAGCGCCGATGGTAAACGGGCGGTCGTTGCCCGGTTGACCGCTTCGATTCCTGTCACCCGCACTAACACGGCCGGAGATGACCACCAATACCCAGATCAAGACACACAGCATGAATTGTGGTTCATGGATTTGGTCAGCAACCAGACCTGGCGCATTGTTTCCCGTGTGGACAATTTGGCCGGACTGGCGCTGTCACCAGATGCCCGCCATGTGGCTTTTCAAGGAGCCAGTCTGGATGGCGGTTATGCTGTGCAGGAGAGTGGTGAGCCGATTTTGCATGTTTATTTTCTGCCAACCGGCGGTGGAACGCCGGGGACGATCACCGATGTGGCTGCCTGTGAGCGTTATTGTGGCAGTCTGACCTGGCACCCGGATAACAATTTGTTTGTATGGAATGATAACACGGCCGTCTGGCTGCAAAATCTGGCCGGGAGAGAATCAGAGCAACTGATCCAAAACAGGCCTTTTAATGAGCAAGCCCCGGATATTGCTAATGTAGCTGTCTATTCGCCGATAGAGTGGGCCAACAACGGTCGTTATCTGCTTCTATGGAAAGGTGGTTGGGAAGGCGGTAGTCGCGCCGTGTTTGATGTGCCCACAAAGGCGTTGGTGGATGTGCCGGACACGGCCGTTTACGTGAATGAATTTCCCACCGAAGTGATGTGGATGCCGGATGCGCGTCTCTACATTTTGCGTTCGGAGACGGGGACGGGCACGTTCCAGCCCCGCGCCGAACTGTGGCGCTTCCAGCCGGAGCAGAACACGATTGTGATGGAGGAATCGGTACTATTATCTAACCAGAATTTGGGGGCAGCGGGTGGGCAACATCTGGAAGACGGCCGTTTTGCCTATGTCTTGTTTGCCCAGGATGCACTCAACACCGGAGCAGGCGCATACCATCTGGTCTCGTTTAATGAAACGCCGGAGCGGGTCAACGCCTCGCCGCCGGTGCAGTTCATGCCCGGCACAGCGACGGCATTTTGGTCAAAAGATGGGTACGGTGTGCTGATCATGATCCAGGAGTACGGCCGTGTCTATTACGCCCAGGCGGATGGCGACTATTTGTATGATGTCACGGCCGTGTTGGGCGCAGAACCCCACGCCTTTCACTGGCAGCCGGAGATTGTGCTCCCGTAATCCGTGATCGGTAATCGGCAGAGCAACCGATTACCGATCACCGTTCACCGATTACCTTCTGTAACCGGCAGAGGTTCGTAACAGTCGTAGTTGCGTTGGCGGATGATACGGCCGTCCAAAAACTCCAAAAACATAGCGATATGTGCCCGCAGTGTGGCCCCTGCCGGGACTGCGCCAAACGGGATCGCCAGCTCGCCTTCCCAATCCACTTCCAGCACAACCGTATCCCTGGATTCGATGGCATTAAGGATGGTGTACTGCTGGCGCGCCAGGATTTGCGTACCCTGGGCGATGCCCGCAGCCATCACCTCTCGGTTGCGATTGCTGCCATGCGGGGAGATCAGATTGGGCAGTTCACGGAACTGGATGTCTTCATGCCAGAAGGGGAAAAATTGTGCGGCAACGGCCGTGCGGTCATTGAATAGCTCGATGTATGCTTTGGCTTTATCCAGATTGCTGTTCACTGGTTCATCCATTTCCCTTCGCTTTCAGGGCTGTGTGTACTTTAACGAAATGGTCCGCCTACTGTGATACCACCATGTACCTGAATTAGCTCACCAAGGCCCTCACACTTAATAACCAATTCTGAGTTGTTTCCTGTAATCATCACAACTTTGTTATTGTCGTCTTGTTGTTCAATAACCTTGATCGCATAAGGCCCCCCCTTTAGCTTCCCAGAGAAATAAGAAACCCCGCTGCATGTAACTTCAACACGTTTGGGGAAGACCCCTTTATGTATTCCAAGTTTCATTACTTCATGCGTTATGCCAAACTCGATAACCCACACATAGAGGTTTCTATTTTCTTGAGCTAAATCCTGCAATGTTTGGACATGGAGAGAATTATTTTTCACCACCTATTTCCCCCAATAACAACCAGTTGTTAGACAACGATATTCACCAATTTACCACGCACGACGATTACCTTGCGTGGTTCTTTGCCGTCCAGCCAGCCCTGTGTTTTGTCGGAACTGAGGGCGATTTGTTTGACGGCTTCATCGTCCAGGTCGGCGGGCACTTCCAGTTTGTCGCGCACACGGCCGTTTACCTGCACAATGAGCGTAATGGTGTCCTCTTTGGCCACGTCGGCGTCCCACTGCGGCCAGGGCTGCTGGTGGATGCTGTAGGTGCGGCCACGCTGCGCCCATAACTCCTCGGTGATGTGCGGGGCGATGGGGGCCAGCAGCAGCAGCAGGTTGTCCACCGCTTCGTCCCAGGCGGCGCGGCTGACATTGGCGGCTTTACGGCCGTCGTTAATCGCATTCCGCAGTTCCATGATGGCGGCCACGGCCGTGTTGAACGAAAAGCTCTCCATATCCTCGGTCACGCGGCGGATGGTCTGGTGTGTTTTGCGGCGCAGGGCGCGGGTGGCGCTTTCATCTTCCCGTTGCGGCTGGTAATTGTGTCGTCCAATCTCCCATACATCATTCAACAACCGCTGCGGCCCCTTAATGCCGTCATAATTCCAGGGGCCGCCTTGCTCCCACTTGGCAAAAAACATCAGATACGCCCGCACGGTGTCCGCGCCGTATTTCTGCACCAGCGCATCCGGGGCCACCACATTACCGCGTGACTTAGACATCTTCTCGCCATCTTCGCCCAGCACCATGCCCTGGTTGTAGAGGCGAATCATCGGCTCGCTAAAGTTGACCAGCCCCATCTCGCGCATGGCCATGGTGAAAAAGCGGGTGTAAATGAGGTGCATGGTGGCGTGTTCAATGCCGCCGGTGTATTGATCTACGGGCAGCCAGTACGCCCCTTCTTCAGGGTCAAAGGGATGCTGGTCGTCCAGTGGGCTTAGGTAGCGGTATTGGTACCAGCTTGAGCACATGAAGGTGTCCATCGTGTCCGTCTCGCGCAGGGCGGGACGGCCGCATAATGGACATTCCGTGTGGATAAATTCCTCGTGGAATTTGAGCGGGCTTTCGCCGGTGGGCATAAATTCCACATCTTCTGGCAGCAAGACGGGTAACTGGTCATCGGGCACGGCCGTTGCCCCATGCTCCGGGCAGTAGACCACCGGAATGGGCGCGCCCCAATAGCGCTGGCGGCTGATCAACCAGTCACGCAGGCGGTAATTGACCGCCTCTTTGCCAATACCTTTTTCTTCCAGCCAGGCGGTCACCTTGCCAATCGCTTCGCTGACGGCCGTGCCCGTAAACTCCCCCGAATTGACCAGATACCCTTCATATTTGGAGGTGTAGGCCGCTTCCAGTTCGCCATCTTCGTCCGTTCGGCCAGGCATACGGATCACTTCCACAATCTCCAGCCCAAATTTGCGGGCAAACTCAAAGTCGCGTTCGTCGTGGGCGGGCACGGCCATGATGGCCCCAGAGCCGTAGCTCATCAGCACATAGTCGGCAATCCAGATGGGGATGCGCGCCTGATTGACCGGATTGATGGCATAGGTGCCGGTGAAGACGCCGGTTTTTTCGCGGTCGGCCGTTTCCCGGTCAATGTCGGTCAATCGTTGTGCCTGCTGAATGTAGGCATCCACCGCGCCGCGCTGGTCGGGTGTCGTAATCTTTTCCACCAGCGGATGTTCCGGGGCCAGCACCATGAAGGTGGCCCCCCACAGCGTATCCGGGCGGGTGGTGAAAATCTCAATCGGGTCGCCCTGTTCAGTGTGGAAGGTAACATCCGCGCCGGTGGAACGACCGATCCAGTTCGTCTGCATCACCTTCACCCGTTCCGGCCACTCAATCTGGCTGAAATCAAGTAGTTCCTCGGCGTAATCGGTGGTCTTGAAAAACCACTGCTCCAAATCTTTCTTGATGACCGGTGTGCCGCACCGTTCGCAGTGGCGGTCTTCACCCCACACCTGCTCGCGGGCCAGAGTAGTGTTGCAGTTGGGGCAAAAATCTACGGCCGATAGCTTGCGGTAAGCCAGCCCCAACTCCATCAGCTTCTTGAAAAACCACTGCGTCCATTTGTAATAGCCGGGGTCGGCGGAGACGGCTTCGCGTTCCCAATCAAACATCGCCCCCATGCTGCGCAGTTGGCCGCGCATCCGGTCAATGTTGGCGAATGTCCATCGGGCGGGGTGGGTGCGGTTTTTGATGGCCGCGTTTTCGGCCGGCAGGCCGAAGGCGTCAAAGCCCATAGGGAACAGTACGTTGTACCCCTTCATGCGCATGTAGCGCGCCCGCGCATCGGAGGGGGTCATGGCGTACCAGTGGCCGATGTGCAGGTCGCCGGAGGGGTAGGGCAGCATGGTCAGGGCATAATGTTTCGGCCGTGACCGGTCAATCACCTGCCGATACAGCCCGGTCTCTTCCCACTTTTGCTGCCATTTTGCTTCAATTTCGTTTGGATTATATGTACTCATAGCTTGATTTCTCCTATCCTGTTCGTTCATCCGCTCTGCCTCTGTTTCACTGAAATGTGGCCTGACACATGGTACACATGGCTAAAACCATCATAAAAATAGCCAGAACTCCGCCTATTATCATGAACTTGCCAACAAGTTTGTCGTATGAATGAAGCGGTGTATCTGTAAACGACGATTCCTGAACCTTAGCTTGTCCACCTGTAATCAGAGTCATGCTCATTGTGCCTACGAAGGCCAGCAATAAGGGCAAAAAGACCCACCAAATAATTTCGACTCCATACTCTTCTTGCACATAAAACGACAGAAACACAACGCCCCATGAGATCAAGGTAACAATAAAAAAACTTTTTCGCCAAATTGATGCCTTTTTCTTCATAGCGGCCTACTCGTGTGGCCGGTCTCCAGACCGCACCCCTATCCGATTCCTCCTCGAAGGCTTGTTGGAATAACACGCAGCCAGCTTCACTTCATCACCCCTTCACCTGCTCACCTCATCATCAGCGCGGGGCGCATATCACCAGTTCGTAGGTCTGCCCGGATTCGATTGGGAATCGCTGCGGTGGGTTGAGCGGACGGCCGTTGAGCGTTACGGCCGTGCCTCTATCCATCATCCCCAATTCCACCTCAGATAGGTTAATGCCCGGTATGGCCCGGGGCAATATCAAGACCATCACATTGCCGCGTATGACCAATCCGTAAGTACCGGCGCCCGTGACCACCGGCAGATTGATGCTACCGCCGGGTGGAATGGCCTCCGGCAGCGACAGGATCGTTTTCACCGGGTCTGGCGCGGGGATGGGCAGTGGGTTGGGGCAAAGATTGTAGACGGTCAGTTCTGGTTGGCGGCTGCGCACCAGCAGCACCCCGGCGGCCATGATGCCCGCCAGTATCAGCAGGCCAATAAAGATTTTGACCACAATGGAAAGTCCGCCGCCGGTTGCCGCTGTGGTGGTAGTGACGAGGGTGGTGCGGGTCACGGCCGTGCGCCAGCCACTTTGCGCCGCAGGCGGCAGCTTGACATACGGCGTCACCGACACAATCTTATACTCATGCAGTTGATAAGGCAGCGGCAGGGCCACCAGCTTGCCTGCTTCTCGCGGCGGCAACCCCACCAGCACCTTCACACTGCCTGCGGCCGTCGCCAGGATCATCACCTCATCGGCCGAAATGCCCAGCAGTTCGGCCAGCTTTTGTTTCAAGTCCGGGCGGCTCTTGATTTTGTCATTGGAGAGCACAATCTGGACTTTTTCATTCGGCCGGCAGCTTGACACCTGCGCCAGCAATTGCGTCAGCCACTCATCTGGCCGCTGCCGAATCAGTTCGGCCACCAGGCAACCCATCTTGTTATGCCGCTGAAAGTAAACGATCAGTTCGCGCGAGAATTCACTTTTGGTATCATGTGGAAATTCTTCGTAATCCAGTCCCACGTCAAAGCAGAGCGTTTTCATCTCGTCCAGATTAAAACGCTCGCTGATAAATTCGCGCAGTTGCGCCCGGTCTTCACTGGTTAGTTGAGACATATGAGATTTTTCAGGTGCGATGCACTTCAAAAAGTGCGTCGCACCTAAACACTTGAACACCTGAAAACCTAAACACTTGAAAACAAAAAAGCCCCATTTCGTTCAGAGACGAAAGGGGCTTCCGCGGTACCACTCTGTTTGATGGTTATAAAATCTGTGGACCTGAAGGGGCTCGAACCCTTGACCTCTACAATGCCATTGTAGCGCTCTCCCAGCTGAGCTACAGGCCCATAGGCAACGGACGGGGATTTTATGCCAAAACACCGGCGGGCGCAATGGCAATCCAGGTATAAAACCATCCACTCAAGTACGTAACGGGTACGGCCGTCGCCGACTACTTAGAAGTGAGCAGTCAATAGTCTACTGCTCACTGTTCACTGCTTACCGCTTCACCGGCGCAGCTCACAGGCGAGTTCGGGAAAAATTGTTACGCTTCCAGCCCTGGCGCAACTCTCTGAATCAATCAGTAAACCGCTCACCGCTCACCGCTTACTGCTCACTAAATCCCTACTACTCCTGCTCACAGCCTTTGCATTTCAGTTGTTAATAGTGGACCTGAGGAGATTCGAACTCCTGGCCTCTACAGTGCGATTGTAGCGCTCTCCCAGCTGAGCTACAGGCCCAAATTGCCAAAGCGGATGGGATATTAGCCCAGGGGGAGCGGGTTGTCAAGGTGGGGCACGGCCGTTACAATCGCCCCTAAATAGATCCAATGGAGGTAAACAAAATGAACAAATACAATATCATCCTCGAATACTGCGTCCCTTGAGACTACAGCGCCCGTGCCGTCCGTGTGGCGGACGAAATCCTCACCAACTATCAGCATATCATCAATGAGTTTACCTTTGTCACCGGCTCAAAAGGGGTCTTTGATTTCAAAATAGATGGCGAATTGCTCTTTTCCAAAAAACAGCTAAACCGCCATGCCAACCCGGGCGAAATCTTGGAACTCTTCAAAGAATACATCGGCCCCGATGTCGAGCCATACCCCCGTGACTAACCGCGTTCTTGTGTTTTTGTGCTTTAGTGATCGTGTGTCAAGCTACCTGAACACACGATCACTAAAACACAAAAACACCAAGATCATGTTATCCAATCCCGGTTATATTTATCCCAATCCCGGTGGCGGTAGCTGCGCAGGCACTCTTTACACACCTGAGCCGAGTCCACTTCGCCACTGCTACGCCAGCGCCAGCGCACCGTGCCCAGATGAAAACGGCAGGCAGGCTGGTAACAAACGGGGCAAATTTCCCCATCAGCCAACCCTTCGCCACCATATTGTCTCCTGGCGGCAGCATCCTTGTTGCAGATGTAGCACTGTTTGACAGACATGAAAGAACGGGATTGAGAGATCAGGAGATGAACTCCCTTAATCAATCTCCCAATCTCTTAATCTCCTTTTGAATAGACAAAAAAACCTTCACCCGTT
>CAYXUZ010000053.1:0-659 GCA_964467705.1 uncultured Ardenticatenaceae bacterium | reverse complement strand
ATTCCGAACGTTTCCCCGCATTTCCCGGTGTTTTTCACCCGTTTTCCGCCCCAATTTACGGGCGGCAACCATGCGCCGCAGCAGGGGCGACGGCCGATACCGATCTTCGCCCCATTCATTGAAAAGGCCAATAAGTGTCCCTAAAACAGTGTCCAGACCAATATAATCACCCCATTCCAACGGGCCAAAAGGGTAATTTGTGCCCAGCTTCATTGCCTTGTCAATGTCTTCTGCGGTTGCCACGCCTTCCAACAAGGCGCTGGCGGCTTCGTTGATCAGGCAACAAACCACACGTGCCCGTACCAACCCCGGGCCATCAGCTACCAGGACCGGCTCCTGGTGCAATTGGCGGGCAAAGGCCATTGCCTGTTGCAAGGCATCCTGGCTGGTTTGCAGTCCGGCCGCTAATTCGACAATACCGTCGCGCTGCAAAGGAGGCACCACGCCAAAACCAACCACCCGCTCCGGGCGAGGCACCCAGGCGGCTGCTTGAGTGGTGCTGGTAGCCATCGCCGAGGTGAGCAGCAAGGCATCACGAGGAATGGAGGCCGCCAATGAAACGAGTAGTTCCTCTTTGGCGGCAGCGGATTCATTGTGTAGTTCGATGGCGATGTCGGCATTGGCCGCATCGGCCATAGCCCAGCCACTTTGTACGGCCG
>CAYXUZ010000052.1:30468-35443 GCA_964467705.1 uncultured Ardenticatenaceae bacterium | reverse complement strand
GACATGGGCAGCACCAGCGCCCGTTCCCGGCGGGGCATGTTGAAGACCACGCCCACATCCCGCCCGCCGCTCAGCCCGCCCACCCGTGCCATGTCGGAGGCAAACGCTTCGGTGAGGGTGAGGCCGCTGCCCAAGAGAAACGGCCGTGACCGATAATAGGCGCTGGCCGCATCAAACGGCCGGTCTAACAACTGGCTGATGAGCAGTTGCCCCAATTCATGCCCCCGCGCCGAAAACTGGTACGTCACCAAGCCCTGCGGCGTCAGTTCCTCCTCCTCCATCTCGTCCATCAGGCGCGAACAGAGGGCCAGCCGGGCTACTTGGTGCCAGTCAAATGCGGGGTGCAATGTTTTCAATATCATTTTTCCTCAATTTCACTTTGGCGATCAACGGTGAATCAACGCTGCATCAACATTATGGTTTTATACTCAGGTTACCGCTTAACAGTTTGAGTGAGGCTCAACATGATTGTGCCCCAAAAGGAAGTGACCAAATTATGTTACCGCAATCCGGTTTTTTTGGGAAATGGAAGCGCATTCGCCCCCTGGTTATTATTTTGTTAGCCGGATTGGTGTTCACGGCCGTCATCCTCACCACCCTCAGCCAATCCGAAATAGTCAACTATCTGCCTGTCGTCTTCAGTGATGGCATTCCGGACACCCCTTTACCTCCTTGTGACGTATCCTTTGTGGATGACCCGTCGGCTGGCAACAGCCATGCGCTGGTGACAGATGATGTGGAGCGCATCGTCTCCATTGTCAACCTGACCACCGGCGAAACAATGGGCACAGACCGGATGGAAGCCGCTGACGGCTACGATTGTCCCGGACTGGCCGATTATGCCTTTCCCTACCAGTTAAGTGGGCCATTGACGCTCGGCCATGAATTGCAGGCTCAAAGTGATGATGGAGGGGGGGACACGGCCGTTGTGTCCGCCGACATCACACCGCCCCCTCCTGGCATCAGCACAGCAGGCGTGATTACCACCCAGCCACCACCTCCTCCACCGACAACCATCACTCTGCTGCCCACCTGCGGCAGCCCCCAACAAAACCCAGGCATTGTGACCTTTGATGTGACCTTTACCAATTGGCCCGTTGTCCAATCGCTCACTCTTACCTGGGAAGGCAACTTGCTGCAATATTGGGAAGCCGGGCAGCATCTCGGCTCGTTTACCCAAAGTTACACGCGCACCCTTGCCCAGACGCCAAACACCTACGCGGTCACGGCCGTGTCCGGCAATGGCAGCACCGATACTGACTTCTTTACTGTGCCCTGCCCCACGCCAGTCGATCTGCTCGTTGTTGGCGCGCCGCAATTGGTGAGTACCCCACCCATTATCGCTTATCAACCGGTTCAGTTCACGGCCGTACTCTCCAACACCGGCGACACAGACGTAAGTGCCCAGTTCTTTGTTGACCTGTTCATTGACCCAACCATCGTCCTAACTTCTTCTATCCCCATTACCGAAAGCGATGGGTATACGGCCGTTTCTGCCCTTTCCGCCCAATCTACACGAGTTGTCACCCTCACGGCTCACTTGGGCTTTGGCAACGAACCGCCCGTCCACATGGTGTATGCGATGGTGGATTCGCTCGACCAGATTAACGAACCGGGTGGCAACAATCTTTCTACTCCGGCCGTCATTACCAACGTTACCCCGGCTCCCTCCCCCACTACCACGAATACACCCTCCCCTGGTGGTAACATTTCCGGCCTGGTTTATCGGTTTGAAGATGGTTTTCATCCCCAATTTCGGGCTGCTGTCTATCTGATTGATGATTCTTCCGGGCACACTATCGCCACAACACAATCCGACATGGCCGGACAATATGAATTTGCCAATTTGCCCGGCAGCGCCTTCACCGTAACAGCCTGCATTGTTGTAGATGGGCAAGAGTATTATGGCTACCGCCACGCCATCGTCCCGCCGCAAGATTTGGCGTATATCAGTTTGCTGACACGGCCGTGTCCATACCCATCTGCACCGTCACCTACCCCTACATCCACCCCTACCCACACGCCTACATCCACATTTACTCACACCCCTACAGCCACGGAAACAGGTACCCCATTCCCCATTTGTCCGGTGCAATTCGAGGGGTACGTGATTGCGGGGCAAGATTATGTCCTGATAACCGGTGAAGTTGGCACCACAGTGACGATAGTTGACCTGACAGATGGTGGTCAGCAAATAGGTGAGGGCACCTTGCCTGGGCCATTTCCCGGCCATGCCTGCCTCGGATTTGCGACAATTTCTGTACCATCGAGCGAAGTAATCACAGGGCATGTGTTGGCGGCCATCAGCAGCGATGGCACAGTTGACACCGCCATTGTGCTGGCTGAGCCGCCCACGCCAACACCCACACCCACGCAACCATAAGCTTTCAAATGGGAGATGGAGAACCATTCCATCTCCCTTTTTAGTCACGGCCGTCTGGTGGTAATCACGGCCGTGCTTCTCGCCAATTGCTCAGTATCCAGCGTCACCAACTCACCTCCCATTTGCTCCGCCAGGGCCACAAACAGTGCATCACAGCCCCAACTGGGGCAATACCCTTTTGAGTTGCCATTTTTCTACTCCTGTCACCCTGAGGCAGCCAGTGTAGCCACACTGTCAATGTGTATTCAGCCAGCGCCGTACCAATTCAATCTGGAAACGGTAACGGCCGTCAGCACGGCCGTCCACCAACTCCACAATCTCCCGATGGTACAAGCCGCGTAGCGTGTCCACCAATCCATACCCACCCAATTCCGCCAACGTCAGTTGCGCCCCTTCGCCCGCTGCCGCCAATGTTTGCAAGGCCGCCAATCCGGCCGCATCCACCTGGTTCTGTTTGATGTCCGCAAAGAAAAAGCTGCCATGTTGCAACGCTTCAGGCACGGCCGTTTCCACATCAGCCACCGTTGCCAACCGTCGCTGCAACGGCGGCTGCTCATTTTTCAGGGCCACAATCTCTGCGCACAACAACTGCACCAGAAACGGATGACCGCATGTCAAATCCAGCACCCGTTGGCTGGCGGCCGGTTCATAGCGCAGCGCAAACCCTTTCACCGGCGTCTCAATCAACTGCCGCGCCTCCGCCTCATTCAAATAGCCAATATGAATCACCTGCACATTGATCAGAAAACTCGACCAGCGTTGAAACTCGTCCAATGTGTGCGAACCAGAGAGCAGCACCTTAAACTTGGGCCGGTGCTGAATCAGGTGGCGCAGCATCCCCAACACGATCTCCGGGTCAAACCGCTCCCGTTCCAGCACCCGCTCCAGCACTTCAAACTCATCCAACATCAGCAGCGCCAACTGCTCGCCCAACGTCCCTTCCACCGCATCCAGCCATTCGTCAAACTGCGTAAACGGGTCATCGGCCAGCATCTCGCGCGTTAGCGGCGGCAGTTCCACGCCCCGCTGCCGCTGCGCCGACTGGGACATGCCCCGGCCCATGTTATAAAGGAAGCCCGCCTCATCCTGCGCCCGCGACGCCGGCCCCTGCAAATCCACAAACATCGGCACAATCCCCCCCGGCAGCAGCCGCCCCAAATTATTCAGCAGCGACGTTTTGCCCACCCGCCGCTGCCCATACAACAGCAGTGGCGGCTGACGGCGGTCGCGCAACAACTGTTCAATCCGCCCGCTCACATCCGTCCGCCCAATAAAAATCTCCTGCTTCTCCGTCAGCGGCACGCCAATGATGTACGGGCTGTCAATCTCCTGGCGCAGTTCCGCTTCGGCCGCCAGCAGTTGCTCCTCCTGGCCGATGATGCGCCGCCACTCGGCGGCAATAGGGCGGAAGCGGGCAGCATACGGTTCATTGCTGCGTGTCAATTCGCGCAGCAAAGCATCCAACCGATCTTCAACAGCGTGCAGCGCCAGCCGTTTGTTGTAGGCGCTCTCCTGCTGCAAGGCGGCGGCCACATCGCTACTCACCCGGCTAAAGCTGCGCAAGAGGGCGCTGGCCGGGCCGGTGAGATCACCTGTAGCCACCCCTGGATGCACGACGGCGATGACGGCCGCACTGCTGCACTGTTCTAACTGGCGGGCGTCCAGTTCAATCTGGGCGGCCTGAGCCGCCCACCGCTGGCGGGTGCTGCTGAGGTAAGCCATGGCGGTGCGGGCTTCGGCCGTGTCCTTGTGCAGCACAAACAGCAGATACTCATCCAGGTTGAGCAGGGGCAACCGCTGAAATTCGTCCCAAAAGGCGGAATGGAGACGAAAAACGGGCGCCTCACCTGTGACTGCCCTCAACCGCCGTTCATCCAGCTGGAAAAGCAGCCCATTCCAGGCCAACAAAAAGGGATACATGAGTACGGGCCGCCACCAGGCGAGTGTTAGCCCCAGCAAAATACCGGCCAGGCTGAACCATAAAAACGGCCAGAAGGAGACATTTTCGGTGACAAAGAGGAACAGCCCCGCCCCGCCGCCCAACGCTCCCGCCAACCCCGCCGCCCATGCACCGGCCACTTTTTCGGCCAGGGCGTAAGGCAGGGCAAAGGTGGCGGCGACAAAGGAAATCAGGGCTACCGCCTGCCCCCCGGCCGTGCCGCCCAACCAGCCCGCGCCCGCTACGACAATGCCAAACAAAATGCCGGCCAGAAAACCACGCCGGAGATTATTGGTGCGCCAGCCAACGGCCGTGCCAAACAACAGCGCCGCCGCTACCCCCGCCAGCACCGTGTTTTGCGCCAACACCGCCAACTGCCCTGCCCCCACACCGATCAACACGCCCAATATCACCCCACTCACCTGCCGCACCAGCGAAAGCGACAATTCCTCCCGCTTCTCGCGGGTGATGCCCATGCCTACGCCATAGGCCAGCCCACCCGCCAGCCCGCTCATCAGGCCGATTAACACGCTGACTACGACATCCAGTGAATAAGGGACGCCATTCACCTGCACGCTGCCGGCGTTAAACAGCAGTCCGCCGCCGATGCCGGTCGCCGTCTCGGTCAGGCCGGTGATCAGGCCGGCGCTCAC
>CAYXUZ010000052.1:2590-30458 GCA_964467705.1 uncultured Ardenticatenaceae bacterium | reverse complement strand
ATGCCGGTCGCCAGCCCGGTGGCAATGCCCATAGCCACACCCACAGCCACACTGCCCGCCAGACTGGCGGCCACCCCCGTCATCACCCCCAACGTCATGCCTAACATCACCCCCAAAAAGATCACCGTGACGGGCAATCTCAAGAGGGACAGCACGATCAGCAGTAGAACAGTCACCAGAATGGGCCAGATAAGGAAGGTCTGGATGAGGAAGCGCCACACGGCCGTGCTGCGCCAATGACTCTGGTTCAATTCTGCCAGGCAAAAGTCAGGTGGCAGACGGTTATCCAACCGCGCCAGATGGTTGCGCCAGGCTGCGGGATGAAAAAAGAGCCAGAAAAGCAGCCGGATACTGCCCAGGATGAGGCTTTTAGGCAATAGGGGAGCGTCGGTATAACGATGGCGTAGGTCGCCGCGCATAGCTTCTCCAACCATAACGAATGACAAGGCAAAAAGGTGAAGGGGTCACCCTGTCACTTTGTCATCTTTCAAAAATGGCCCCACCTGGCGCAACGCATCCTCACGCCAGCCGTCGCCGGTTTCGCCATCTTCCAGAGCCAGCAGCCGTTCCCGACAGAGGATTTGCAGGGGCATGGGCCAACGGCCGCTCACTTCCAACATCCAGGCGGCATCCTCTATGGGCACGGGTAGGGGGGACGAGGTGATCAGTTCGCTGGCAGCAGTTTCGGTGAGGGGGCCAAGCACGGCCGTATAGCCAAAAATATTGAAAAAGGGCGACCCCCAACCACGATGCCGGGCCAGCGCATCCGGCGGCTCATGGCTGGACAACACAAAGGCCAGACGGCCGTCTACCTGATTTGTGGCTAATGAGCGCAGGCTTTCCCAAAAAGTATCATCCAGTTCCGGGTAACGTTCCATGGCCACGCCAATTTCGTCAAAGAGAATGATGGTCAGGTTTTGCAACCGCCCACTCACCACATCCAAAAAATAATCCAGCCGACAGTCGTCCGGCACGGGCAGACCCATTTCCACTAATAAATAACGCAGTAAATAAGCCGCATTACCAAAGCGTGCATCTTGAAAATCCACAAATACCCAACGATAAGCAGCGGGGTCAGGCAGCCAGTGTTGTTCTTGCGACGGCCGTAACCCCTCTGGCGGCGTCACGGTTATCAGGCGCAAATAATGGAGTAACGACGTTTTCCCACTGCGGCGGGGGCCAATGATGGCGGCGTTTTGTAACGGCCGTTGCCGCCACAAATTAAACAGTCGTTTCACCTCCCGCTCCCGGCCAAAAAAACGGGCCGGTTGGGTGATGGGCGGCCCGGCGATGAAGGGAGAAGTGGTGACAAGGTGATGGGGTGATATGGTGATGGGGTGAGAGGATGTCACCTTGTCACCTTGCCACCCCATCACCCGGTCAAGTTCCCCATTGCGAATCTGCTCGGCGAGTACGGCCGTGTCCGCCGATACATCTACCCCCAATTCCGCCTGCAACTGCGCCCGGTATTGTTCAAATTGGGTCAACGCGGCGGCCCGCTGCCCACTAAAAGCCAACAGTCGCATCAATAATTGTTGGCTAAATTCACGTGTGCTGTCCAATTCAACCAGGCGACGGGCAACATGCACCCCTTCTTCCCATTCTCCCTGCTGGCGCAACCCATCAGCCAACAACGCATGAATGGCAACTGCCTGCTGGTGCAGCTGTGTACGCTGTTGTTGCAACCATATTTCAAATTCAGGCGCCTGGCGCACAAATAGCTCTTCCAAAAATTCGCCCCGGTAAAGTGCAGCGCGGCGGCGCAGGTGCGCCAGATCATGTGTGGGGCTGCCGGTCGGCATTCCGGCATGAAATTGTTCTACATCCAGCCAATAGGTAGATTGTTGGTTAAAGCCAATGGTTTGAAAATTGACCAGCAAATAAGGATCAAATAGTGAGCGCAACTTCATCACAACACCACGCAAATTGCGGCGGGCGTCTGCTTCCGGCAAATCTCCCCATAACAACCCGGCTAATGCCTGGCGCGAATGGGCACGGCCGTTCATCACCAGATAACACAACAACGCCTGCGCCTTTGCCGACGCCAGATCAGTGATAAGCACATCATCAAATGCCAGTTCCAGCGGGCCTAATAGCGAGAGTTTTAGTACCTTTGTCATATGCCACGATTGCCAAAATTGTTCAGAATAACAACGGATCAACGCTTGATCAACGCTTAATTGGCATTGACCGCGTATCATTAGCACTAATTTGTATTGTAAAAACTCGTTGTGAGTATAGCAATTTTATTTTCTAAACAACCCTTCCATCTTTCAAAAGGGTTAGGGGATAAATTGAAATGAATCATTTCAGACACAAACTTCAGAATTCACCCGGTCAGGCACTTGTCGAATTTGCGCTCATCATTGGTGCATTGCTCATGATGATCTTTTTATTGATTGAAAGCGCCCGTATTCTATGGGCCTGGAACACCGTGCAACACGCCGCTCGTGAAGGAGCGCGTTATGCCGTCACCGGTCATTTTGAAACGCCTGATTGCGCCGTAGATTTTGCGCCGCTTAAATTCCAGCAAACAGCGCAGCAAGGTGGCCGCAATGTCTGTACAGACTTGCGGCTGGCTTCCGTCATTGCTGAAGCCCATCAGGCATTAAGCGGTTTGCCGCTCAATGAAATCTCTACCTCTTTTGAAGATGATAATTACTACAACATTGAAGTGTGGGGAGCAAACGAGTTTGGGCAGTTGCAATATGATTTTGCGGGCATCCCGGATAACCCGGTGATTGTCCGGGTTATGTATCAGGTGCCCATTATTACGCCTTTTTTCCGCCCGATTCGCACCGCCATTCCGGTATTTGGGCAGGAAGTTTTGAATAATGAATCCTTTGGGCAATTGAGCAGCACCACCGGTCAATCATTACCGCCTAATTTACCACCACTACCCACGCCGGGGGTCACGCCATCACCTACTCCCACACCTATTGTCACTGACACGCCGTCCCCAACCCCTATCACCCCTACGGCAACGAATACGGTAAATCCCATTTGCCCCGTCCAGTTTGAAGGGTATGTAGTTGAAACACAAGATTTTGTGTATATCACAGGGGAGGTTGGCTCTATCGTCACGATTGTAGACCTGACGGACAACAGCCAGCCAATTGGCGTTGGCACTCTAGCCGGGCCGTTTAATAACCATGCCTGCCCCGGCTTTGTGACCGTTTCTGTACCCCCCAGCGAATTGATCATCAACCACGTATTGGCCGCTATCAGCAATGATGGCACGACAGATACGACCATTGTGTTAGGCGCTCCACCAACAGCGACGCCTACTCCTACCCTGACGCCGCTGCCATCGCCTACACCGTCACCCACCTATACACCACCACCCACGGCTACACCAAATTCTCCTTATATTGTGGTACAGCCTTCCTGTGGTACGCCGGCGCAGAATCCTGATCTGGTACAGTTTTCGGTTACATTTATAAACTGGCCGACAAACCAATCATTGACGGTGTTTTGGAACGGCAACTTGCTGCAAAACTGGCAGGCTGGTCAACATGCGGGGTCGTTTACGCAATCATTTACCCGGTCTTTGAATCAGGTGACAGCAACTTATACGATCACGGCCGTAGCCGGTGGTGGCGCTACTGATTATGAACTGTTTTACGTTCCTTGCACCGAATTCCCCACGCCGACGCCGGGCACCACACCTACCCATACACCAGCGCCGCCGGATCTGGTCGTTTTTGGGCCGCCAGAGTTGGTCAGCACACCGCCCATTATAGCTTACCAGCCGGTGCAATTCCGTGTGCCTATCACCAACGCCGGTGACATTGACGTGAACAGCCAATTCTTCGTTGACATCTATCTGGACCCCAACCCCACCCTGGTGTTGAGCACAACCATTCCGATTACAGAGAGTGATGGGTATTCGGCCGTCAGTTCCCTGGGCGGGGGTAATAGTCGAATGATCACCATCACGTCGCAGTTGGGGTTTGCCAACCCACCAACACCAGGTGCTTCCAATTCAGTCTATGGTTTTGTGGACTCATTGGAACGGGTAATTGAGACGGATGAAACCAATAACATTACAGAAGGATTGGCTGTGATGGTCACGCCCGCAGCCACACCGACCCCTTCGCCTACGCCGGGTGGTGGTGTGGATGAAATCAGTGGTGGCGCTCTGACGCTGGGCGATGATTTAGTTTTGCAATTCCGCGCCCAAATTTATCTGATTGACGATTCGACCAGTGCGGTGATCCGCACGACAGAATCAGATATCAATGGTTTTTATGCTTTTACCGGCGTAGCTGCCCCCACGACTACGTATACGGTGGCTGGCTGCATCGTCATTGATGGTAAGGATTGGTATGGATTCCTGACAGGGGTCGTCCCCACCAATACCACAGCGCATGTGATTATGTTGGAACGGCCGTGTCCCTATAACAACTAAACGGCAACCGCACATTCGCTTGACAACGACAGGTCTTATGATGAAAGAAACTGTACTAAAACGGCTTACGCTGGTTATGCTCATAGGAGTCTTGCTGCTGGTTTTCCAGGCAGTCAGGGCTGAGCCAGAAGAACCGGCAGAACCAGAGGCAGTTGCCGGTTATCCTGATTGGACGACGGCCGTTGAAATCACAAAAGCCACCTATGCTCCCCACGGGGCCAGGCTGCCCGTTGTCGCATCTGCCAACAACGGCACCATTATGGTTGGTTTTCTCATCCAGACCATCGCCGACGACGAAGCCAGTACCGATCTTTACTACCGCACCTCTGTTGACGATGGCACGACCTGGTCACCAGGGATCAACAGTATGCCCCTGCCCATCCACACCAGCCCGGCCCGTTCTACCGAACTGGACATTACCTACCAGGGTAATAACGCCCACGCCGTCTGGCGCGAGGGTGATACCGAAATTCATTTCGCCCGGCAGAACCAATGGGCCAGTAATGGGTCAACCATTCTTTCAAACGTGACAGGATCAAATGCAGCCGTCTATGCCCCCCGCATTGTCGCCAGCACAAATAATCGCCTGAACGTCATTTGGGGTGAATTCAATAATGGGCAATACTTCCTTCGCTTTCGCCGCTCCTTAGACGGTGGAAACACATTCCCTGTTAGCAGCCAGCTAAACCGCAGCAATATCGCCGTCCGGCCTGCGATGGTTGTCAGCGGCAATACTGTGCATCTTGTCTGGGAAGAAGGCATATTGATTCCCACCATTTCAGGCGCACGGGTTTATTATGCGCGTGGCACAGTAAATGAAGGTAGCAATCAGGTGACGTGGGAGGGGCCAATTGCCATTTCTCCTGTTAGCTCCACGCCAGGCATCGTTTATAACGCCAAACAACCCGATATTTTACTGGAAGGGTCATCCTTGCATGTCACCTATGCCAATCGGCTGGATGTGGATGAACAATTTATTGGCTATCTTGAGTGTGCGGCCAATTGTCTGGCGACCACCAGTTGGCAATCTACCAGCAACGTGTCTGGACAATTTGTAGGTGTTTTCGCCGATGACCCCTACGACATGGCGCCTACCATGGGCAGTATCAATGGCTGTATTATGGCCTACTTCCATGGAATTCTAGCTGGAGATACAGAGCAGATATTGGGCACAAACGATTGTGGCAGGTGGGCGACCAGCCCACAGGATATTGTGTCACCCATCCAAAACCGGGCTATCAATCCGCGTCTAAAGGTGCATGAGAATTGGTGGGTGTATCTGGTTTATCAGGAAATTACGGTCATCCAGCAAGGCGGCAACACGGAGTTTCTCCCACCCCAAATTCGTTTTGTACGGAATGATCCGGCCGTCTATTTGCCGGTAATCAGGAAACCGTGAGCCGAATCAGACCCAAAGGGTTTCTTTCAGAAAATCCTTTGGGTTTGACAATAACGATTTATGAACCGTTTGGAATGGATTTTAGGCATTGTTTTGGTGCTACTGTTGGTGGCAGTGGCGGCCCTGTCGTTGGTGTTTTGGTACGGGTCGGGACGGTCGGCCGATGGCCCCGCCGCCAATTCTGCAACGGTACTGGCTCAACGCGCAGACGATGTTGCCCCCACCTCCGTCTTTGCCGGAGACACGGCTAAAGTGGCCTATGCTCTGGCCCAACAAACGGCCGTGACCTGGCAACCAGACGCCCAACTACTGAATGGTTCCGCCACCTGGCCCCAAGGGACGAGCGCCCAAAGCCTGCGCGATGGCAAAACCACCTGGGGTTTTACCTTTTATTCGCCCGGCGCCCGGCAAATAGCTGTCATTTCCGTTGTGGAGGATACGGCCACCGTGGTATCACAGGGTGAACATACGCAAGAATCCTCGCCGCTGCAAGCCACCGGGTGGAATCTGGACAGTCACGAGGCCATTGAAACCATGCTCACGCAAGGGGGCAGCCAGTTTATTACTGATGAAGGGGTTGTGACCCTGGTTATGATGCTGGATGCCAATGATGATGCCGGCGACGGCCGTATGGAATGGCAGGTCAATCTCATCTCGCTCAAAAACGGCCGTGCTCTCAAAATGCTGATTGACGCCACTTCCGGCGAAATTTTAGAAAACGAAACCGTACCGTAAGTTGATTGATTAAATAAAGAGGTAAAAGATGAAGCGTTTACACATTTTCCCAAGCAAAAGCTCACAACGTGGTCAAAGCCTGGTTGAAGTAGCTCTGTTCTTCCCCATTTTCATCATCATGTTGGCCGGGCTGGTAGAAATCGCCAACATCCTGGTGACCCAAAACCGCGTCACCAGCGCCTCCCGTGCCGCCACCCGCTTTGGCGCCGACGGTGGTGAAGACGCCGGTATGAACACCGTCCTTCTCAACGCCGTCACCCAAACCCTGCAACTCAACGAAGAAGTATGGGATGTTTGGGTCGTGCGCGGCACAGTAAACGAGGACGGCAATGCCATCCTGGAAGAAACCTGGCAATTCAACCACATCTACGGCATCTCCAATACCACCGACGCCCCTTTGGTAGATGAAGAGGAGGTCAAAACCGAGGTATTGGAAGAACTCCAGCGTGATGAATTTGGTAATACCCAGGCTGGCATTGCCGGTGATCTGGAATTTGTGGGCACTTTTGCCATCCACGACATTGATTCCATTTTGGGGCTAAACGTCATTCCGGCCCTGGTTGGCTACAAATCCGTCAAGGAACTCACCGTCATGCGCGTGTTAGGTTTCAGCACCCAGGCTACAGACGGCTGTGATGCCTTCCCGATCATTGTTCATGAAGGTATTCGCTCCGTAACCCCACCTGGCACCGGCAGTAGCCCATTTCCTAATTCAAACGAATTTGACACCGGGCCTAATCCACAATACACCAGACCGACATACGAACAGTTTATTAGCCATGAAGATAACGAACCCCTGATTCCAACCCAAAACTCACCAGGCGCCCGCGAAGGTTATGTTTACCGCGTCTGGAATGGCTTTGGCAGTGGTAACTTCGGCTGGTTACGATGGAATACAGGTCTTTTAGGGAACGTTCCTAATACCATCAACATCCTGGATTGGCCTGGTCGGAGTCGGGATTACACCGATAGTGGCGCTCAGGGACAGCCCGTCGCAGGTTCAGGCTACAGTTGGACCGTCTATGGGTATATTGAACCTGGTGACCCTACTGACCAGCAAATGCACGTCGGAGATTGGGTAGCGGCTAACACCGGCGTCGGAAATGCGAATAATGTAAAAGCAACCTTAAACGAGCATATCATTAACCGCCGCACGCTTCGGCTTCTCCTTTGGGATGTATCTGACGCACAAGGCAACGGCGGGCAATATCACATCAGCCGTTTTGGCATCTTCCGGCTACATGGCTACAACCTTGCGCAAGGTTGGGTTCTGGCCGAATTCATCCGCTGGGATACCTCTTGTGGCCAGCAAACGCAAACACCCTGAGATATAGCAGGTCTAGTCAGAGTAAGACGAGAGAGTGGGGGAGTCGCCAATCTCCACTCTCTCGTCTCTAATCTCAATTGTCAAATGGGGAATAATTTATGAACGCAAAAAATCTTTTTCGGAAAATATTTGCCAAACCACAAACCGCCAGCGAGGCCGGGCAAAGCATCGTCCTCATCGCCCTGGCCCTCGTAGCGCTCATTGGCTTTATGGGCATCGCTCTCGATGTCGGTTTTGTTTTTGCTCGCGGCTCCCAACTCCAGGCAGCGATGGACTCGGCCGCCCTTGCCGGCGTCACCGAGCTGGACGGCTGGTCTTTCAATGGCTCCAATAATCCGACGATAGAAGCGCGCGCCCGCACCAAATCCGCCCAATTTATGAATGCCAACGGCATGCCCGTCAGCGTCACCATTTCCCTCAACGAGCCAGAAAATCTCTTTGTCTCCCAAACCGCGCTGGGGGCGAAAGAATACGCCATCACCGCCACCTGGCCCGTGGAAACCTTCTTCCTCAAAGTGCTGGGCTTTGACGAACCGATTGATCTCACGCGCTCGGCCACGGCGGCCGTCTTCTCTCTGGCAAACGTCTATGCCAGTCGCCGCATTGAAGATGGCATTCTGGGCACCTCCAATCAATCAGTTTTTGGCCAAAACATCTGCACCGCTTTTGGCGACCCCTTTTCGCCGCTTAATAGCCCTTGGGCGCCTGGAGAATTTACCTACGAATACCGCATCATGATTCCCCCCGATTATCCATATAACACCGTGCGTGTGGAACTCATGGACCCAGACTCCATCAACAAAACCAATCCGGCCTCACCGTTAACCATCGTTCGCACCAATGCTGCTCAAGATGCGGGCATGTCCGCCACTACCACCGGCACCTGCACCGGCAGCCGTAAAGATGCCTGCCTCATTCCTACTGGTGAGCTAGATCTTGTCAATAACAACACGTTGCCGCTGGATCGTGTCAACCCTTACTGGTTTTATCGCATAGATGAAAATCGTGGTATTGGCACGCCTCCCGGAAATGGAACCTGCAACTCCGTCAATAACTATGACGAGGCCTACAACACACGCACATTATTTGAATTATGGTATTGGAAAGAAAATCCGGACGGTACTGTCGTTCGGCAGGACCTGGCCTTTTATACCGGTCAGGTAGGCGGTAGTCGGGATAACGGCGGTCATGATACGGATATGCGTTGGGTCTCCCCCGGTGCAGCCCAGAGCTATGATCAGCCGGTATTCGTTCCCACTGATCCCGGTTCGCCCGGCAACTTCGAAATTGACCTGACCAGCGAAACACCAGGTGTTCTGGTAGAGCCAGGGAGCGGCATTCGTTATATCAACCTGAGCATCACCGCCCTAGACGGCGCTTCCGAAAACGGGTTTGAATTATGGGCCGGGCCGTCTAATTATGTCAGCCTAATTCCCAGCGATGCCAACGCCCGCAACATAACAGCCTTGAACAATCTGGGCAGCCATAGTTCAAAGGGTGTCACAGTATTCGCTTCTGGCAACCTGCCCATGAACTCCAATTTTACGCGGTTAATGGACATTCCTCTGGTATATGTAGGCCCAGAAATGGCCGGGCAGACGATCACCGTCAGCATGTTCGATTCGGACTCCGGGGCACAGCCACCCATTACCTTTTTCTTCGATTCATTAGCGGAATCCGACTGGTCTTTGGTTTTTGGTCAAAACGGTGTGCCTGATCCAGACGGGGAAGTGCGCAACTGTCGTCCTGGTAACTGCAATAATACCTGGGTAAGCCCGGCTTACAATATCACCGTGCCCGGCGATGACCCCACCGACCCTGATTATGTACCATTTTACGGGGGACGTTTGACTGCCCGTTATCGCACTGGCTTTGGCGACACTTATGTCTGGCAAATCACAATAGATGGCTTGCCTTATCTCACCAGATAGATCGTGTATATTCCAGTATCGGGCAGGCACTCCCTGCCCGATACCTCCTGATGGGGGTATCCTATGAAGCAATTATTTAATGAAGATCATTCAATGCCAACTCCACAATCTGTGGGAGACCACACCCAGGCAGATTCAGAAGACAGGTGTACGCTGGCCACTGACCAATCTGGTCAAGGAATTATCGAATATACCATATTATTAGCATTTCTGGCGCTGGTCGTTTACGCGATCGTGCAGGTGTTGGAACCGACCATTGGCAATGTGTTTTCTGAATTTGTGTCCGATGCGCCCGTGTCGCCACCTGTTCTGGCCAACTATACACCACCGCCTACCCTTACACCTTCGCCTACTTTTGATCCCGAGGCCCCGCCCACGCTGGCGCCAACCAATACGCCAGTGCCTACAGCAACGCCAACAGCTTCGAATACACCTACACCGACCAATACGTTTACACCATCGCCAACTCCCCCTTGTCTCTTTGGCGGCCCTTATGCCGTGCCGGGCCGGGTGCAAATGGAAAACTTCCGCTGTGGCGGTCAGAATGTAGCCTTTTTAGATAGCACGGCCAGCGGGCCGGGCAGTATTATTTATCGCAATGATGCCGGGCCATCCCCTGAAGGACCTGACCTGGCGATAAATACAGATAGTGGCGGGGGCTTTCATTTGGGCTGGGTTGCGGCCGGGGAATGGGTGGAATATGAAGTCACTGCGCCTGCTAACCTGGCTTATGGCATGGTGATCCGCTATGCCGCGCCCAATAATGTATTCCCATCACTCCAGGTGAATGTTAGTAGTGGCGCTTTTTCTGGAGGGCCCTGGCTATTTAGTGGCGCTCCTACTGGTGGTTGGGATACATGGGGTGAAGCTACTATCATGATTAACTTGTTTGCGGGTACGAATATCGTTCGGATTTCAGGTAATACAGGGGCAACAAATGGCAATTTTAACTATTTCGAGATTGTCAATGTGGCCCAACCCACGAGTACACCAACGGCCGCACCTACGAACACGCCTTTGCCTACCAATACGCCAGCGCCCACCAATACACCTACGCCGTCACCAACCCCGGAGATTGCAGCGATCCTGTTTGTGGTTGGCAATCCGGCGAGTTTGAATGCGGCAGACACGGCCGTATACAACCGTCTTCTCGCATTGGGCAACGTGGTCACAATTGTTGATGACAGCGCCTCCACTACCAGTGACGCCAACGGCAAAGACCTGGTTATCATTTCCTCTACCGTCAATGCCAACCAGGTTAACACCAAGTTCCGTGATGTTCCTGTAGCTGTGCTGCTATGGGAATCCAGTCTGCTGGATGATATGGGAATGACCGGAAATGGTGATTTTGGCACGGATAATGGTGAGACCCAGCTCAACATTGTCAATTCATCTCATCCATTAGCGGCCGGTTTGGCGAATGGGTTACAAACTGTGACCACTAGTGGACAGGTTTTCAGTATGGGTGAACCCAATACCGCCACCGCCATCAGTGTAGCCACCATTGATAACAACACCACTGAGAAAACCATCTTTGCTTATGAACCAGGTTCAACTATGGTGGGGCTGGAAGCGCCAGCACGCCGGGTCGGGTTCTTCCTGGAAAACAGCACTGCTGCTGCTCTAAATGCTAACGGGTGGGCATTGTTTGATGCCGCCGTGAACTGGGCCAAACAGTAATTAGTGTGGCTGGTGGTTGGTGGTTTCTCCCAGCTACCAGCCACCGCCCTTCTAAAAAGCCTGCTCTGGATACTCAGAGCAGGCTTTTTTGTTGCCAGTAGGAAAATGGTGGGGGGCGACTCTGAAAGTTAACCTCACCCTTCACATAAGGGGGGCTTTGGTGTATACTGTGGCCTATTGTGGTAAAAAGTGGGGCATTGTGGGTTAAATGAGTGCAAAATCCCACTAAAATGTATGGTAAAATGGCGCAATTGAAACATATGTTCTACAAACAAGACCAGACAGGTTTTTGAACCTTGTCAGGTCTATTGGCAACCAATGTTCTTAGGCGAATACACTCACACCATTGACGAAAAAGGGCGGCTGACGATTCCGGCGAAGTTTCGCGGGTTGCTGGCTTCTGGGCTGGTGGTGACACGTGGGTTCGACCAGAACTTGATGCTCTTTCCCCTGGATGGCTGGCAGGAGTTAGCGCAGCGGATTGCGGAACGGCCGTTAGCCGATGAAGATATGCGCATGTTCCGCCGCCGCGTCTTTTCCGGAGCTACTGATCTACAGCCTGACCGCCAGGGGCGCATCTTGCTGCCCCCCTACCTGCGTGACTTTGCCGGGATCAATGGGGACGTGGTCATCGCCGGCATGTTTCATTATCTGGAATTATGGAGTACCGATGCCTGGACGGCCGTGCGCCAATCCATTGAAAGCAATGATGATGTAGGCCGCTGGGAGGATTTGGGAATATAGTACTTTTGTGTTTGCGTGTTTTTGTGCTTTCGTAAACACCAAAACACTAAGGCACAAAATCACAAAAATACTAAAACACCTGCTCACATGGACACCCTCCAAGAACACACCCCTGTCCTGTTACATGAAGTGCTGGCGCTGCTGCTGCCGGAGCGTAACGGCCGTTACATAGACGGTACGGTGGGTGCAGGTGGACACACGGCCGGTATCCTGGAGCAGTCGGCTCCTTCTGGACGGGTGTTGGCATTTGACAAAGACCCCCAGGCGATTGCATTTGCTAAAGAGCAGTTGGTCGCTTTTGGTGACCGGGTGGCATTTGTCAATGCCAGTTATACCAAAATGGGGCAGTTTGCCCCCTTGATGGGTTTTGCCCAACCGGACGGCATCGTGTTGGATTTGGGACTCTCCTCCCGCCAGTTGAATGACTCCGAACGCGGCTTTTCTTTTATGAAGGAAGGCCCGCTCGATATGCGCTTTGACCCTACCAAAGGGGAAACGGCCGCCGACCTGATCAACAATCTGCCCGAAACCGAACTTGCCAACCTGTTTTGGGAATACGGCGAAGAGCAGCAAAGCCGGAAGATTGCGCGGTTGGTAGTGGGGGCACGGCCGTTTACCACCACCACCCAACTGGCCGACTGCATTGCCGCCCACATCCACACCCCTAAACCTATTCACCCGGCCACCCAGGTCTTCCAAGCCCTGCGTATTGCTGTTAATCACGAACTGGAAGAGGTCGAAAAAGGGCTGGCAGTTGCTATTGAATTACTCGCGCCCGGCGGCCATCTGGCTGTTATCAGCTTTCACTCTCTGGAAGATCGCATTGTGAAACAAACATTTCGTCACCTAAGCCAGGACCGCACACCACCACCAGGTTATCCGGCAACCCCAAATAGTGGGCCAGCCATCCTGCACTTGCTGACAAAAAAAGCTATTCAGGCGTCACCCGTAGAGGTAACACAGAACCCCCGCAGCCGCAGTGCGCGTTTGCGGGTAGTGGAAAAATTGGAGATTGAGAGAAACTGAGCTTCTCAAAGAACTCAGCTTATGCGACTAACATGACCACGATGGCCCAGAAAACACGTGACCAACTCCGCCGTTTTCATACCCTGACAGAAGCACAGGCCGTGTTAGGTTGGGCGGTCATTTTAGTATTGGCAGCCTTAGTGGGCACCATTTACGTCAGCCAGGCCAGCCGCATTGCCAGTGTGGGGCGGCGTATTCAAATTATGCAAGCGGAGATGGAAACGCTCAAACGAGAAAATGCGGCCCTGGAAAGACAAATTGCTGAAGCCCAACAACTAGACCGCTTACAGGCCGAGGCAGCGCGCCTGGGCTTTGTCCCCGCTAATCCAGATGATATTGAATACATCATTGTGCCTGATTACCCGATAGAGAACAGTGCGTTGGCGACGGTGGCGGCGGCAACGGCCGTTTCCCCCTCACCACCTCCTGAAACCATGAACGCCGCCCTCTGGCTGGCACTACGGGGCCGTGTTAACGGTTTTGTCCAGGGTGCAGCTAATGAATAAGAGCCAGCAGCGCCGCTTGAGACTGGTCACTGTTGGGCTGGCCGTCGCTACCATCATCATTATGGGGCGTCTGATCTTGTTTCAGGTAATAGAAGCCACAACCTGGGCTGAAAAAGCCACGAATGAAGTCCGTGTGATTGCCCGCCCAGACCGGGGCATTATTTACGACCGCAACGGTGCGGTATTAGCCGCCAATACGGCCGATTATCAGGTGGGCGTCTCCCCTCGGCTTGTTTCCGACCCGGAGAAGATGGCAACTGATTTGGCAACGATTTTGCAGAAACCACGCTACGAGATTTTGGGGGCCCTGCAAAGCGACATCCCCTTTGTGTTGCTAGCCGGGCGAGTCTCCGAAGAGATTGCTAACACGATCCACACGCTGGAATACGCTGACGAAATCCAGCTAGACCCCCTGCCACGTCGCTTTTACCCTCAGGGAGAACTGATGTGCCATGAACTGGGCTATGTAGATTTTGAAGGGAACGGCGGCGCAGGCGTAGAAGGATATTACCAACGCGAATTAGCTGGGGAAGCGGCTACGGCCGTAATCAATATCTCCCCGCTCACCGAACAACAAAACGTCATCGCCCACGAAGGCGCAGACCTCGTTCTGACCATTGACCGCTCCATGCAATATCTGGTGGAGCAACACCTGGCCCGCGCTCTGCAAACCTACCGCGCCCAAAGTGGGTCAATTATCGTGATGGATCCGCGCACCGGGGCTATCCTGGCCATGGCCAGTTGGCCTTGTTATGACCCTTATCAGTTTTATGATGAAGACCGGGAAACGTTGCAAAATCCGGCCGTGCAGCAACAGCACGAACCCGGCTCGGTGATGAAATTAATCACGATGGCCGCCGCCCTCGATTCAGGCTTGTTTACCCCCCAATCCACTTATTACGATGCCGGTGTGCTGGAAATAGGCGGCCATCGCACCTACAACTGGGATCGCAGCGCCCCTGGCGTCACCGACATGACCACCCTGTTGGCACGCTCATTAAACGTGGGGGCAGCTACCCTGGCTACCACATTGGGGCCGGACCTCTATTACAACTACATGCAAAAATTTGGCTTTGGCCGGCCGACGGGCATTGACCTGATGTCTGAAGCCAGCGGCACGATGTGGCTGCCCGGATCTGAATTCTGGACTGAAGCCACGTTAGCCACCAATGCCTATGGACAAGGCATTGCCGTCACGCCGCTGCAAATGATCTCCGCCATTTCCGCTATTCCCAACAATGGCGTCATCATGCAGCCTTACATCGTGCAAGAGATTCGCGGCGAAAACGGCACGTTCGTGCATGAACCCAGAGAGTTAAGCCGGCCCATCAGCCCGGAGGTGGCACAGCAGGTGAATGCCATGGCGATCACGGCCGTTGCCCGCGAAGTCACCGAAGCCCGCATCGAAGGCTACACGATTGCCGGTAAAACGGGCACCGCCCAAATTGCTGAAAACGGCATTTACCTGCCCGATGATACCATCGGCTCCTTCGTTGGCTGGCTACCCGCCGATAACCCGGAAATTATCATTTTTGTCAAACTGGATCGGCCCAAAACACAGCCCTGGGGTTCGCTGACCGCCGCCCCCGCCTTTGCCGACCTGGCCGATGAGTTAGTGGTGCTGTTAGACATCCCGCCCGATAACGTCCGTTTGCAGGCGGACGTGATGGAGGCGAGAGGGAATTAGCAGTAAGCAGTGAGCGGTAAGCGGTAAAAGTAACACTGCTCACTGCCAACTGCTGACTGCTCGCTTTGGAAATGTTAACTCTTGCCCATTTTTTCAACGTCCTGATACCAGAGTACACGGCGACCGGTGTAGAACCGGCCGTTTCGGCTGTGGTGATGGACAGCCGCGAAGTAGCGCCTGGCTGCCTGTTTGTCGCCTATGGTGGCGAGCATGTGGACGGGCACGACTTTGTAGCCGAGGCCTTTGCCCGCGGAGCGATTGCGGCATTGGTGGCACGGCCCATAGAAGGCGACCACGCCATGATTGATTTTCGCGCTGGTCCGCCTCTGCCGTTCCCCCAGCCCTTAAGCGTGACCACGCCCGTCTGTCTGGTGGTAAGCGATCCTATTGCCACCTTACAGGCATCCGCCAGAGCGTGGCGCGCTCGCTTCGCGGTGCAGGTCATCGGCATCACCGGCAGCGTGGGTAAAACCAGCACCAAAGAGCTAACTCATGCGGTTTTGGCGCAGCAGTTCAACACGTTCAAATCGCCCGGCAATCGCAACAGCATCCTGGGGCTGCCGATGGCCTTGTTTGGCCTGGAAACACACCACCAAAAAGCGGTGCTGGAGATGGCGATGTATGTGCCCGGCGAGATTGCCACCCTGTGCGAGATGACGCGACCAGAGATTGGCGTTGTCACGCTGATCGGGCCGGTGCATCTGGAGCGGGCGGGCAGTATGGAAGCGATTGTGGCTGCCAAACAAGAACTGGTGAAAGCATTGCCCGCGCATGGTGTCGCCATTTTGAACCGGGACGATGACCGGGTGATGAGTATGGCCGATTTCACCCCGGCGCGGGTTTTTACCTATGGTTTAGATCAACGCGCCGATTTGTGGGCCGACCAGATTGAATCCAGAGGACTGGATGGGGTGCGCTTTGTGTTGCATCACGGCCGTGACCACCTGCACATTCAAGCTCCCCTCATTGGCCGCCATAGTGTACACACCGCGCTGCGGGCGACGGCCGTGGGCCTTGCCTTGAACATGAGTTGGGACAACATTGTGCGCGGCTTGCAGCAAACGGCCGTCGAGCTACGAGTTGTTTCCGCGCCCGGCCCCAACCAATCGCTCATCATTGACGACAGCTACAACGCCAACCCTGAATCTACCCTGGCCGCACTCAATTTGTTGGAAGATTTTCCGGGGCGCAAGATGGCCGTGTTGGGCGACATGTTGGAATTGGGCTACCTGGAAGAGGCGTCACACCGGCTGGTAGGCCGTCGTGTGGCCGATGTGTGCCAGGAACTGATTGCCATTGGCCCACGCGCCCGCTGGATTGCCGAGGAAGCGGTAAAAGCAGGTTTGCACCCGGACAATGTGGCATTGGCGACGGATGCGGTTACGGCCGTGCCCGTCATTGCCGCCCGCATCCAGCCACAAGACATCATCCTGATCAAAGGTTCTTATGGGATGCGCATGGATCGGATTGTGACGCTATTGGAACACAAAACGTAAAACGTAATCCTTTACGTTTTACGTTTTACAAACACCTATGCCTTTTGCACTAACCGCCGGTGGATTTACCTTTTTATTAGCCGTCATCTGGGGACGGCCGTTCATCGAAATGATGCGCCGTTTACGCCTGGGCAAACAAATTCGCATTGAAGGGCCGCAGTCCCACATGACCAAAATGGGCACCCCGGCTATGGGCGGCATCCTCATTGTGGGCTGGGTGGTGTTGATCACCATTGTCGTCAATACGGTGGCCCTGGTGCAGACCATTGAGATCGCCCGAAGTATCATCATCCCCCTGGGCGTCATGGTCGCCTATGCCATTTTGGGCGGCATTGACGATTACCAGGGCATTCGCCAGAAACCGGGTGTGGGCATGTTGGCCCGCACCAAAATCTGGTTTCAACTGGGGATCGCTCTGGCCGCGGCGCTGGCTATCTACTTCGTGGTGAACGATGGGCACGGCTACATGGCCATTCCCACCGTGCCTGTCCTGATTGATATTGGCCCCATTTACATCCCTATCGCCGTCATCGTCATTGCCGGGTCAGCCAATGCCATGAATTTTACCGACGGGCTGGATGGGTTGGCCGGGCTGATTGCCGCCACCTGTTTTGTGGCCTATGGCATTGTGGCCGCCATGCAAGACCAGCAATTTCTCATCACCTTTTCCTTTGTAACCGTCGGCGCCTGTTTTGCCTTCCTCTGGTACAACGCCCACCCGGCGCAAATGTTTATGGGTGATGTGGCCTCGCAGCCATTGGGTGGCGCGCTGGGTGTGGTGGCTTTGCTCACCAACCAGTGGTTCATTTTGCCCATCATTGCCATCATCCCGGTGGCGACATTGATTTCGGTGATGTTGCAGGTGGCCTCGGCCGTCTTGTCACGGCGCTTTTTGGGGCGGGATATACGGCCGTTCAAAATGTCCCCCCTGCACAACCACTTCGTCCTGCTCGGCTGGAGCGAAACCCAGATTGTGCAGCGCTGGTGGCTCATCGGCCTCACCGGAGCGATGATTGGCATGGCGCTGGCTTTGATTTAGTAAGCAGTGAGCAGTAAGGGAAACTGCTCACTGCTTACTGCTTACTGCTCACTGGAAGATGGACGCTTTAACAGGCAAACGACTCCTCATCCTGGGTCTGGCGCGGCAGGGCAAGGCGCTGGCCCGTTTTGCTGTCGGCGTGGGCGCGGCCGTGACCATTTCCGACCTGCGCCCGGCGGAGAAGTTGGCGACAGAGCTGGCAGACCTGAGCGATTTACCGATTGAACTGGTCTTAGGAGAACATCCGATGACTTTATTAGAGAGAACGGACATTTTAGCGATTAGCGGCGGCGTACCGGCCGATGCTCCCTTTGTGCAGGCGGCGCGGGCGCGGGGCCTGCCCATCACCAATGATGAGCAAGAGTTTATCCGGCGCACGCCCACGGCCGTGATCGGCATTACCGGCAGCGCGGGCAAGACGACGACAACGGCCCTGACCGGCGTGATGGCCCAGGTGGCCGGGCGGCGTACCTGGGTGGGCGGCAACATTGGCCGTCCGCTGATTGCCGATTTGCACAAAATGGAACCGGATGACGTGGTGGTGCAGGAACTCTCCAGCTTCCAGCTAGAGATTTGGGAACAAAGCCCACCCATTGCTGCCGTTTTGAACATCACACCCAACCATTTAGACCGACACAAGACGATGGCCGCCTATGCTCAGGCGAAGGGGAACATTTTGCGCTATCAGGATGGGGATGGCACGGCCGTGCTCTGTCTGGATGATCCTGGTTCGCTGGCCTTACGGCCGTTGGTACACGGCCGTTTGCGCCTCTTTAGCCTGGAAAAACCGGTGGCCGACGGCGCCTTTTTGCACAATGGCAAAATCTGGCTGCGCAATGGGCACGAAACGGCCGTGTGCCGCGTGGACGATGTGCAACTACACGGCCGCCACAACCTGCTAAATGTGTGTGCGGCCATGACCCTGGCCGACACGGCCGGTATTCCGGCTGAGGCGATGTATGAAGCCATCCGCACCTTCACCGGCGTGGAACACCGGTTGGAACCGGTGCGAGAGATCAATGGCGTGCGCTACATCAACGACAGCATCGCCACCGCGCCGGAGCGGGCGCTGGCGGCGCTGGCCGCCTTTGACGAACCGCTCATTTTGCTGGCCGGTGGCCGCGACAAAGATATGCAGTGGGATGAGTGGGCGCGGGTGGTGGCCCGGCGCGTGAAGCACGTCATCCTGTTTGGTGAGCTGGCTGAACTGCTGGAGAAGAAACTAAACCTGACAGGTTTTGAAAACCTGTCAGGTCTCATTACACGGGTAGAGACAATGGCAAAAGCGGTGGAGGTGGCGGGGCGGACGGCCGTGTCCGGCGACATCGTTCTCCTCTCCCCCGGTGGCACCAGCTTCGACGCCTTCAAAGATTTCGCCGAGCGCGGCGAGAAATTTAGAGAGATGGTGAATGAGTTGTAATGGAGACATCCGATTTTTCAAAAAAATCGGATGTCTAGCGCAAACCTATGGCAAACGTAACCGTTATCCGCAAAAAGAGCAGCCGCGTGAACCCCGCGCTGCGTTTTCAGTTTGATTACTGGCTGCTGTTGGCCGTCGCCGGGCTGCTGGTCGTTGGCCTGCTGATGGTCTACAGCACCACCTTTGACTATGGGATGCGTTTCAGGGACGACCCCACCTATTACTTCCGGCGGCAGATTACCGCCTTAGCCATTGGGCTATCTTGCATGTTCATCGTTATGCAGTTTGATTACCACGTCCTGCGCCGCTTTTCCATTCCGCTCATGGGGGCGACGCTCTTTGGGCTGCTCTTTGTCCTCTTTTTTGGCGAAAGTTTTCTGGGGGCACAGCGTGGTTTTTATGAAGGTTCTTATCAGCCTTCCGAAGTAGCGAAGCTGGCAACCATTCTCTACATTTCGCACTGGCTCTCCACCAAAGGCGACCGCATCAAGCTGGTGACATATGGTCTGATTCCCTTTTCCATCATTACCGGCGTCATTTGTGCCCTGATTGTGCAGCAGCCAGATTTGGGCACGGCCGCGCTGATCGCCCTGGTCAGCTTTACCATCTTTTTTGTGGCCGGGGCCGACTGGCGACAGTTTGCCATTGCCGGGCTGGTGGGGGGCGCGGTTTTTCTCTTTCTGGCGTATGCGCTGCCGCACGCGGCGGCACGTATGGATGCGTATACAACCGCCCTGCGTAACCCAGAGGATGCAAGTTGGCATGTACAACAAACGTTGATCGCATTGGGGCGCGGCGGCATTTTTGGTGTGGGATTGGGTGAAAGCACACAGAAGTTTGGCCCGCTGCCGCTGGCGCACACGGACGGTGTGTTTGCCGTGTTAGGCGAAGAGTTAGGATTGCTGGGCAGTCTGACGGTGTTGGGGCTGCTGATCATGTTGATGTGGCGTGGTATTCGGGTGGCCCGAAACGCGCGGGACAATTTTGGCTTTTTGCTGGCATTGGGCATTACTTTTTGGCTGGGATATCAGGCGTTGATGAATGTGGCGGTGATCACGGCCGTCATCCCCTTCACCGGCATCCCCCTGCCCTTTCTCAGCTACGGTGGTTCGTCTATGGTGGTGTCGCTTACGGCCGTTGGCCTCTTGCTCAGTATTTCCCGCGACCAGGCCATCCAGAAACGGCCGCAGCCTGTCAGTAAACAGTGAGCAGTAAGCGGTTAGCAGTGAGTAGTGGAGTTACTGCTTACTGCTAACCGCTCACCGCTCACTTCTTGAAAATGAGAGTTCTCATCTGCGCGGGTGGCACGGGTGGCGGCATTTACCCAGCTCTAGCCGCCGCCACCGAATTACAAAAAGCAAGCATTTCTCAGGAGGACATCCTCTGGATTGGTACCAAAGGTGAAATGGAAGAGAGTTTAGTACCCAGGGTTGGTTTGCGGCTGGAAACGATTAGCGGCGGCGCGATTGCCGGGGTATCACTGCCCCTGAAGCTAAAAAATGGGGCGCGGCTGGCCGCCAGCCTGCCGAAATCGTTGCGCATCGTGCGCCGCTTCCACCCGGACGTGATGTTTATGACCGGCGGCTACATGGCCGCGCCGGTCACGCTGGCCTGCCGCGCCCAGGGTGTGCCCATTGTCATTTACCTGCCGGACGTGGAACCGGGGGCATCGGTGCGATTTTCGCTCCGTTTTGCCCGCAAAATCGCGGCTACCACAGAAGACAGCGTTCGTTTTGTACCACCACAAAAGCTGGTGGTAACGGGCTACCCGGTGCGCCCGGAACTGCGAGATGCCTTGCAATTGAGCAAAGAAGAAGCGCTGGCCCGGTTTAATTTAACGCCAGGCCGTCCCACGCTGTTTGTGTTTGGCGGCAGCCGGGGCGCGCAGAAGATTAACCGGGCGTTGATGGGCTGCCTGCCGGAACTGTTGGCGCGAACACAAATTATCCACGTGAGCGGCACACTCACCTGGCCGGAAGTGGAGGCCAACTGGCAGGGTTTAACGGATGAGCAAAAACAGTGGTATCGGCCGTATCCTTATTTGCATGAGGAGATGGGGGCGGCTTATCGGGCGGCTGACCTGGTGGTGGCCCGCGCCGGGGCCAGCATGTTGGGTGAATGTCCGGCGTTCGGCCTGCCCGCCATTTTGATCCCACTGGCCTGGGCCTGGCGCTACCAGAAGGTGAATGCAGACTACCTGACGGAACGGGGCACGGCCGTGCAGCTCACCGATGACACCCTGGCCGACCACCTGCTGCCCACTATCCAGCGTTTGCTGGATGACCCGGACGCCCTGGCCCGTATGAGCGCCGCCGCCCGCACTCTGGATAAACCAGATGGGGCACAACATCTGGCGCAACTGATTATTCAAAACGTAAAACGTAAAACGTAAAGATGTTTACGTTTTACGTTTCACGTTTTTCAGACTGTGAAGGACATCATAGATGCTAAGTCTGTCGTCATTATTCTGGATCGCCGTGGGGGCATTTGCCCTGGTGGGCGCGCTGCGCGGCTGGGCCAGAGAAATTGTGGCCACCTCCGGTCTGGTGCTGGCGTTGTTCATCATCAACCAATTTGGCTTTACCATTTTGAGTCTGTTGGGTCAGACGCCAGCCGCCTTGACCGATCCGGCTTTGGCGCAGCGGCGGCAGTTTTACATCTATTCCCTGATTCTGATGTTTTTGGCCTTTTTCAGTTATCAGAGTCCACGATTGTCCAGCACGATTGGCGCTCGTTTACGGCCGCGCGACACGATCCAGGACAAGCTGCTAGGGGCCATTGTCGGTGGCTTGAACGGCTATCTCATCGCCGGGGCCATCTGGGCCTTTATGGAGTTTACCAATATCGGCAGCACGCAATGGGTGCAATTGGCGCCGGGCGTCCCTTACCCGTTTGATCCGCTGGTGATCGTGCGCCCGGCAGTGGGGTCTACAGCCGCCAACCTGGTGATGCGGATGCCCATTCCGCTGCTGTCGCCCTATCTGCCGTATTTGATGGTTTTGATGTTTTTATTTGTGATTATTGTGATGATTTAGGCAATGACAAAGTTCACCCTCCAACCCGGTATGCACCTTCATCTGCTTGGCATTGGCGGCGCGGGCATGAGCGCGATTGCGCGGGTGTTGTTGGGGCGTGGATTTGTGGTTTCGGGATCGGATATGAAATTGAATGAGGTCACGGCCGTGTTGCAAGCTGAGGGCGCGACGATTTACGAAGGCCACCGGGCCGAGCAGATCACCGGCGCGGACGCGCTGGTGATCACCTCAGCAGCGCCCGCGGACAACCCGGAAATTGTGGCCGCGGAAATTGCCGGGCTGCCCATCCTGAAGCGAGCCGATTTTCTGGGGCAGCTCATGGCCGGGAACATTGGCATTGCTGTGGCCGGGACACATGGCAAAACGACAACAACGGGCATGATTGCCCAGATTTTGCTAGAAGCGGAACTCGACCCGACGGTGATTGTGGGTGGGGTGCTACCGGCGGTGGGCGGCAACGGCCGTGCCGGGCAAGGTGACTACTTTGTCATTGAAGCCGACGAATACGACCACATGTTTTTAGGGCTGCGGCCGGAACTGATCGTGATCACCAACATTGAACACGACCACCCGGACATCTTCCCCACCGCCCGCGCCTACGAGGAAGCGTACCAGAAATTTGCCGGGCTGCTACCCGACGGCGGGCGGCTGGTGGTCTGCGCTAATGATCCCGGCGTGGCCCGGCTGCTGAAAAAGCTGCGACTGCCTGGCGTGGAAGTGACCACCTATGGCCTGGGCGAAAACGGCGCGGCGCTGGATTATGAGGCCATAGATTTACGGCCGAACCCGTTGGGCGGCACCGATTTTCTGGTGCAAACAGAAGGGCAGATGGTGGGGTTAGCACGGCTGCGCACGCCAGGCAAACACAACGTGTTGAACGCGTTGGCGGCCACTATTGTTGGTTTAGACCTGGGTGTAGATTTTAACACCATCCGCACGGCGTTGGCGGCGTTCAGTGGTATAAACCGGCGCTTTGAGGTGATCGGCGAAGTGGGTGATGTGGTGGTGATTGATGATTATGCGCATCATCCTACCGAGATTGAGGTGACGTTACAGGGGGCGCGGCAGCGGTATCCGGGGCGGCGGCTGTGGGCGGTGTGGCAGCCGCACACCTTCAGCCGCACAAAACTGCTGCAAAACCGGTTTGCCACCTGTTTTGCCGCCGCTGACCGGGTGGTGGCGCTGGATATTTATCGCAGCCGGGAAACGGAGACACTGGGCATGGACACGGCCGTGATCGTACAACAGATGAACCACCCCCACGCCGTCCACATCCCCCGCCGCCGCGACGCCGCTGACTACATTTTAGAGCGCATCCGCCCCGGCGACGTCATCCTCACCCTGGGTGCAGGTGATGGCAATGAAGTAGGGAAATGGATTTTAGAAGGAGTAGAAGTTCAACTTCTTCAAAGAAGTTGAACTTCTGGATGAATCTATGCAAACAACAACCACCATTCGTCTGGCAACCTACAAACTGTTTTATGAAACGTTTGGCGATGATTTGCAACTGGATGTGCCCCTCAGCCGGTATACGTCGGCGCGGGTGGGTGGCCCGGCGGAAATGTTTCTGACGGTGCATAACGCCGCTGCGCTGCAAAAAGCGGTGGAACTTGCCCACGCTGAGCAAATCCCCTATTTCATTTTGGGCGGCGGCTCCAACATTTTAGTGTCTGACGAGGGGGTGGCGGGGCTGGTGATTATGAACCGGGCCAAAACTATCAGCTACCGGAACATTGGCGCACACGTCGTTTGCACCGTGGAGTCGGGCGCGAACCTGTCGTCTCTGGCGCGGCAGTGCATTGGCAAGGGATTGGGTGGCCTGGAATGGGCGATTGGCCTGCCGGGCACGGTGGGCGGCGCGGTGGTGGGCAACTCTGGCGCACATGGCAGTGACATGGCGGCCACGCTGCGGGCGGCGACGGTGTGGGAACCGGGGCGCGGTGTGCGCATTTATAACACGCCGGAGATGGAATATGGCTACCGGACGAGTATTTTGAAGAAGGAACACGGCCGTGAACTTTTCCGCCGGGTCATTTTAACGGCCGAACTGGTGCTGACCCCGGAGAGCGTGGACGTCCTCACCGCCCGCGCCGAAGGGTTCACCGCCCACCGCAAACAGACGCAGCCCGGCGGGGCCACCGTCGGCTCCATGTTCAAAAACCCGGAAAATTATTACGCCGGGTATCTGATTGAAGCTGCCGGTCTGAAAGGGTTTCGCAGTGGCGGCGCGCATATATCTGAAAAACACGCCAACTTTTTTGTCAACGACGAAGAGGCCACCGCCGAAAACGTGCGCGCCCTCATCGCCGAAGCGTGGAACACCGTGCGCGAACAGTTCGACGTGGAAATGGAGTTGGAAGTGGAGTTGGTGGGTAAGTGGGATTTTGAAGCGTAATTCGTGACCCGTAAACCGTAATCCGAAGTCGGTTCACGGATTACGGATAACGGGTTACGAATGACTATGAGCAGGAATATGGCAGAACGCAAAATACGGGTCGGCGTCATCTTCGGCGGGCGGTCGGGCGAACATGAGGTGTCGCTGCAATCGGCGCGGTCGGTGATGCAAGCGTTGGACCCGGCGAAGTATGAAGTGGTACCGATTGGGATTGACAAGAACGGCCGTTGGCTAACCGGCGATCCCCTGGCGGCTTTAACAACCGGGGGCGCGTCGCAACAGGCAACGTTGCTGCCTGACCCACAATCGGCGTCCTTGATGCAGGTGGAAGAAAGTGAGCGGCGCGTGACCGGGCTAACGGCCGTGACCCAACTCGACGTGATTTTCCCCGTTTTGCACGGCCCGTATGGCGAAGATGGCACCGTCCAGGGTTTGCTGGAACTGGCGAATCTGCCCTACGTGGGTGCGGGTGTGGTCGGTTCGGCCGTGGGCATGGACAAGGCCATCTTTAAGCAGGTGATGGCGGCTAATAGGCTGCCGGTGCTGCCCTGGCGACTGGTGCTGTCCAGCCAGTGGCGGGCGCAGCCAAAAGCAGTTTTAGCAGCGATAGAAGCGGAACTGCCCTACCCCGTCTTTAGCAAACCGGCAAACCTGGGTTCCAGCGTGGGTGTGTGCAAATGCCACAACCAGGCCGAACTGATAGCGGGATTGGACGAAGCGGCCCGGTATGACCGGCGCATCATTGTGGAACAGGGGATTAACGGCCGTGAACTGGAAGTGGCCGTCCTGGGTAATGATGACCCCATAGCCAGCGTGGTGGGCGAGATACGGCCGCGCCGCGACTTTTACGATTACGTCGCGAAATACATCAGCGACGATTCCGAATTGATTATTCCCGCCCCCTTAACGCCGGAAACGGCGGCGCAAGTGCGTGAACTGGCAATACAGGCCTATCGGGCTATTGATTGCGCCGGGTTAGGGCGGGTAGATTTGTTGCTGGATAAAGATTATGGTAAGTTGTACCTCAACGAAATCAACACCATTCCCGGTTTCACGCGCATTTCCATGTATCCCAAACTGTGGGAAGCCAGTGGCCTGAGCTACGGCGAACTATTGGACAAATTGATCACATTGGCAATTGAACGGCATGAGGAAAAAGAGCAGTTGAAAAAGAGTTTTGAGATTGAGAGATCAGGAGATTAGGAGATTCAATCTCTCAATCTCCCAATCTCTTCTCCAACTATGAGAACACGACGCCCCACCACCCAACCACGATTACGCAAGCAGCCGAAGATGCGGCGGCTGGAGGCGTCGGCGTTTGTGGCCCAGCCGAAGTTGCAAGTGCCCAAAACCGCCCGCAAACGGCAGCGGCGCAACTTCCGGCGTGTGCATGTGCCGGTGGCAGGCATCAAACAGGTGCTATTGTCGGCGCGGTGGATGAGTCTGCTGCTGCTGGCCATGGTGGTGATGGCGTTGGTGATGATTGGGCAGGATGAACAGTTTTATGTGACCACGATTCCGGTGGATGGGGCCAGCGCCATCCCGGCGGCAGAGATTGTGACCGCCAGCCAATTGGCGCGGCAGCACATTTTTGCGGCCGATCCGGTGGGCGCGGCCGAGGATATTTTGGGTGTACCGGGCATTTTGTCGGCGACGGTGACGGTGCAGTGGCCGAATCTGGTGCATATTCAGGTGAAGGAAGATGCCCCCACCGCCCTGTGGGTGGAAGGCAGCAATCAATTTTGGGTGATGAACGACGGCCGTCTCCTCCCGGCCCGCGCGGATGTGTTGGGGCTGTTGGTGATTGAAGCGGAGGGGGTGGACGTGACGGCTACGGCCGTGACGACCCCCACCACCGGAACAGCGGCCACTCCCATTGCGGACACCGCTTTTGTTCCTGCCGATGTACTGGCGGGGGCATTACAACTTAAAGCATTACGGCCGAACATTGAGCGGCTTTATTTCCAACCGGGCAATGGCCTCAGCTACCAGGACGGCCGTGGCTGGCGAGCCTACTTTGGCAGTGGACTGGACATGGAACAAAAACTGGTCGTCTACGAGACCATCATTGAACAGCTACAAGGCCAGGGCATTACCCCGGCGTATGTGAGTGTGGCGAATCAGGAACGGCCGTTTTATCGTAGCAATTAAGAAGTAAGTGAGCGGTGAGCAGTAAAGACCCACTACTAACTACTAACCGCTAACTGCTCACTGATTTGTAAGAAGAGGGTACATGGCAGACATTATCTTTGGACTGGATATTGGCACCACCAAAATTTGTGCGGTTGTGGGCGAAGTGCGGGAAGGGCAACTGCAAATCATCGGATTGGGCATCACTCCGTCGCGGGGGATGCGCAAGGGGATGGTGATTGATGTGAGTGAGGCGTCGCTGTCATTGGCAACGGCCGTTGAACAGGCGGAACAAACCTCTGGCTACGACCTCTCCCAGGCGCTCGTCAGCATGGCGGGTGAACACGTCAGCTCCACCAACAACAACGGCATTGTGCCCATCAACCGCAACAGTCATGGGGTCACGGCCGATGACATCGAACGGGCATTAGACATCGCCCAGGCCATCCCCCTGCCCCACAACCGGCAAATCGTCCACATCATCCCACGTGGCTTCAAAATTGATGACCAGGACGGCGTGCGCAGTCCGCTGGGGATGCACGGTTTTCGGTTGGAAGTGGAGGCGCATATTGTCACAGCCGACCGCCCCGCGCTGCAAAACCTCTCCCAATGCACCCACAACGTGGGCATCCACTCCACCGAATTTGTCCTCAACGCCCTGGCCTCCGGCGAAGCGGTGCTGGAACCCAACGAGCGCGATATGGGCGTGATCGTGGCCGATATTGGCGGCGGCACCACCGACATCGCTCTCTATGCACAGGGCAAAGCGTGGTACACCCGCGTCTACCCCGTCGGCGGCTACCACATCACCAACGACATCGCCATTGGCCTGCGCGCCCCTTATGATGTGGCCGAGCAGGTCAAAATCCAGTTTGGCGACTGCCGCCCGGACAAAATTGACCCGGAG
>CAYXUZ010000052.1:0-2580 GCA_964467705.1 uncultured Ardenticatenaceae bacterium | reverse complement strand
TTTTACCGTGGAACCATTTGGCGGCGAGAAGATTCAGGTCGGCCGTCAGGATTTAGCTTACGTGATTGAAGCCCGCGTGGAGGAGATTTTCCAGGTGGTGCTGCAAGATTTGAAGCGCTGCGGCTATGAAGGACTGCTGCCAGCGGGCATCGTATTGACCGGCGGCACGGCACAACTGCGCGGTATCGCCGATATTGCCGAACGGGTGCTGAATGTGCCCGCCCGCGTCGCCCAGCCGCGCAATTTGTTGGGCATGGTGGATAAATTGCATTCACCTGCTTATGCCACCAGCGTTGGTCTGCTGCGCTGGGCCATGAGCGATAACCACCTCTACCAACCCCGCGGCCAACAGCGCGAATGGGGTCGCCGGGTGGGGTCGTTGTTGAAGACATTATTACCAGGATGAAAATAGGTGGTTTAGTGTTTTGGTGATTTAGTGTTTTAGTGGTCTGGTTCACAAAAACACTAAAACACAAAAACACCAAATCACACAATCACAGAGGGTCGAAGAGATGAAAACAAAAAATGGAACAGCGCAGCAGTTACCGTTACAGCGGATGCCGGTGGCCGAAGGGTCAGCCTTGATCCGGGTCGTCGGCGTGGGCGGCGGCGGCAGCAATGCCATCAACCGCATGATCGAGGCCAATATCGCCGGGGTGGAGTTCATCGCCATCAACACCGACCAGCAGGCGTTGCGCGGCTGCAACGCCCGCACACGGGTGGCCATTGGCGAACGGGCCACACGCGGGTTGGGGTCGGGCGGTAAAGCAGAGATGGGCGCGAAAGCGGCCGAGGAATCATTGGAAGAATTGCACGAAGTATTGCAGGGGTCAGATATGGTATTTGTGACGGCCGGAATGGGCGGCGGCACCGGCACCGGAGCTGCGCCTCTGGTGGCCAAAGTGGCCCGTGAAGAGGGCGCGCTGACCATCGGCGTTGTCACCAAACCATTCATGTTTGAAGGCACGCAGCGGATGCGGGCGGCGGAAACGGGCATTGAGCAGTTGAAGGAGTATGTGGATACGCTGATTGTCATTCCCAACGACCGGCTGCTGGAAATGAGCGACCGGCGCGTGTCGCTGCTGGATTCGTTTAAGGTGGCGGATGATGTGCTGCGCCAGGGGATTCAGGGGATCAGCGAGTTAATCACCGTGCCGGGGCTGATTAACCTGGATTTTGCCGATGTGCAAACGGTGATGTCGTTGGGCGGGGCGGCTCTGATGGCGATTGGCAGCGGCCAGGGGGAAGACCGGGCGCGGATTGCGGCGGAAGCGGCGCTGGCCAGCAAACTGTTGGACGTGACTATTGATGGGGCTAAGGGGATTTTGTTCAACATTACCGGCGGCAAGAATATGAGTCTGCATGAGATTAACCAGGCGGCGACTGTGATTCGGGAGACGGCGCACCCGGATGTGAACCTGATCTTTGGCGCAGTGATTGACGAGACGCTGGAGGATGAGGTACGGGTGACGGTGATTGCCACGGGCTTTGAGCATGGCTCGCCGCTGATGCACCGGATTACGCGGCCGGAGGCGCGCGTGGCCAGCCAGCCGACGCAGCCGCCAGTGCGGGTGACGGCCCCACCCGCCAGCGCGGGCAGCACTGGCTCTGGTTACAAACCAGCCGCCGCGCAACCGGCCCAGAACAAACCGGCGACTTATCCGGTGGATAATATGGACATCCCCGCCTTTTTGCGCAAGCGGGAGAATCAGTGAGCAGTGAGCGGTGAGCGGTGAGCGGTGGTTGACCTGGCCTGGATGTGATTGATGGGAGGGGCACGGCCGTAGCTCCCGCAACGGCCACAGTAAAAAGTTCAGGGCAGAAGTTTGAAAAGTTCTGCCCTGAACTTTTTGATCTTTTCAAGTGAACTTTTCTGTTATCTCAAGAGAACGTTTGCTATGGCTCATTGGTGTCTGGTCACGGCCGTGCAAAGTGTTGTGCTACGGCCAGTTAAAAAGGCTGGTGACTGACAGAGGAATGTGTACGGTCGTTTTCTCCATTCACACCTCACGCACCATGAACAATTTAGCACGGTGGGGCACCAGCCACAGCGACCCAAGGACCCCATCTCACAGCAGAGGAACCTACTTCTGAAAATCCCAGCCCATCACCCAACACGAGCTATCTGCAAGATAATTTTTAAGTCGTTTTTCTTCACGCACAAAATAACGTATGGAATAATCAGGGTGAGAGCTAGGGTAAGTGGCGACTGAGCCTATATAACCGGAGCCGGGTAATGGCGACCTAGTGCTTGAAGGAACTTCATATTCATCATAAGGTATTACGATCAATTCTTGATTGGCTTCCAAGATATCTGAGATCGAACGTGAAAGGTTTTGTGCTTTGTATAATCCCCCTAACAGTTTCGCCGCGTGTGCATCGGGACTCTGTTTCATTTCATCAATAATTCTGGTTACCAACTTTATCATTGTTGTTGCATCAAGTGATTTACGGTAATAATTTAGCAACCAATCACTAGCCAACAAGTAATCATAGGAACCAGGGGTTTCGTTAGATAAAGCCCAATCCACTAAGAGGTCATTTGAAAATTCCTGCTTGATAGAATTGTAAGGCGACCAA
>CAYXUZ010000051.1:0-36295 GCA_964467705.1 uncultured Ardenticatenaceae bacterium | reverse complement strand
TTTTGAAGACGATTAGCAAACAAGGTCTGGGGAAAAACTTGTTTTACCACTGGCGTTACCGCGAGGATGGCTCGCCCAACCCGGATTTTGCGCTGAACCAGCCGGAGGCGCAGGGAGCTAACATTTTGCTGGCGGGTGATAATTTTGGCTGCGGTTCCAGCCGTGAACATGCCCCCTGGTCGTTGATGGATTATGGCTTTACGGCCGTCATCAGCACCAGTTTCGCCGACATCTTCCGCAACAACTCGCTCAAAAACGGCCTGCTGCCCGTCATCGTAGACGAGGCCACCCACCGCCAACTGCTGAGTCTGGTGGAAGAAGACCCGACGACCCAGGTGACGATAGATTTGGAAAAACAGACGGTGATGCTACCGGACGGCCGTGCCGTGCCCTTCCCCATTGACGCCTTCAGCAAAACCTGCCTGCTCGAAGGGCTGGATCAGCTAGGCTACCTGCTCAAACAAGAAACACGCATCGCCGAATACGAAGCAGCATTTCCGGCAAGAGTCAATACATCTGGATGATAACTAGCCCACCACGACAGATGAAAATCAAAGATTACGCAGATTGCGCAGATTTTTTAATCGGTGAAATCTGCGTAATCTTTGATTATTTTCGGGACAAACCATGACCAAAATCTTCCTTTATGACACAACCCTGCGAGACGGGACGCAACGCGAGGGCATCTCCCTTTCACTGGACGACAAGCTCAAAATTGCCAAAAAGCTGGATGAATTTGGCATTGATTACATTGAGGGTGGCTGGCCTGGGTCGAATCCGAAGGATGTGGAATTTTTCCAGCGTGTGCCCTCGTTGAACCTGAAACATGCAAAGATGGCTGCCTTTGGCAGCACCCGGCGCAAGGGTGTAACGCCCGCCGAGGATGCCAATTTGCGCCTGCTGCTTGAGGCCAACACACCGGTCATTACCCTGGTGGGCAAAAGCTGGGATTTGCACGTCACCGACGTGCTGGAAGCGACGATGGAAGAAAACCTGGCGATGATTGGCGAGAGTGTGGCCTACTGCAAAAGCCATGACAAAGAAGTGGTTTATGACGCGGAGCATTTTTTTGATGGCTACAAAGCGAACCCGGAATATGCAACGGCTACCTTGAAGGCTGCGGCCGTACACGGGGCAGACAGCGTGGTGTTGTGTGACACCAACGGGGGTACGCTGCCCTGGGAAATTGAGCAGATCATCCGCAACGTGCGTGAAGAGTTGGGGCCAAAGGTGGCGATTGGCATTCATACGCATGATGATGGGGAGTGCGCGGTGGCGAATACGCTGACGGCCGTGCGCCTGGGCGCGACACAGGTGCAAGGCACCATCAACGGCTATGGCGAGCGCGTGGCTAACGCCAACTTGTGCAGCATCATCCCCGATTTGCAGCTCAAGATGGGGTACGACTGTGTCAGCGAGGATCAGTTACGGCGGCTGACCGAACTCTCCCGCTACGTGGCCGAAGTGGCTAACCTGGAACTGGACGACCACCAGCCCTTTGTGGGTAAGAGCGCGTTTGCCCACAAAGGGGGCATTCACGTGGCCGCCATGCTCAAAAATCCACTCAGCTACCAGCACATTGAACCCACGCTGGTGGGCAACCAGCAGCGCAGCGTCGTGTCTGAACTGGCCGGGCGCGGCAACCTGGTGGACAAAGCATCTCAATTTGGCATCAGCACCGAAGGGCTGGATTTGCGCGGTGTCTTGGAGCAAATTAAACAGTTGGAAGCGGGCGGTTTCACCTTTGAAGGAGCGGAAGCGTCGGTGGAATTGATGCTGCGCCGCACCCATCCCGCCTATGTGCCCCCGTTTGAAGTGATTGACTACCGGGTGGACGTGCAGCAGCGGCGCGGCCGTGGCCTGAATGCCGAGGCTATCGTCAAAGTGCGCGTTGGCCCCAAACGAATGCACACCGTCGCCGAAGGCAATGGCCCGGTGAATGCCCTAGACGCCGCCCTGCGCAAAGCCTTAGTTGATGTCTACCCCACCCTCAGCGGCGTGAAACTGGTGGATTACAAAGTACGCATTCTGGACGGGGAAAACGCCACGGCCGCGACCACCCGCGTCCTCATTGATACCCGCCTGGGCAACAAAACCTGGTCAACCGTAGGGGCCAGCACCAACATCATTGAAGCAAGCTGGCAAGCACTAACGGATAGTATGGAATATGCTTTGTTAAGCGGAAAATAGCAGTGAATGGATGAGCAGCGACATTTAAGCGGTTTTCATCTGCTCCCTCTTTTCTTGGAGCAGGTTGTTCAGCCAGGCAATTTCGGTTTCGTGCAGGGGGGTGGATGGGGGTTGGCTGTAATCAATGAGCAGATCGTATCCGCCGACATCATAACAGCGGGTGAAGACGGCCGGTAAATCTAACACCGCATCCGGGTCTGGCGGGCGCAAAGGAATACGGCAGCGCGGTAATCTTTCGCGCAGGGGTACGGGATAAAATTCCAGTTCGTTGCGCCGCCCGGCGCGGCTGATGTTGATCAGGTAGCGCCAATCGGCCGGTTCGGTAATGATGGCATTACGGGCTAACACGGTGGGTTCGCCATAGCCAAGCAGATCAATTTCTACCAGGTTGGCCTGGGTGTGGAGCAGTTCGGCCTGTTTTTGCAGGTATTGGGCACGGCCGTCGCCCACCTTATTCGCCGGGCTGAGAGCTTCAATGACCGTCACCACTTCGCCCGTCTCCCGATAAATGATTTCAAGGAAGGGAACGTGGCGTTCTTCATCAAAGGTAGTCATCATTTGTGGTTCGTCAGCTACCATCATCCCAGGTACTGCCAGCGTAGGTGCTGGCTCACGCAGACGGCGGACAAGGAGAACATCGGGCACGTAACTATGATCCATCAGTTGTATCCGCTCAGTGATACGGGATACGTATTTTGGCCGGATGAGCGGTTGTAGGATTTCTGATATGTAGGCAATCAATCGCTGGTGAACGTCAGGCCAACGTGACCGTTCTTCAAGATAAGGATCCATACCGGGGAATGGGCTGGGCATTTTGGTCTCCTGCATATCACCATAGGTCATACAAGTTTGCGTTGGTGGGTGGCTGCCTGATTTACCTGACAAAGTATAACACAGGTTTACCAGACAAAACTCTGAGATAAGGTATTGGTCACAAATCAGGAAGAAGGGAGCGTTACGCCGAACTGTCATTCCGAACGCAGTCTTCGGAGTGAGGAATCTTTCGCCTGACCGCTAGAGAGATTTCTCGTCGAAAACTCCTCGAAATGACAAATTCGAGTTAATCTGTGACCAATATAAAAACTCCAAGAAAAGATGGGCGTCTCGAAATTTTTGGCAGGCGCTATAACAATTTAGCTTGCCGGGGTTCATCCTCTTGGCTTGGGCCGGGCCATTTGTACACTTTCAAGTCAACCTTGTCTTTCACAAACACGATCCCCTCTGCCTCCAGTAGTTGACGCTGCCGCTGCGCACCGGGCCTTTGGCTGATCTTGCCCTGCGCATTGATGACGCGCTGCCAGGGTACGTCCGCCGGGCAGGCGGCCATGGCCTCACCCACCCAGCGTGCGCCAAAGGTTTTGTATTCATCAGGATCAACACCCGCCGGCAGCGGGATCAGTTGCGCGATCTGGCCGTAGGTGACCACCTTGCCATGTGGCACCTGGCGGGCCAGATGCCACACTTGTTCGTTATAGGCTTGCGGGTCAGGAGGGGATGTGTATTGCATCAGTTACCTCTTTGTCAGAGCAGTCAGCCGATACGCTGTGGTTAAATACCACAGTGTACCAATCATATACCTGCCTAAAAGCTATCCTTTTTTGTAGCCGCCTCGGACGTCACGTTAGACCGCCTCAGCCATCTCTAAAGGCAACAACTCTTGGGCCACAACCCGATAAGCGGGATGGTATTCCTGAGTATACCTCGAAGAGTGATGAACCGCCGGAAAGCCAGACGATTGCATGTCACCTATATAGCGAGAAACCTCCCCGGCATCAAATGGTAGGACGCCCTCTTGGGCGAGTTGACACGCCACAGCACTGTAGCTGACGAGGTGGTCGAACGCCGGAAGAAACATTTTTCCCGTGAGCATGAAAGCCTGGAGCAGCTTGTCTTCGTTGAGGCGGCGTATAGTAAACGGCCGTAGATGGATTCTGACGAAACGGCCGTCTGGAGAAATGGGATCAATAAGTGGCTCTTCCAGGCCAGGGCTGAGCTGTGCCACTTCTTGCCTCAGCCATTGGCGGGCACGATCTTCATCGTCCAAAACATGTCCGCTGCCATTGGCTGCTTGATGAAGGAGCTTATAAATGTCGGCGACGGCCCAACCAGGGTAGCGCCGCGCGTGTTGTGTCAAGATAGTGCGCATATGTTGGGGGCAAGGATTCAATGCCAGTGGGCGTTCTCACGGTTTTACGCCGCTGACACCTGTGGCACAGCCATAAAAGTATTGGTGGTATTCTACCTGCAACCCCTGATTTTCCAGGGTGGTCATCATGTGGCGGCAAGCACCAAATTGTTCGGTGTATATACCCAACATCCGGTAGTTGTCCGGGTTGCCCGGCAGCAGGCGGCCGATGAGGGGGATGAGGGGATAAGGCGCTGAAGATAAAACATATCAAGATTCTGGCCGAATCTGGCTGGTGGTGTAACGTCACGGCCGTCACCAACCTGACCGCTTACGTTATGCCCCTGTGTCTCCGGATGGCACGATATGGGTACGGCCGTCCCAATTTCCATACTCGGCAATTGGTTTGAAGCGAAGCGTCGTAAACTCGAAGTGAAAATCCTTGCGCTGGCGTTCGACCATGGCCGCCGCGTGACGCTCAGGTCGAGGTACAGGGCTATGTCCACGCACCATTTCCACCATTTCCTGTTGCGATGTCCACACGGAAAAGGTAGAGACCGTGCGCGGCAATCTCATGGCCGCTATCGCCAATGTTGTGCCGGGGTGGTCTCGGACAAGTTCTTCGACCGGCTTGCCCCACCGAATGAAGCGCGGCACCTGGGGCAGCTTCATCCGAGCCAGCGTCACCGCTACCACCGGCGCTTCGGGATCTTGTTCACCCACACTTTCCGCCAGTCCGTCGAATTCGCTGACATAACCCCAGCGGCGCAGGAACGACATCCGCACATGCCAGCCGGTGGCAAACGTCCGGCCAAGCTTCGTCTTAGCCAGAAACTCGTCTATAGCCACCTCACTTTCCCACGCGGCAAACATCGTCAGGTGGCGGAGTTGCATCCGCGCCGGTGAGAGGATAGGCGCACCGAGCGTCATCTTTGCCATGCACTCGGCGTGTTTAAGGCCAGGAACTTGCGGCCCAGTTGGCGGGCGACAGAGCGCCCTGATTGTTGTGCCCATTGCGGTCTTTGCCAAATGGAAGGTAAACAGTGTCATACGTTTGTTGCCGCCCAACGATGTCCGTTACCGGCGGCTGGGGAGACTAAAGCGCGAAAACGGGAAACAGCCAAAATTAGCGCGTAAACAGTTTCCAATGGCCCTCGGAGATAACTTCGACTGCTCCGTCAACCACCTTGACGGCCGTCTCGTCGTCAATCGCGTACCCCGGCGCCCGCATCCTGGCGGCCCATCGTTCCGCGTCGGCCATGGTGTTCTCCGGCAGCATCTGGTGATCCAGGTGTGGAAATATGGCAAAGTCAACCAGTCCCAGCGTTTCATCACCGCCAGCGGGCGGACGCCAACCGACGAAATCCTGCCCGATGTGCGGGGCCATCACCATACTCCCGGCGCTCAGTCCCACGTAGACCGTCTTGGGTAGCGACGGCAACAGGTCTGCCAGCCCGGACTGCCGCATCCAGTAGCACAAATACAAGGGATCACCACCATTCACCAGCAGAACGTCTGTCTCACGGACCCAAGAGACCCAGCGTTCTTTGTCAATGCTGGGCAGCGCGGTAAGCTCCAGCACCCCCACAGAGTTCCAACCCAGTTCGCACATGGGGGTTTCCGGTTCTTGCCCGCTGATGAACTTCCAGGCCTGGACAGGACTGACCATCGGGTGCCCATACGACGCAGTGGGAATGCAGAGGGCGCTGGCCTCGGCAATCGGTTTGCCTAGCAGGTCAAGCAGCGCGTTGTGGATGCTGGGGTTTTTGATGCCAGCGGAAGTGAGCAGATACTTCATGTTTCCTCTCCTTGCCAATTGAGTGAGAGCCGAAAGGCTCCTCCAATCTCTACTATTTGATGCAATTATACAACGTGCCGCCCAACCATTTATTACCCTACACTGGTTGCAGGATATTCTTTGAAGAAGAATGATACCCTGCCATTTCAAGAGGACAATGGTTTGTTTTGGCGTACCGAGTGTTCACCTCTTTCTGGTTGTTTACCCGGCAACGGTAGAGGGAAAACGGTGGGAGAATGGTACGGGGCAACGGCCGTGCCCCACCCACTCCTATTCCACCACTGCCACCGGCATTTCCAGAAATGCGCCGTAGTGGACAACGGCCGTACCCACCATTTCTTTCTGCACGGCCGTCAACGGCTGAAAGGGTTGCAGGGTAATCACGGCCGTACCCCTCTTCACCTCCCGCTTCCAGATGCCTACTACCTGCCCGTCTATGACCATAACAGGGCGGAAGATGCCGTTGTTGGAGACGACCTGTTTGTCGTAACGGCCGTCCAGCACCACGTGGCGTGTTTTGTAGCCCAGGTAATACTCATCAAAGGCGGGCAGCAGCCAGGCGGTGGGGGACGGCGGTGCGGGAACGGCCGTGCCGTCTGGCTGCCAATAGGTTTCCCCATCCACTTCTGCGGCGTACAGCCCATTTTTGATCAGATCCAACCCCACCCGTGCTTCCGTTATTGGCAGCCCAGACCACCAGACAAAATCGGCCAGTGTGGCCGGGCCGTGACTTTGGAAGTAGCGCCGGGCCAGTTCCGCCAGCGCCTCCTGGCGGGTGTACGTGGGGCCAGGTGGAACCCAATCATCCAGCAGCACAAACGTCTGCTGTTTGCGCTGCATGGGGCCAAAACAGATCAGCCCGGCCAAAGCGGCCTGACTCAGCATGTAATAGCCGCGCTGCCCGGCGGTAGAGATGCCCGCCTGTTCCAATGTTTGCAAGATGTCGGGGCGCGATAGGGGGGGGTGTAACACGGCCGTCAGCACCTCAAAACTACGCCGCAACGTCTCCTGGTCAAGTTCCAGTTCCCGCAACCGACCGGCGCTGCCACTAATCAGGCGCGGTGCGAGCAGGGCCAGCAGCCAGCGCACATCGGCCGCCGTCGTCATTTGCAGCGTACCCCGCATCAGCCAGGTACGGATGATTTGTTTGTTGCTGATCGCCTGCTCCACGGCCGTGTCCGTTATCGTTTGTGTTGAGCCGCCCCGCACCCCAAGCGCCCACTTCACGCTGGCATAATCTTGCGCCTGTATTGCCCCAAACCAGGTCACCACCTGGACAGGCGGCGCTGCTGTTTCAGGTGCCAATCGCTGATTATGAAGCCGGTGATGAACGATATCCATAGCCATCATGTGCGCGTAAAGCGATTTAGAAAATCGCCCTACCTGTCGGGGAGTTGTAAGTGCAGAAGCGGGTACGGTTTGCCCGTGCCATCCAGTTCCGAACGGCCGTTAACGACAAATCCCATATGCAAATAAAACCCCACAGCCTGCTCGTTTTGCTCGTTCACATCTAGCGTATTGGCGTGGAAGATTTCGATGGCATAAGTGAGCAGTTGGCGGCCGGCCCCCACGCCACGCGCCTCTGGATGAATGAACAACATTTCCACTTTGCTCTCCTCCACCGCCACAAAACCGGCCACCTGACCGCCCTCATCGCGGACACAGGCCAATTGCCGCATGTGGGGCAGCGCCTCCCACACCAGGGGCCGGAAAATTTCAATATCGGTTTCGCGCACAAAGTGATGCGTGGCGCGGACAGAGGCTTCCCACACCGTTACCACACGTGGGAAATCTTCAGGCTGAATGGGGGAAATGTCGGGTTGGAGATACATTTACTTCTCTGTTGCCCCCTGGCCGGTCAACGCAGTCAGCGTCGCCTGCCAGGGGCCACTTGCCTTATCTCATCCAGTTGCCAACGGCCGTGACTATACCGGAAATAGTCAAACTGGTGTAGAGGTAGTAATTACAGGTATAAATGAAGGCATTCTGGCGGAGGCTGCCACCGGGCCGACCGTGACCACAATCACATCGAAACGAAATTTGAGCGTCTGCGCTCACAGGAGAAAGCGCAATGAACGGCCGTTAAGACAATAAAATGCACTGTTCAGATTTTGTGAAGATTTATGTGGAGCTAATACACCAGTTCCCCCCGCACAAAGGCGGCTGTTTCTGCCTGGGCGGGGGCGTTAAAAAAGGCGGCGGTGTCAGCAATTTCGATGAGACGGCCGTCCCACAACAACGCCGTCCGCTGCGCCAACCGCTGCGCCTGAAAGATATTGTGCGTCACCAGCACCATCGTCATGCCCAGATTTTGATTTTCCTGGCGCAAAATTGTCTCGATAATGCCCACATTGTGCGGGTCCAGATTCGCCGTCGGCTCATCCAGCAGCAGCACATCCGGCTGCATCACCATCGCCCGCGCCAGCGACACCCGCTGTGCCTCCCCCGCCGATAACTTGTGCGCCGCCTGTCGCGCCAGCGGCGTCAGCCCCAGCCGTTCCAACCAGCTACGCTGCATGTCCGGCAGCAATTTCCCGCCGCGCAGCCCCAGGCCAAACGCGAGATTATCGGCCACACTGCGCCGCAGCAGAACCGGGCGCTGAAACACCATCGTCACCCGTCGCCGCTGCGCCAACGGCAACGCCGGCGTCCCGATCTGCCCATCAAAGACGACCTGCCCTTGGGCCGGTTGCTCCAGAAAATTGAGCAACCGCAGCAACGTACTTTTGCCCGCCCCGCTAGGCCCCACAATTGCCAGAATTTCGCCGCGCTGAATGTGCAATTGAGCTATGTCCAGGACACAACGGCCGTCGTACCATTGCTGCACATTTTCCAGTTGATAGAGTAATTGGTTCATTGTTGTGGAGATTTGGAGACTGAGAGACTGTTCAATCTCCCAGTCTCTCAATCTCTCTTCTGCAACCCATACAACGCCAGGTTGGTCACAAACGCCAGCCCTAACAGGATAATGCCTAACGCCAGCGCCAGGGCAAAATTCCCCTGGCGCGTTTCCAGCACAATCGCGGTCGTTAACACGCGCGTTTCGCCCTGGATATTGCCACCCACCAACATCACCGCCCCCACCTCGGAGATGATGCTGCCAAAGGCGGCCACGATAGCTGCCACTACACCCAGGCGGGTTTCGCGCAGCACCGTCCAGGCCAGTTGAATGCGGGTCGCGCCCAAAGACCGAACTTGCAGATGGAGTAGGGGATCAGTTGCGCGCACGGCCGTGAGCGTCAGCCCCACTATCAGCGGCAAGGCTATAATCGTTTGCGCCAAAATCATGGCCGTCGGCGTAAACAGCCAGCCCAAGTCCCCCAATGGCCCCTGGTTCGAGAGCAGCAAATAGACCCATAGCCCCACCACCACCGGCGGCAACCCCATGCCGGTGTAGATGAGCGGCAGTAGGCAGCCCGCCGCCGGAATCCGCCCCATCAGTCCCAGGCCCGCGCCAATGGGAATGCCGATAAGCATGGCAAAGAACAGGGCAAACCCCGTCACCCGCAACGTCAACCCCACAATACTCCACAGTTCGGGGTTAAACGAGAAAAGTAGTTGAACGGCGTTTTGAAAAACCTGAACGAGAATGTCCACTTATCAGACAACAACACGGAAGCGCAGAGACGCGGAGAATCAAACTCTCTGCGCCTCCGCGTCTCCGCGTTAAAAAATTGGGTTTAACCCGGCCACCTTAACGATTCCGCCACGCTTCCGAATCGGGATAGAAGAGCGGTTGACCGTATTGGTCACGGCCGTATGCGCCAATCACCTCTTGTACTTCCACGCTGGCTATCCATTCGGCAAATTCTTGTGCCAGTTCATCGTTGATATTGCCCTTGTCAGGATTCACCGGAATCACACCATATGGATTCAGCAAGGCCGGGTCGCCATTCTCAGCAATCGTCGTTCCACCCACCACAATGACCAGATTGGGCAAATTCTCTTGCATGGACAGGAACGTGCCCCGATCGGTCAGCGTATACGCGCCCGTCTCATTGGCAAAGAGCAGCGTATCCCCCATCCCCTGCCCCAACGATTTATACCAACTGCTGTTAGGGTCGGGTGTAATGCCCACCTTTTCCCAAAGCTGTAACTCTTTAGTATGCGTGCCACTGTCATCACCACGCGAGGCAAAGATGGCTTCGGCGGCGGCAACGGCCGTTAGCGCCTCTTGCGCCGTCCCCATTCCCTTAATCCCCGCCGGGTCATCTGCCGGGCCAACCAGGATAAAGTCGTTATACATCACATCAAACCGCTCCGTGCCATGCCCGGCAGCCACAAACTCATCCTCGCGGGCGCGGGCGTGAACCAGAATCACATCAGCGTCGCCGGCTTCCCCCAGAGCGATGGCCTGCCCCGTGCCCACCGCCACCACATCCACGCGAGCATTGTGCGCCTCTTCAAAAGCGGGCAGGATCGCCTCTAGCAGGCCGGAATCGGCCGTGCTAGTCGTCGTCGCCAGCCGCAACACCTCTGGTTCTGACGAACCGCAGGCCGCCAAAAAAAATAGTAACAAAATCACGAGAAATAGTTTTTTACACATGGGGTTCTCCTCATCCTTTTGGAATAAATGATCGTTATGATAATTTATCATAACGACTGTAAGAGGGCAACGGATGAGAAGGTGGCAGGTGGTAAGTGGTTTGCAGACTGCTACTTATGGATGATCCAGCAAACCATTAGGGGGCAGCGAAAAAATTGCGGAAACGCTCCTGCAAAACGATGTTTAGCTCGTGGCTGACCTGGTTAAACCGCGCTATGTAATCTTGAGCCAGCGGCGTGAGGGACGCGCCGCCGCCGTGTTTACCGCCGGTTTGGGTTTCTACCAATTTTTGCCCCAGGCGGCTTTCCATTTCGTGGATTTTTTGCCAGGCGATGCGGTAGGGCACACCCATGTGGGCGGCGGCGGCAGAGATGGAACCGGTTTGGGACACGGCCGTCAACAACTCCACCCGCCACACCGACAATACCACCTCCCCCTCCATCTCCAGCCATACATTCAATTTCGGTTCCATAGGTATCTAATTCCTCTTGTTCAGGGCATAACGCGCACTATTTAACGCAAAGAACGCAAAGGGCGCAAAGAGAAAAAAGGCAACGGCCGTCCCCGTGTGCAAACATCCAAAACTCTGGTAGATTCTCAAGAAATGGAACACTGATTTTCACGGATATGTGCACATTGTAACTTGAAAAGTGTCATTCCGAGCGAAGTCTTCGGAGCGAGGAATCCCTCCAATTCAAGGGGAACGGGATGCTTCGGAAGACCTCAGCATGACATTTTCATAGACCCGCGAAAATTCCCAGAATCCGTATTCATCCGCGTCCCATTCCAGGAGAAAACGATGGAAACTGTAGATTTGCTCATTATCAATGCCAGCCAGCTTTGTGTGATTCCAGGGGCCGATGGGCCACAGCGTGGCCAGCAATCAGGCAACCTGGGATTGATTCCTAACGGGGCTGTCGCCGTTGCCGATGGCAAAGTTGTGGCAGTTGGGAAGACGGCCGTCCTCCAATCCCATTACCACGCACTAACTGTGATAAACGCCCACGGCCGTGCCGTCATCCCCGGCTTCGTAGACCCCCACACCCACATCCCCTGGCTGGGCGACCGCGCCGCCGAATTTGAGCAGCGCATTGCCGGGACCAGCTACATGGAAATCATGGCGGCAGGCGGTGGCATCATGTCAACTGTGCGGGCCACCCGCCAGGCCAGCGTTTCCGATCTGGTGGCCGACAACCTGCCGCGGCTGGCGCGGATGTTGCAATATGGCACCACCAGCGCGGAAACAAAAACGGGCTACGGCCTGGAAACGGCTGCCGAACTGCGCCAGCTAGATGCCATCCGCGCCCTGCACCAGACACAGCCCATCGAACTGACCCCCACCTTTTTACCGGCCCATGCCATACCGGCGGAGTATCACGGCCGTACCGAATCCTACGTGCAGTTGGTTATTGATGAGATGCTGCCCGCCGGGGCCGCCTGGGCAAAGGAACACAACGCACCTCTTTTCTGCGATGTTTTTTGTGAAGACAGCGTCTTTGACGTAGACCAGACCCGGCGCATTCTCACGGCCGCCGCTGCGATGGATTACCGGCTGAAAGTTCACGCTGACGAATTTGTGGGATTGGGCGGCACAAAATTGGCCGTAGAATTAGGGGCTATCTCCGCCGACCACCTGGTCAAGACGCCGGTTGAAGATATTGCTGCCTTAGGCGCAGGCAAAACCATCGCTGTGGGGCTGCCCGGCACCCCCTTTGGCCTGGCGGGGCGTGACTATACGCCAGCTCAGGCCATCTTGCAGGCGGGCGGCGCGCTGGCGCTGGCCACCGATTGCAACCCCGGCACTTGCTGGTGTGAATCCATGCAGATGGTCATCGCCCTGGCCTGCCGGTATATGAAGCTGACGCAGGCACAGGCGTTGGTCGCGGCCACGCTGAACGCCGCCCACGCCATCGGCCGGGGGCACGAAATTGGCAGCCTGGAACCGGGCAAACAGGCAGACATCCTCATTCTGGACACGGCCGATTATCGGCAGCTTGGTTACCGTTTTGGCACAAATCTGGTGCAGACGGTGATCAAGAAAGGGGTGGTGGTTAATGGTCAATGGGCAATTAACAATTGATCATTGACCATTGACTGTTGATCAAAACAGCTATAATCCGGCCTATGGAAACGCCGGAGTTGGAGCAACAACCAAAAGAAGTGGCCGGACACACGGCCGTCCACCCCCCTGACAAACGCTTCCAAAACGCCATCCGCCTGATGGTGGGCGTGCTGGTGCTGCTCATCCTCATCAGTGCCTTGCCCGGTCTCAACCTGCAATTTGCCGGTGACCGGCTGCAAACCTTCACCACCATCTTCCTGGGCATCTTCATCGAAGCCGTGCCGTTTCTGCTCGCCGGGTCACTGGTATCCGGGTTCATTGCCGTCTATGTGGATCAGGACACAATCACCCGCTATGTGCCGCGCCGCGCTGTGCCTGCCGCTTTTACCGGTGCGCTGATGGGCTTTGCTTTTCCGGTGTGTGAATGTGGCGTGGTGCCCGTCACCCGCCGCCTGTACCAGAAGGGGCTGCCGCTGCCGGTGGGCATCGCCTTTTTGCTCAGCGCGCCGGTGATTAACCCGGTGGTGCTGGTCAGCACCTACGCCGCTTTTGGTTTTGGGCCGATTTTGATCGGCCGTTACATTGTGACCTTTATCATCGCTTTCCTGGTGGGGCTGGTCTTCCACTTCGCCAAACCGACCGAGGTATTACGCCCGCCGGAAGAGACAGGCATTGGCCTGCCCGACAGCTACCATGCGCCGGAAGCGGCCGCCAAAGGAGCAAATCGCCCCTGGACGGCCGTTGTCACCGCCGCCGATGATTTTCTGGACATGGCCCGTTACCTGATCATCGGTTCCATGTTGGCCGCCGGGATGCAAACCTTTGTCTCTCAGGCGGTGCTGCTGCAATTTGGCAGTGGGCCGGTACTGTCGGTAGTGGCCATGATGGTATTGGCCTTTGTGTTGTCCATCTGCTCCACCGTTGACGCTTTCCTGGCACTCTCCTTCGTCAACACCTTTACCGTTGGCTCCATCCTCAGCTTCCTGGTCTTTGGGCCAATGGTAGACATCAAAAGCGCCTTGATGTTCCTGGGTGTTTTCCGCCGCCGCATTGTGCTCTATCTCATCTTGCTGCCGCTGCTGTTTACATTGTTGTTTACGTTGATTATCAATCTGTTCTTGATATGACAGACATCCGATTTCTCTGAGAAATCGGATGTCTATGGAATCTGCCATGCGCCTGAAAACAATTATCAAAGTCATCCTTTTCATCAGTCTGGGGCTGTTTCTGGTCAGCCTGTTGGTTAATGGTACGTTGAGCTTTTACATCCATCCGCGCTTTAATACGCTCACGGCCGTAGCCGCCGTCGCCTTCATCCTCATGGGCCTCATCTACGCCTACCAGCACCGCCAGACCATCCTCACCGGGGCAGACGACCACGACCATGACCATCACGAGCATGCACATGACCACGACCACAGCCACGATCTTTCCTGGCTGGCGTTGGCAATCCTGGCGATCCCCGTGCTGTTGGGGGTGATGGTGCAGCCCAAACCATTGGGCGCAGCGGCGCTGCAAAATCGGGAGATCAACACCAGTATGCTGGCGTCCGCGCAGGCACCCGGCGGCAGCCAGTTGGCCGTCATCCCTACAGCCGGGGAGCGCAACATTCTGGACTGGCTCTACCTGTTCCGTGACCGGGGTGAAGCAGCCGCGTTTGACGGCGAGCCGGTGCATGTGATCGGGTTTGTTTACCGGGATGACCGCTTTGCCGCCGATGAGTTTATGGTCAGCCGCTTTACGGTGAGCTGCTGTGTGGCTGACGCCGCCCCCATTGGCCTGATTGTGCGCTGGCCGGATGCGCCGGATTTGGCGGCCGATCAGTGGGTGGAAGTGCAGGGGACGTTTCTGGCCGGGACATTTAACGGCGACGAGTTACCCCTGCTTATGGCGGACGAGGTGGTCATCACCGATGCTCCCGCGCAGCCCTATCTGTATCAGTAACCTTTTTCGATAGTCATTCCGACAAGTCTTCGAGGAGGAATCCTTCATGCTGGACACCTGGAAAGATTCCTCGCTCCACAGACTTCGCTCAGAATGACCATTCTATTTATGACGTTTTCCAGGTTTGATGCGGTAGTTTGGGCGGTGGCGGCGCTGCTGGCGGCGCTGGTGGCGGCCGTCATTTTTCTGGGCGGCCAGGTTGGTCTGGTTGTCGTGGGGCAAAATCCCGCGCCAGATGCGGCCCATGTATCCACGCGAACACAAATTCGAGTGCAGTTTGAAGATGTGTTGGACAGGGTGCCAGACACGGCCGTCACCCTCTCCCCCTTTATCTCCGGCACAACCAGGCTGGAGGGGGGCACCCTCATCTTCCAACCGGCGACGCCGCTCGCGCCGGATACCGTTTATGAAGTGGTCGTCAACGCCGGCGTGCAGGGGGAAAACGGCCGTACCCTGCACGACCCGCTCACCTGGCAATTCCAGACCGGCCAACCACGCATCCTCTTCATCCAACCAGACCCCGAAGGGCCAGACCAGCTTTTTGTGGCCGACCCAGACGGCCGTCAGCCACCCACGCAATTGAGTCAAGCCTCGGCCACCGTCCTCGATTTTGCCGTCGCCCCGGATAGCTCGCAGATTGTCTACACCGTGCTGACCAATGACCAGCAAATGAGCGGCACGGCCGACCTGTGGTTGATGGATGCAGATGGCTCTGACCAACACATGTTGTTGGCCTGCCCAGAGGCGATGTGCAGCCGCCCGGTGTGGACGCCGGACGGCCGTCGCCTGGTATATGAACGGCGCGAAATTTTGAATCCGGGTGCGCCGCCGGGCAACCCGCGCCTGTGGTGGCTGGATGTGGACAGCGGACAGACCGTGCCTGTGTTTGCCGACAGCCAGTTGTTAGGCTTGTTTGCGGCCGTTTCACCAGACGGTCGTTGGCTGAGTTACGTCTCCCCCACCGACCAGGGCATTCAGTTATACAATCTGGAAGATGGGACGGGAGTGCTGGTGCCGAACAAAATGGGCACGGCCGTTGCCTGGCACCCCGGCAGCGAAAAAATCGCCCTGTCCGATATTGTTACCTCGGACTCGGATTGGGGGGTGGTCATCTCCACCATCGCCATACCGGGTGGGGATGTGACCACGCTCAGTCAATCAGATGATGGCGGGCTGGATGTAGACGATAGCAACCCGTCGTGGTCGCCGGATGGGTCACGGCTGGCATTTGGGCGCAAGGAGGCGCGCAGCGCCATGGGCCGCCAGATTTGGTTGATGGATGCGGATGGCACGGCCGTGCTACCCCTGACCGGCGACCCGGATATTCATCACAGCGCGTTTTATTGGTCGCCAGATGGTCGCACTCTCCTCTATCAACGGTATAATCTGAAAGAACTTTACGCCCAACCCGGTGTATGGATTGTAGACATTCAGACGGGGCAAACCACCGAAATTGCCTACCCGGCCACCCAACCCGCCTGGCTGCCTTAGAAGCTATAGATTGGTTCAAAATTGGAGATTAAACCAATCTGATGGAGGGAATGATGGCGGAAAATGTGATTGAAACAAAGGGGTTGACGGTCTATTACGGCCGTCATCGGGGCATCCTCAATGTAGACCTGACTGTGGAAAAAGGGGAGGTTTACGGCTTTCTGGGGCCAAATGGGGCTGGCAAAACGACCACACAGCGGGCGTTATTAGATGTAATCCGGCCGGTGAGTGGACAAGCCTGGCTGTTTGGGTTGGATTGCCAGAAGCAGGGGGTGGCCGCCCGGCAGCGGGTGGGCTACCTGCCGGGCGACCTGAGCCTGTATGAAAATATGAAGGCGCACCAGTTTTTTGAGACGGTCAATGCCATGCGCGGCAATAATGATGACAAGGCTTACCGCGAGGCGATTTGCCAACGTTTGAATCTGGATACGAGCCGCAAAATTCGGGAATACTCGCGGGGGAACAAGCAGAAGGTCGGTGTGGTGGTGGCCTTTATGAATAAACCTGACCTGCTGATTCTGGACGAGCCAACCAGCGGCCTGGACCCCTTGGTGCAGCAAACGGTGTTGGACCTGGTGCGCGAGGCAAAGGCCGACGGCCGTACCGTTTTTTTCTCCTCCCACATCCTCTCCGAGGTGCAGGAGGTGTGTGACCGGGTGGGCATCATCCGCGAGGGGCAGTTGGTGGCCACAGAGCGGGTGGAAACGCTGACGCGGCAGCAGTTCAAACGGCTGCGACTGAGCTTTGGCACATTGCCACCCGCAGATGCTTTTGCGTTGGACGGGGTGGCAGAATTGGCCCGTGATGAACAGAGCGTGACGCTGGAGATTCGGGAAAACTTGAACGGGGTGTTGGGCACGGCCGTGACCTATCACGTGCTGGACATAGATACCATTCCGGTCACGTTGGAAGAGATTTTTTTAACTTACTACGGTGATAAGTAGCAAGAATCCGTTTGTAGTAGGCACTTCAGTGCCGTCAGAAGGCGATAAATCGCCTACTACAAACGTACAAACGTGTTCTGGAGGATAAGGCTATGTTTCGTTTACTCTGGCAAGAACTACGTTTTCGGCGCAATGGCATTATTGGTTGGGGCATTGGCCTTTCGTTGTATGTGGCCATGTACGTGGGGCTTTATCCCAGCTTTGCCGATCAGTTGGCCGGTTTTGATCTGTCTGGCGCTTTCCGAGGCGATGGGGCTGTCGGAGATGACCTCATTTGCCGGGTATGCCACCGGCACCTTTGTCAATCTGGCCCCCATTGTGTTGAGCATTTATGCCATCCTCAGCGGCAGCGGCACGCTGGCGGGGGAGGAGGATGAGGGCAAACTGGAATTGATGGTGACGCTGCCCATTCCGCGCTGGCAAATTGTGACGGCCAAGGCGTTGGCTACGGCCGTCGCCCTGCTGCTCATCCTGGCGATTGTGGGGCTGGCGGCGGTGGGGGTGTTGTTGTCCATTCAAGACCAGATCGAAACGACGGCAACGGCCGTAGACATGTTTCTAAGTGCGCTATACATGTGGCCGCTGGTGCTGGCGGTCGCTATGATCAGCCTGTTCATGGGCGCGTATCTGCCCAATCGCCGCACCGCCGCCCTGGTCGCCACCGTGATCTTCGTGGCCAGCTATTTTGGCAACAGTCTGGCAAATTTATATGACTCGGTTGAGCCAATCAAACCGATCATTCTCTTCACCTACTATGACACCGCCCCGGCGGTGTTGACAGAAGGGCAGGCGGTAGCGGACACGGCCGTACTGTTAGCCACCTCCCTCGTTCTTTTCCTACTGGCGGTGTGTGCCTTCCAACGACGGAATATCACTGTTGGCGCGTGGCCCTGGCAGCGGGCAAAGGTAGCCGACATCTAGCTGAATTTGAGGAGTTCGCACGCCCACGTGCGAACGAGCAGCACGAAGACGTGCTGTTCTCCTCGTCCCTCAGGAAGTTAAAGGATTAGTTGCGCAAGCCTCAGGAACGAAACATTCCTTCTGGAAATAAAAAGACCCCGGACTGCCGGGGTCTTTTTTGTATCAGCAGGGTGAGATTGGTTCAATCTGGGAGATTGAACCAATCGGGTAAGCCCGTTTACTCTTCTTTCAGGATGGCCGGCAGGTAAATGAAGTTGTCCAGCTCGATCACCTGAATCACGGCCGTAGCCGAACTAACACCCACCTCATTCATCGCCGTCAACGTCACCGTAAAGCTGCCCGTGGCCGTAAAGGTGTGCGTGGGGCTGATTTCGGTGACAATGGGCGAACCGTCGCCAAAGTCCCAAGTATAGGAAATGGGCGCTGTGCCAATGGTCAGGTTGGTGAAGGTGACGGGCTGGTTGAGGACGGCCGTCGTCGTGGCCGTAAAGGCCGCCGTGGGCGCCACCGGTTTTTCATCAATGGCGATGGTGCTGGTAGCCACATCCATACCAAAGGGACTATTCACCGTCAGGGTGATGGTATACGTGCCGGAAATGGTGTAGATATGAGAGGGGTTCACGGCCGTAGAAGTAGCCGAACCATCACCAAAGTCCCATTCATAACTCAGCGGCGGCGTTCCCTGTGACTCATTGGTAAACTGAACCGGTGAATTTGCCGAGGCAGAAGCGGGGTGGGTGAACACGGCCGTTGGCGCAATGCCCACTGTGACCGTATCCGTATAGGTACTGGAGCCATCATCATTTGCTGCCGTCAGGGAGACAACATAGTCACCCTCGCTGGCATAATCATGTGTCGGATTTTCCAGGTTCGAGAGCGGGCTGCCATCGCCAAAATCCCAGGTGTAGGTGATGGGATTGCCGGTGGAAGTATTGGTGAACACGGCCGTGTCCCCCAAAACCACCGGCCCATTGTGCGTAAAGCTGGCCGTAGGCGCGCCGCCGCCACCAGCCATTGGCACAAACAACGGCCCCATGTAACAAGGATACGTTTCCGGGTTGGGTTCACCCGTAATCGTCCAGCAGTAATAATCCGGCGCAGCCGCGTCGGTAAGCGCCTGCGGCACATACCAAAGGACGATATTCTCGCTATCAATACTTTCCCCATTCAAATACAGGTGTGGCCCCTGCTGGTGGTTGTCATTACAACAGCCACTACTGAAGACATACAGGTCGGTATCTCCTTCATTGGCATGGTGCAGCACCGGATACAAGAAGGGATCATCCCCCTGACCATTATCAAACTGCCCCACATCCTGCACAATGTAATAACCCAGGCCGCTCACCGTATCTTCCACTTTCCAACTATATCCATTGGCATCAATCTGGTGCGGCCCATGTCCGGTTTCCGTGTACGGCACCAGATAATCTTCGGTAGTCATCGTCTGCCAGGCCCCGCCATCCCAGCGGCTAAACAAATCATTATCATCCCCATTCACAGCGATATTGATGCGTACCACCGGGCGATAGAGGGAGTTCGTGCCACAACCTTTGCCATAAGCGGCGCTGACCGGCTGGAAACTGCCATCGGTATAAAAGCGTAGCCGCTGCTCATAGCGGTAATTGCAGGTGTTGCCCCAATTGCCCATGCGGAAATCCTGCACCACCTCAAAGCCAATGACGTTGTTTTCATCATCCATTAAATCCAAAATCTGGGTGTTGCCATAGGGGTAAATGGTAAAACCACCACCACCACTGCTGCACCCGGTGGAATCCTGGTAGCCGCTGCTACCATAGTCCGCGTGCCACTCTACCAGCTTGATGCTGGTGATGACCGGCACACCATTGTAGGTGACGTTGTAAACATTCAAACCATCATTGTTGGTGGTAACATAACTTAATGACCAGCCATCACGGCTTACAGAGAGGGGATTATTACAATCGGTGGGCACAAAGGGTTCAGATTCGCCAGATGCCGGCGCTTCTGTCCAGTAAATACCGGCCAGTTTTTCGTCTGTCAAATCAACCACGGCCCAAAGGATACGGCCGTCGCCTGCCGCAAATGTCGGGGCCACACACAGATGTTCCCCACCGCAGGTGGTATCTAATAATCCCGCATCCACCGCCGCCAGCACCTTACCGCCAGATGGCTTAAAGCCCAATGCTTCAATTACCTCCGGTGCATTGGTGGCAATCTCCAGCGAAAGATCATGCAGCCGTTTGTTGATGCCCGGCCGCAAGTGGGGCTGCTGAATGACATCTAGCACTTCCCCGGTATCCAACCGCACAAAAGCGGTCACGGCCGTGTCGGTATCCCACAAATAAATCTCCACCTGCCGGCAGTCGGTGGTGGCACAGGCGCTCAGAGCTGCCGGGTAAGGCCCCAGCACTACCCGGCTCACGCCAAATACCTCGGCGCGATGGCCGGAGGTAAATGCCTGCACCCGTGCATCTGCCAGGGCCAGGTCTTGGGCGGTTTGCTGCTCTGGCGTCATTTGCGCGGCAATAGGCATGGCCGCCGACTTGCCACGCACTTCGGCTACTGGTCTCAGCAGCAGGGTGGCGGCTACGGCCGTTAACACCCCCACCACCATAAAAATCAAAACCAATCGTTTCATACTGCACCTCTTTGGGAAATAAAAATGATAAACATTGTTGAATCGGTCAGCGGCGGCTAACAATGGACAGCGCCGCTAGGCGGGCACAGTGTAGCACCCGACACGCGCAATCGCAACCACCGACGGAAGTGACAAGGTGACATGGTGACAAGGTGACATGGTGAAGTGAGTTGTCACCTTGTTACCCCTTCACCTTGTCACCATATCATTCTTCCCCCACCGGCAGGCCACTGGGCACGCTGTCGGGAATGATGCTGGTCAGGTCTGCCGCGGCCGGGTCGCTCAGGCTTTCCAAAAAGGCGACCAGTTGGGCCATTTCCTGGTGGCTGAGTTCCGTTTGTGGTAGTTGGGGGGAGAGTGTGGTCAGGATGTCATCAATAGTGACGGGATAATTTTGCAGGGTGGCGCGCAGTTCGGGAGACAGGGCACGGCCGTCAAACGCCCGCAGCCTCTCTGCCGGTTGCAGATGATGTTCAATCACGGCCGTCAGCGAATCATACGCACCATTGTGCAGGTACGGGGCAGTCAGGGCCACGTTATGGAGCGGCGGGGTGCGGAAGGTGTATCTATCGGCGGGGTTTTGGGTAATGGCGTAACGGCCGTAATCCAGCGGCGCAAAATCATCCCGGCCCGGCCCAAATTGGGGCACGCCGATGTTGTGGTATCCCTGGTCGGTAAAGAGGGGGCCACTGTGGCAGGTAGCGCATCCGGCACGGCCGTAAAACAACAACGCCCCCTGTTTCGCTTCATTCGATAACGCCGCCTCATCTCCCGCCAGATACCGATCCCAGGGTGAATTAACAAACAAAAATGCCTGCGCCTGAAAAGCCGCCAGCGCATTGGCCGCATGTTGAAAACCTAACTCGACCATCGGCACATCCGGGTACGCCTGCCGGAACAACTCCTGGTAAGCGGGAATCGCCAGCAATCGTGCCATCAGCAGCGCCCAAATTTCAGGAAAATACTTGCTGTCGTTGGGAATGGATGCCAGTTCATTGGGCTGGCCGAACACGTCTGTATCTTCCCAACCGTTAGGCAAATTTTGGTCATACGCTGACTCCTCATCCAACACTGTGCCCGGCTCAATAGCGTAACCGGCGACGTTATACCAGCCGCCGCGCATCTCGGTGCGAATGGTAACGGGGAACATCGCCTGCGCCGCCAGTACGCTGTCCAGACCGGCGGGCAGGTATTCTCCGGCCTCCGTCTTGAACCCAGATGCCGCACTGCCTTCCACCCGTCCCTCCCAAAACATCGTCTGCCATTCCGTCAGGCCACGATTAAACAATTCGGTGGCATGGCGAGGCACAAACTCCCGGTTTTCACCCAACTGCCGCGCTGCGCCAAAACCGCTACCGCCTGTGCCAATAGACAGCCGTAGCTGGTCGCCCGTCCCCAGCATGGGATGGTGGCAGGTGGCACACGACGTGTCCCGGTTGCCACTGAGTTCCTTCTCAAAAAACAAGGCCTGCCCCAACGCGACCAGCGCCGGGTCTGGCGGCGGGGGTGCAGCCAGCGGCGTCAGCCCTTGTTGGGCAATGAGGGTTTGTAGTTCGGCGTCCAATGTCGCCGCCTGAGCCGTGCTACGTTGCCGCCAAAAAAACACGGCCGTAGCCAATAACACCAACCCAATTGCCAAAACCGAAAAAACTTTTACCTTCAATGGAATGACTCCTCTGCAAGCAAGTTTGTAGTAGGCGATTCATCGCCTTCTGATGGCACTGAAGTGCCTACTACAAACATTTTTTTCACACCTGGCTGTGGGGGGCTTGCCAGGCAGGCGATTTGTGAACGTGGACAACCTGCCAGCCAGTGTCGCCTTTCACCAGGACACGGCTCTCGTTGTGGTGGCGGTGGCTGATGGCTCCGGTATGTGGGTCGGCGATGGTGAGCATGAAGGTATAGCTGGCTACGGCCGTGTCCCCATACACCTGCAACCGCCGCTCCCACAAGTCATAGCGATAGTCGCCAACTGCACCTGCCCAACCATGCTCAATCATAAACAGATGGAACTCTAACCCATCCTGCCGGTGGGGGGTCACAAACCATTCATACAACGACAACTCCGGGCTGGTGGTGGCCCGGTACGTTTCCACATCCCGGCTAAAAATGCTGTTGATATGCCGGTGCAACGTTTCCCAAATTTCGTTTTCAGTTTCGTTCATGTCATGCTTTTGGTTGGAGGGGAGGCTTTAGCCGATTGTTTCGGCTAAAGCCTCCCCTCCGCCTGATAATCGCGGGGATTGTAGTCAACGGCCGTGTCCCCTGTCAATTTACGCTAATCAAGATTGGTTCAATCTTGAAGATTGAACCAATCTCACGGCGACACCCCCCAAATAATCACCGTGCCATCCTCGCTGCCGGAGGCCAATTGCGTCCCGTCTGGCGACCAGGCCATACTTTCAACAGCTCTGGCATGATCGGAAAGCTGGCGCAGTTCACGGCCGTTGGCCGGATCAAACAAAAATAATGTGCCATCATACTGGGAGGCTACCAACGGGAATCCGGTGGGTGACCAGGCAGCACTTGTGCCCAACTCATGCAGGTCTTGTTGCCATATTTCCTCACCGTCGGCCACCTGCCAGACGCGCACCCGGTTATCATGGCTGCTGGTAGCTACCCGCGTCCCGTCTGGCGACCAGACCACATCGGTGACCACATCGCCATGCCCGGTCAGTTCAGAAAACAGCGTGGGGCTATCAGCCACGGCCGTCCACAGGCGCACGGCCGTGTCATCCCCCACTGTCGCCAACATCGAGCCATCCGGCGACCAGACCACATCGGTCACAGGCGCCTCGTCAAACACCTGCCAATCAGCCAGCACCGTCAGATCAGCCGCATCCAATATCCAGACATGACCATCCCAATCCGCCGCCACCAGCCAGGGAGCATGGGGCGCATAGGCCAGCGCACTAAAGCCGCCATAATCCGGGTCTGCCCACTCATTCACCTCCCGCAATTCCGCTACATCCCAGATGCGCAGCCGCCCATCGCCGCCCGACGAGGCCAAAAATGACCCATCGGGAGAAAAAGCGACGGCCGAAACGCCATACTCATGAGTCAACAAATACTCCCATTCCTCGCCTGTTGCCGGCTGCCAAAAATGTACCAGGCCATCATCCCCACCACTGGCTAACAATTGACCATCTGGCGACCAGGCGACACTGGACACACTGGCCGTATGGTCATGAATTTCCTGAACAACGGAATCAGTGGCCGCATCCACCTGCAAAATGGTGCCGTCGGCCAGGAAGGTGATGATCTGGTTAGTAGCGGCCAGCCAGATCAGGCGGATGGCCGGGCTGATGGGGCTGGGCAGGGCACGCACTTGCCCACCGGCGGCGGCATCCCACAGCCGCAGGGTGTTATCGCCCCCGGTCGTCAGGATTTGTGATTCGTCCGGCGACCAGGCCGCATCATACGCGCCATATTCGTGCCCGCTCAGCACAAACTGTTCCGTACCATCTGCACCCCAGACACGGGCGGTGGAGTCAAAACTGCTGGAAATGAGGCGGGAACCATCGCCTGACCAGGTGATGTTGGTAATGGCGTCGGTGTGGCCGTTCAGCACGGCCGTTTCCGTCTGCGCCGCCACATCCCACAAATGAATGGTTGTCGGGTCGTTGTCCTCAGCCGCCGCCAGTAATACCCCATCCGGCGACCAGGCCAGCCGGGTGATGCTGCCCTCATTCCCGCCCAGTTCGCTCATTTTTTGCGTACTCACCGGGTCATACAACAAAATCGGGCTGCCCCAGGTGGCAGCCGCCAACAAATTCCCATCTGGTGACCAATCCAGAGCGATAAACTGATCATCGCTTTGAATCATACGTACCTGTTCACCGGCGGCCAGATCCCAGACGCGGATGGTATTGTCCCAACTGGCAGAAGCAACCTGGCTGCCATCGGGTGACCAGGCTACGGCCGTGACCTGATCCGTATGTCCCTCTAACAACTGTATCGGTTCCAATGAGTGGGCATCGTAAATCCAGACGCCAATGCTGCTGCCTAAGGCCAGCCGGTTTCCATCCCGGCTGAGGGTGGCGGCATCCAGACTGCCCCGGCCCAGCCTTTGCAGAGCTTCCATTCTGGTGATGTTTTCCAGGTCGATGGGCAGCACGGCCGTGTCGCCAGCAGTAGTCTCTGCTACAGCCGTAGCCGCCGGAGTGTTGTCCCCTGACAAAGCAGGCATAAAACGGGAGCGAGCTAACGCCAGCAAACCACAGCTACATACCAGAATGAAGGCCGCCGCTGCCACCAGCCAAACCCACAACGGCAGGCGGCGCGCAGCAGCGGGCGCGGATTGCGTCGCGGGTGGCGGGGGCACAACAACGGTCGGATCAACTACTGGAGTGGCAACCTGAGTAACGGCAGCCTGTGTTGGTGGTAAATCAAACATTTGCCCTTGCAAAGCCGAGGCCAATGTGTCGGCCATTTCGCCTGCTTTGTCAAAACGGCCGTCCGCTTCTTTGGCGGTGGCGCGGGTGATGACATATTCGCAGCCGGGTGGCAGGTCGGGATTCACTTCCAGCACACGCGGCATCGGCTCGGTGATCTGTTTCACCAACATCATGGCCGGGGTCTCCGCGTCGTAAGGCTTTTTGCCGGTGAGCATTTCAAAAACGATGATGCCCAGAGCGTAGATGTCGGTACGGCCGTCTAGTTGTTTGCCCTGTATCTGTTCGGGACTCATGTAAGCGGGTGTGCCCACCATGCCACCCGTTGCCGTCAACGTCCCGCCCGCCTGCTTCAACCGCACAATGCCAAAATCGGCCAGATACGCCTCGCCGTATTGGTCAAACAGAATGTTGCCTGGCTTCAGGTCACGATGCACGATGCCCGCTTCATGCGCTCTGTCCAACGCCGCACCCATGCGCCGCAAAATGCGGGCCGCTTCGGCAGCGGGCATTGGCCCCTGGGCAATACGGTCGGCCAGCGAGCCGCCGGTCATCAATCGCATCACCAGATAGGGCTGCCCTTCCTCTTCACCAAAGTCATAGACGGGCACAATGGCCGGGTGTTCCAGAGCGGCGATGGTTTCCGCTTCGCGCTCAAACCGGGCACGGAATTGGGGATCATCCAGCAGCAGTTCACGGGGCAGCACTTTGACGGCCACGTCTCGTTTGAAGCGGGGGTCAAAAGCACGGAAGACAGAGGCCATGCCCCCGCGTCCCAACTGTTCCTTTATTTCGTATCGGCCAAAGGTTTGGGGAGTTGTCATGCGGGCATTGTAACATGGGAAAAGGGAGATTGGGAGATTAGCAGATTACAGATTCGGAGATTATGAGACTGGGAGAGATTTGGTCTTTCAATCTCCCAGTCTCTCTTACGGAAACGAAGTTTCCACTCGTTCGGGTCAGACATCCGATTTCTCCAAGAAATCGGATGTCTGGTACCCACTCAATCTCATTCTGCATTACGGTTTTAGCACTATCGGCAAGTACAGCGGCCGTCCCACCACCACTTCTAATGGCAAAGAGATATTGTTCGTCTCATCGGCTTCGGGGATAGTTTGTAGGGAGTCCACCATCGCATACACCTGCCGGGTGAGCGGGCCGGGGGGAAAGCCGGCGGGGATGGTGAAGGTAAGCACGGCCGTTTCTCCCACGCCTAATCCGTTTACCACCAGGAAGCCATTACTTTGGGTGATGGGGATGGAATTGCTGAGGACGATGGCCGGGTGCAGGAAGATGTCCGTCTGGATGGAGCCGGTGATGGGCACATTGCCCACGTTTTGAATGGTGACGGTGAAGCTGACCGGCTGCTCTGGCTGTATCTGGCCGGGGGTGAGCAATTGCGGCGCGCCAATAACGGCCAGGTCGGTGATGGGGGTATCGGTGATGACGATGGTGTGGGTGTCGGTGACGGTGTTGAAGCCGTGTGCGGCCATGACCAGCAGTTCAAAACTGCCGGTGAGGGGGAAGGTGAGGGAAATGGGCACGGCCGTACCGTTGGTCATCGTCAGCGTGGGGGTGTTATCCACGAACCAGGTGTAAGTGATGGGGTCGCTAATGGTGGTGGGGGTGACAACGGCCGTAAACGTATACGTCTCCCCGGTCAGCCCCAACCCTGGCCCAAAGATAGTGACGCCCACCAGCAAGGGGCGCACGTCTGTCACCGTCAGCGAGGCGGAGACGTTGTTGGTCTCGTCGCTTTCGGCGATACCCTCGGCCGAATCTACCATGGCGTAGACGGTGTGGGTGGGCGGCAGTTCGGCAAAACCAATGGGGGCATTGATGGTGAGGGTGACGCTTTCACCGGCGGCCAGGGCAGGTACGGCCGTGAAGCCGCTACTCTGGCTGATGGGTATGCCGGTGCTGAGGACGGTGGTGGGGTCAATGTAGACATCCACAAAAAACTGGCTGTCTACATCTACATCACCCCCGTTGCTGATGGTGACGGTGAAGGAGACGGGCAGCCCGGCCCCCACCGGCAGCGGCGTCACCAACTGCGGTGCGCCGATGATGGTGAGGTCAGGTTGTAGTTGCTCGATGGTGATGGAATATACGGCCGTGACAGGACCGCCAAAGGGATTCACGGCCGTGACCGTCAACACCTGTGTCCCGGTTATCGGCCAACTCAGGCTAACCACATCGGTGATGCCGCTTGCGTTGGTGATTGGCGCGTGTCCGTCAATTTGCCAGACGTAGGTGATGGGTGTGGTGGCGTGCAGGGGCACGGCCGTTGCGGTAAAGGTGTAGCTGGTATTGATGATGCCCTCTGTAGGGCCGCTGATGGAAACAGCACTGAGGGCGGCGTCGGTTTGACCACAGCTTGTATCCCAGGCGATGAATTCCAGCAGCAGCCAGCCTTGCGCCAGGTTATAGCCGTGCAGCCGGAAGAGGGCAAAGTGGGAGATGTGGTAAAGGTCTCCTGATGTATTGAATGTATCCCAAATGGGCAGGCGCAGCACCCGACCGAGCGCGATATGCTCATTTAGAACAGTCTCCATCCCTGACGAGTTGGCTACGCCAGTATTGGCGGCCACCCAGTCGCTCAGGTGCATGGCCTGGTCGGTGGGGTCGCCGGGTTCAATGTAGCCCCACACCGGCCAACTATAGCCGGAACCGGGTACTGGCTGCCCTTGAACATCGCTGTCCGTATAGTCCAAACTATTGCCCGGCCACCCCATGCTGCCTACCAGATTGCTGTTGTTGGCAAGCTGTCCTTCATTCCAGCGCAACCAGCCAAAATTGCCGCTGCCAAACCCATTCCAAACCCGATAAACATAACCTGGCTGACCATCTAGCAGAGGTATATTGGGCACATGGTTGATGAATTGGGTGTAAGTGGGTGGGTTTGGATTCTGGAATTCGTTGGTATTCGGGAAGGGGTTAGCGCCCGTTCCGGGAGGGTCAGCGGAGCGGATACCTTGGTTGATGGTAATGGGGAAGGCGGAACAACCGACGGTGGGGTCAACAACAGGTGGCGCATCCATCGGTATGCTCCAGAGGTAGGTATCTGTCCAACCGCCATGATACCGGGCAGTCAGTGTGCCACCGTAAAATGGAGTGCAATTCTGTGGGTCTGGGTTGGTATAGTCACACCCCTCTTCGGTAGGCAAGGTAATGGTGTAGGGCGGGGTGATGAACAGGTTGTTGCAACTACCGGGCACGCAGTTGCGCACACCACCATCCGGATCGGGCACGCCATCCTGGGCAAAAACCAGCGACCAGTCAGTCGGGGCGATGCTGCTAACGGTGAAGGTGCTGGGTGGCTGTGCGCCCGAATCGGAGTCGAACATGGAAATGTGGACGCTTGTACCGGCATAGGCAGCGTCTAACTCGACCAGGGGCATATCCAGCGGGGCCTGGTAGTTTTGGTTGAGCAAGAGATAGTCAACGGCCGTGACCTCTACCCCTTGCGCACTGTGACTGCCAGAGTTATTGAGCGCCGATATATTGCGGGCGTTCACATCACTGGGAACGGTAGCCACATAACTGGACGGCCCGGCCCAAATGTCAAAGCCGTTTTCGGAAGCGCCATCCAGCCCAGTAATATCCAGGTTCAGGTAACGGTCACCGGTGAACGGGTCTACGATGATGCCGGGCGTTTCACCGGTCAGGTCAATTTCAAAGTTGCCGGGGGAGCCGGGATCAACGGGCACAAAAACGGGTTGGTCATAGCTTTGGGCCGCGCCGGGAGATACCCAACGCATGTCGGTATCATGAGCACCGTCATCACGGCCGCCGCCTACCTGCCCGGTATAATAGGCCAAATCCTGGCGCACAATGGTTCCATCCGGGTTTTCATGCCAGTACCACAGTTCAAATAAGGTGCGGGTGTTAAATCCCTCATTGTAACTGGTGGGAACACCACAAGCGCCGTTGCCAGGTGGTGGGCCGGCGCCCCTGTTTTCATCTACGCGATAGAACCAGTAGGGGTTGATGGGTTCCAATGTCAGTGTACCGTTTTCCACCAGGGTTAACTCGCCGGTATCTATGATGCAGTTATCACGGCGATCAGTGGCGCAGTTGCCGGTAGTGACAGCAGGCAACCCGGCGTCAATGGCGGCCTGGGTACGGGGGATGGTGAGCGGCGTGACCGGGTTGTCACGGTTCATGGAGTCAGGGTCAAATAGTTCTACGCGCACGATGTTGTGAGGGTAATCGGCGGGGATGCGCAGGCGGTATTGGTAGGTGTAGGGGCCGGGTGCCCAGGGACTGTTGAGGGGTGAAAAAGGGTCTCCATATGAGGTGCAAATGTTTTGACCAAATACGGAGGGATTGTAATAGCTGACGATGCCGGCCCCTTTGCGAATGGATTGAGGGTCTTCACTGTGCCAGTTGGTGATGAGACCAGGTGGCTGGGAACTGCCGCCGTATGGCCCGCGGGGCACGGCCGTAGCCTCCGCCTCTATCACTTTTTCAGCCGACGAAACAGGAAACAGGGCGCGGGACACGGCCGTAGGCAGCAGCAGTCCCAATACCAAGACCAACAATAAGATGGACAGACGATTGAACATGAGAGTTCCTCCCCGGCAATCATGGCTAAGGATTGCCGCGATAACTGGCCGAACGGCCGTGAATAAAACAACTGTCTAGCACTGAATAGAATAAATAATTAGCCCCTTTTCGGCAATGCCCGGTACAGTCATGGCAGTGGTTAAGACCCGAAGGGTTTCTAAAACCCTTCGGGTCTGGTTCGCTAACGGCGGATGGCAGGCAAATAGACGGACTCATCAAGGGCGATGCCGTTGGGCAGAATAAAACCGTCGCCGCTGCCGGGGTGCAAGGGAGCGTCGGCGTGCACCGTGATGGTGCGGCTGATCTGGTTAGCCCCCTGGGTGACGGTAATGGCATAGACCCCCTGTTGGGTGGCACCGGTGCTAATGATTTGAAAGGTGAGGCTGCCACTGCTGTTGGTGTTGACTGTGCCCAGGGTGACGCCATTGGCGCTGACAACGGCCGTGCTGTTGATCTCCCAATTTGACCCATTAAACACAAAAAAACTGCCCGGTGCGCCCGTGTTGAAGTTCACATTCAGGGAGGGTGGGCCAACAAAGTCATGCAGGAAAATGTCTGCCCGCTCGTTGGTGTCATTGGTCACCAGGTTGGTGGCGTTGGAGGTGAAGGTGATATAACGGCCGCCGGAGGCCAGCGCTCCCTCCCAACTGGCGGCGTTGCCAATCAACCCGGTGGTGCTGATGCTGGCTAAAAGCAGGGTGTTGAGGGTGCGGTCGCGGACAAACATTTTGCGCAGGTCGAGGCTGGTGCCTGGACTGAGGGAGGAGGCGAAGGAGTCAAAGGCAACGTAACGGCCGTCGGCGGAGACAGAGGGGTCCTCGCTGGGATTGTTGCCCTGGGTGCCGTCGGTGGCAATGCTGATGATGTGGGTGCGCACGGTGCCGGTGTTGCGCAGGAACACATCGGCGTAACCATTGGTGTCATTGGCTACCAGATTGGTCGCCAACGAGACAAAAACAATGTGTTCGCCGCCGCCAGAAATGTCCGGCAGCCAGCTGGTGCCATTGGCCTCGCCGCCGCCGTCGGTGATGCTGACGCGGCTGGTAACGCCGGTGGAAGTGTCGCGCAAGAAGATGTCGGCCGTAAAGTTGCCATCACCCGCCACCAGATTGCCCGCATCGGAGGTGAAGACAATGCGCTGTCCGTTGCTATTGATGGCCGGGTGGCGGCTGTAATCGTTGGCTTCGGCTTCGTTGCTGTCTACGCTGATGCGTTCCATCAGCAGCGCCACCCGATCCCACCGGAAGATGTCATCGGCCTGGTTGGTGTCGCCGCCCACCAGGTTGCTGGCACTGGAAGAAAAGACGACGTAACGGCCGTCGCCAGAAATGTCGGGGTCACGACTATCACCATTACCGGCGCCGCCGATGACCACACTCATCAGGCTGGTCTGCCCGGTCTGGCGGTTGTGGGCGAATACGTCGGCACGGCCGTTGGTATCCCCATCTACCAGGTTAGAGGCCAGCGAGTAAAAGGCAATCACCTGACCATCATCGGAAATGGCCGGGGAAAAGCTGGGACCGTTAGCCTGTTCGCCGCCGGTGCGAATGCTGACGCGCTGGGTACTGTTGGTGTCACGGTCATACACAAAAATGTCACGCACGTTGTTGGTGTCACCGCTGACCAAGTTATTGGCATCGGAACTGAAGGCCACGTAACGGCCGTTGGCAGAAACCGCCGGGCGGGAACTGGCTTCATTACTCTGGCCGCCGCCACTGCTGACGCTGGCGCGAATGGTGGGGCCGTGCGCTTCTACCGCTTCGATGGCGTCTGGGGTGGCGCGCACGGCCGTGCCCTGGGCCACCAGCAAAAGACAAAACAGGATGGTAAATAAGGTGAAAATACGCATGTGGATGTTCCTCCTTCAATTGAACATGTCCGCATTGTACCACCTCACGGGCGTAGTTTACTGTGTGGCTGGCAGACTATTAGGGTACGGCCCGAAGCCGCTGCGGGTTCGCCGTTTACGATTCCGGTTCGTTTTCCTTCGGTTGCTCTTCATCTAGCCACAATGTCGGTAATGACCTTTTCACTGGGACAACGCGCCGATAACGGCGGTACACCCATCGGGTGGGCACAGCCGCAATCAGCAGAAACAACAGCCAGGGCGTCCAGGTGATGAGCCGGTAAAGGGTAAAGTCAGCCACGGATTGCGATGTTTCCGTCAGGCGAACGGTGGCTAATTGGGCCGTATCGGCGGGATTCCAGGCGACGGCCGTTGGCAGCGGCGTAGGTGTGGCGGTGGGCGGCGGTGTGGGGGTGGGAATGAAGGGCACGATATTCAAGGTAATGGTGGCGACGTCGGCCCGGTCGGCCAGGTAATTTTTCTGCCCCTGCAAGTCGCCAATTTCGCCTTCTACAACAGTCAGTTGGTCATGCACATCCAGCGTTTCGGTCATGTAGCGGGTCTGCTCCAGAAAGAGGCGGACACGCTCCTGATTACTGTGCAAGTTATCCAGGCGGGAGGTGAGGTCTACGGCCGTGTCCGTCACATCTTCACCTGTCACCTGTTCATTTTGCACCGTGCCCAATGTCTTGAAGGCGTGCAACACCGCTTCAAAGGAGGCGGCCGGGACGCCGACGGTCAGGGTGGCATAGCGGTAACGGCCATCGCCTTCCCACACCTGCTGGCCGAGAACATAGCCGTTGAATCCTGTGACCAGATTGAGGGCGGTTTGCACGGCCGTGTCCGTATCCATCACCAATACCTGCAATTCGCCATTTTTAATGACCAGCCGGTGGGGGCCATCACTTTGGGCGTGGCTGGGTACGGCCGTGATCACCCCCGCCCCGAGCAAGACAATCAAAGTGAGTATCCAAATAATGCGTTTCATGCTCTTCTCCTTTTTTCGTAATCCGTGAGCCGTAAACCGTTATCGGATTACGGATAACGGTTTACCGATTCCGCCGCCAGGCGATAATTTTCCAGACAACTAAACCAGCCAGCCCAAACAACACCAACCAGGGGCCACAAACAATGCCATAGTAGATGCCAAAATCGGCCGTGCCCTGCGCCGTTTCCTGCAAATCTACGGCCGCCAGTTGCACCGTATCCCCCGGATGCCATGCCTGGGCGGTGGGGATGGGTGTATTGGTGGGCGTTGGGGAAGGGGTGGGTGTGGGAATCCAGGGATTGAGCGCCAGATCAATGGTGGAAAAAGCGGCGCGATCCCCCAGGTAGTTCAGGCGACCCTGAATGACGGCGATCTCTTCTTCCACCACTTTAAGCTCTTCGTTGATACGCAGGGCTTCTTCAATGGTGGTGGCCTGGTCTAAAAAGCTACGCAGCCGGTCACGGGTGGCGATCAGATTGTCCAGGCGGGACTGCAAATCTACGTGCTCATCGGTGACATCCTCCCCAGAGGCGGCTTCGTCGGTGACGGTGCCCAACGTGCGGAAAGTGCGCAGAGCATCTTCAAAGCGCAACACGGGCACGGCCAGGCGCATGGTGGCAAAACGGTACGCGCCTTCGTCCCACACCTGCTGGCTGATGATGTAGCCGCCCATCTGCACGGCCGTGTCCGTGGCCTGGTTCACGGCCGTTTCCGTGTCTTCCACGGTAATGTGCATATTGCCATTTTTGATGATGAGGCGCTGCTGTTGGGCGGTCTGGTGTACGGCCGTGCCAATCGGTTCTGGTGTGGCCACCATGTCACCCTCAGCCACCACGACAGTTTCTACAACAACACGAGTTACCTCCACCGCTACTTCCTCTAATTGAACGGTTTCCACAATGGTTTCAGTCACTACACGAGTTACTTCTACCACTTCAAGTTCAGCACCACCCCCACAAGCGATCAATACAAAAAGCAGGCAGGCCAGCAGAAACACCGGCCCAATCAGGCGTTTGGCGTTCATCATATCTTCTCCTTATGTTTGTGCGTTAGTTTGGATTGAATTACCTTGTTACCAGGTTGATGTGGGTAAGACGTTTGTGGTCACCAAAATGTTCCCCAACAGTATTCTTGCCAGCCCACACAATTCTCACTAAAATCGCCGGGCGATGAAGGAATCACGTATGGTAGCGGCACAATTGCAGAAACGGGACCCGTGGGCGTGGTCGGTGTTGCTGCGGGAACAGACGGCGGCAGATGTGGTGGTCACGGCCGTGTCCAGCAAACCGCTGCGTTTTCCGTCACGTCACGGCCGTGTGTCTCGTTACCTGTTGGCGTTAGAAGGCCATTCCGATCCCATCACCGTCATTGGCAAACGCACCACGCCGCTGGAAGTGCAGTTTTACCAACATTTGGCGTCCAAACTACCACGCCTTACCCCACCCTGCTACTTCATCCACCCGCCGGACGACACCGAAATTGGCTGGCTGGTACTGGCCGATGTGCCCAACGATCTGCCACCGGAGCGGTGGGGACTAGAAGATGTAGAGGCCATCATCACCCGGCTGGCCGATTGTCACGCGGCATTTTGGGATCAGGAGGCCACACTGGAAGCAGCCGGTATGCCTCACTTTCTGGGCGGTGATGTGTATTCCTGGGAAGAGTTGCGCCAGGAACAGGCTATTTACTTTGACCAGGGGCCGGCTGCTATGCTTTCTGACCATGCGCTGCACCATGCCGGGCGGCTGGCCCCTTTGCTCCTGAAGGCGGCAAATGGTGTAGCCGTCATGCGGGCGTTGGGCGGCTGGCCCGGCATTTTGGGCGAAAGCCATCTGGCCGCCGCCGCCGATTTGCTGGATGACCCCGCGCCGATGCTAGAGCCACTGCGCCAGCTTCCGCCCACGCTGCTGCACGGTGCGCCTCACTCTTACCACTGGCAGCTCTCGCTGTTTGATGATGTCTATTTGCTGGACTGGCAAAAGGCGGCTATTGGGCCGGGCATTTGTGATCTGGTCAATTTTCTGGAGCAGTTTGAACTGCTCTATGCGGATGGGGATCGCTGTAACATGGGGGTACGGCCGTTCTGGCCGTTGTCTGAAGAGACGATGGTGGACAGCTATTTGATTGGGATGCGGGCGCGGCTGGGGCCAACGTTCCAGGGGCGGGCGGTGCGGCAGTCCATCTCTGCTGCCCGCTGTTTGTATGTGCTGGTGAACTGGTTTGCTTTGTTTGCCGAATGGTTTGCGGAGATGCCCAATCCGTATGTCTGGCAAAAAATCAATGCACTGCCGGAAGATGAACTCGTCGGCAGTGCCCATGAACCAATTGCGCGGATACGGCCGTATTTACAGGGGGTGTACGGCCGTTTTCTGCAAGCCTACCGCTCGTTGTAAGTCGTCACATTCTACCCTTTCAGGATTCCGGTTTCCGTTCCAACGGCATCATAGACCATTCCTGGCAAGACAGGCAGCGCACACTGACCCGTTTGCCTTTAGAATAGCCCTTGTAACGAACACCGCCAATATCCCACACCGACTGCACAAAACCACACCTGGGGCAGGTCAGCAGCCACTTTTCGGAATCCGCGCGAAGCGCATCCCCCCATTTGGCTGGTAATCAGTTTGTGACGATTTTCTGTTTGAAGGTCATCTCTACTCCACCTGCACTAAAGCTCAATTGGGTTGACGAGGATGGTGACGAGGATCTGGATGGAGTTTTCGACGTCGTCGGCGTGTACGGTTTCGCTTTGGGAGTGGACGTAGCGGCAGGGGATGGAGATGCAGCCGGCCGCCGCGCCGCCATTGGCAATCTGTATGGAGCGGGCATCGGTGGAACCGCCAGTTAATACTTCCAATTGGTAGGGGATATTCGCTTCGCTAGCCCGCTTTTTCATCAACTGCACCAGCCCATGATGGGCGATCATGCCTGCGTCTTTCACTTTGATCGCTGTGCCCTTGCCCAGGCTGACGGCCATGGGGATGGCTTCCGGCACATCACCGGTCAGGGTCACGTCCAGAGCAATGCCTACGTCCGGGTCAATGTGATTGGCGGCCGCTTCGGCACCACGTGTGCCAATTTCTTCCTGCACACTGAATACAAAGTAGACATCGTGGGGCGTTTGTTTGAGCCGTTTCATCGCTTCAATGGCGACCACACAGCCGATACGGTCATCCATGCTTTTGGCGCTAAGCATAGGGCCATTAGCCACAAATTCGCGGTGGAAACCGGCCGCGTCCCCCACCTGCACCGGACAATCTTCACGGCCGTTCGCGCCTACATCAATGAAAAACTTTTCCAGCCCATGAATTTTGCCCCGGTCGGTGATGCGGTCGCTGTGGATGATCCCCACACGGCCGTCGGCAAACTGCACCCGCCCGCCCAACAATGTATGCGGCAGCACGCCGCCAATGTTGGTAAAGCGGCAGAAGCCTTCTTCGGTGATATGGGTGATCATGACGCCAATTTCATCCATGTGTGCCGCCACCATCACCTTCAGGCCGCTGCCGTCCCCTTTTTTCAGGGCGATCAGGTTGCCCAGCGCATCCACCGAGATTTCATCGGCATATTTTTCAATTTCGGGCCGGATGAGGTCGCGCATCTGGTCTTCAAAACCAGAGGGGCCGTAGGCTTCTACGAGTTTTTTGATGAGGTCGTTCATTCTTTTGCCTTAAGAGTAATCAGGTAATTGAGTAATTACGTAATTACCTAATTACGTTTTACGATTTCTGTCGTCAGACTTTGCAGCGTCAACTGCGCCAGTTTCACCACCTGGGCGTAATCGTCCAGGTTGATCATCATAGTCGGGGTGTGGGCATAACGGCCGGGCACGGCGATGGTGGCGGCGGGAATGGGGCGGCGGA
>CAYXUZ010000050.1:26830-36495 GCA_964467705.1 uncultured Ardenticatenaceae bacterium | reverse complement strand
GCTTTAACTACGTGGTGCAGGTACATAACATCCTGGCGCTCATCCTGCTGGTGAATGCTGGCCTCTCGCTCTTTTACCATCTGGCCTCCGGTGAAATTCGCCAATACCTGCCCCGACCACGCGGTTTTATTGACCAGGCGGCCGAGCAGGCTGTTTATTACCTGCGCGGCATTTTCCGCGGCGACCCGCATCCTTTCGAGAAAACGCCGGATCACAAACTGAACCCACTGCAACAAATCACCTATTTTGGGCTGCTAAACGTGCTGCTGCCACTGCAAATCCTCACCGGCATCCTCATGTGGGGGGCGCAGCAGTGGCCGGACGTGGCCGCCCGCACCGGTGGCCTGCCTTTCCTGGCTCCCTTCCACACGCTCATTGCCTGGGCGCTGGCCGCCTTTGTCGTCATGCACGTTTACCTGACCACCACCGGTCATACCCCCACGGCCGCCATTAAGGGCATGATGGTGGGGTATGACGAGGTGGAGGTGCATACGGCCGTGACTGATTAACACGTAATCCGTGAACCGTAATCCGTGAACCGACGGATTACGGTTTACGAATTACGGATTACGAGGAAAAATGACCGCATTAACCGAAAAACCAACCCAACCCAAAACCCGACGTTTTTCGCTGACGCAGCGGGAAGCGAAGGAGTATATCAACCCTTATGCAGCCGCCATTGCCCTGGGCATTGTGCTGTTCCTGGCCTTTTTCATCACCGGCAACGGGCTGGGTGCATCCGGCGGGCTGAACCGTATTCTGGTCTATTTTGAAGACCTGCTCGCTCCCGAACACGTTGACCGCGTCGCCTACCTGATTACGATGGCCGGCGGCGAGGTGAATGCACTGGATAGCTGGATTGTGATGCTGACGGTGGGCACGATTATTGGCGGCTTTGTGAGCGGGTTGGTGAACGGCCGTGTCAAAGTGGAAACCAATCGCGGCCCGCAAGTCTCCAAACAACTACGTTGGGTCACTGCCTTCGTCGGCGGTGGGCTGATGGGCTATGGGGCGCGGCTGGCGCGGGGCTGCACCAGCGGCCAGGCACTCTCCGGCGGCGCGGTGCTGTCAGTTGGCAGTTGGGCCTTCATGTTCGCCGTCTTCGCCGGGGCCTACCTGCTGGCCTATTCGCTGCGGCGTTTTTGGAACTAATTAATCCACAGATTGCACAGATTACGCAGATTTTGCAAACAAAATAATCTGCGGAATCTGTGGATCATAGTCGAGGGAAAATGGCTACCTTTCCTTTACCTCTTACGCAATTACTCGGACATTACGGCGCATATGTCGTCTATATTTTGATTGGTTTTGGTTTTGGTTACGTGCTGGAAAGCGCGGGCTTTGGCAACAGCAAAAAGCTGGCGGCCCAGTTTTATTTCAAAGATATGACCGTGCTGAAAGTGATGTTTGGTGCGATCATCGTCGCCATGCTGCTCATCTTCACTGCCTCCGGCCTGGGGCTGCTGGATTACAACCTGATCTGGGTGAACCCCACCTACCTCTGGCCGGGCATTGTCGGTGGGCTGGTGATGGGCTTCGGCTTTATCATCGGCGGCTTTTGCCCTGGCACGTCACTGGTGGCGGCCGCTACCGCCAAGCTGGACGGCGTGTTTTTCGTTCTGGGTGTCCTGTTTGGCATCTTCCTCTTTGGCGAAACGGTGGGGCTGTATGACGAATGGTGGAACAGCAGCTACATGGGGCGCTTCACCCTGCCGGAACTGTTTGGCCTGCCCACCGGGGTCGTAGTGTTGGGGCTGATTGTGATGGCCTTGGGCATGTTTTGGGCGGCCGAAAAGCTGGAAGCGTATTTTGGCGACGCCGACCCGAACACGGCCCCACGCTGGCGTTACGTGGCCGCGGCCGTCATCTTCCTGGGCGGCATTGGCCTGATTATTTTGGGTCAACCGACAACGGCCGACCGCTGGCAGGCCATTGCCCAGGAAAAGGAGGCGGCGCTGGCCGAACGCGCCATACAAATTCACCCCGGCGAACTGCTGGCCACGCTGCACGACGCCAAAATTAAGGTGCGGATGTTGGACGTGCGCAATGAGGGAGATTACAACCTGTTCCACATTCAAGACGCGGAGCATGTGCCGCCGGATGAGCTGCTGGCGCTGACGCCGGAACTGATCGCCGAACCGGCCAATACGGTGGTGGTGGTGATGAGCAATGATGAAACGGCCGCGACCGCAGCATGGAAGCTGCTGGTAGCCGAAAGTGTGCCCAATGTCTACATTTTGGAAGGCGGTATCAATAACTGGATCAGCACGTTTACCGAAGGGACGTTTGGCGCGGATTATGTGGCCGTAGACGGCCGTGACGACCAGCTACGTTATGCGTTCACGGCCGCACTGGGGGCCAGCCACGCCGCCGCCGCGCCCGAACCGGAACTGTTTGAACTGACCTATACGCCCAAGATTCAGCTACAATTAAAACGCGCCCCCGGCAGCGGTGGCTGTGGTTAAAAAATGGAGATTGGGAGATTGGGAATCTCCCAATCTCCCAATCTCTTGGAGTACACCTTGAAATGGGATAAATGGGCTGGCAAGCGGGGTGAGGGATATGTGGTGGTGCAGTTTGTCTTGTTAGGGCTGATTGCGCTGACGCCGTTTGTGTTACGGCCGTCCGCCCCCTGGCCTGAACCCTGGCATACGATAGCACTGGTGGCCGGTCTGGTGTTCATGGGGATGGGGCTGCTGCTGGCGATGGTGGGGGTGTGGAGTCTGGGGGATAACATCACGGCCGTGCCCCACCCTAAAGAAAACGCGCAAATGGTGGAACACGGGGCGTACCGCCTGGTGCGCCATCCCATTTACAGCGGCATCATCCTGGGCGCGTCTGGCTGGGGGTTGGTGATGAATAACTGGCCCACGCTCTTGCTCACCCTGCTGCTCCTCCTCTTGTTCGACGCCAAATCTCGGCGCGAAGAGCTATGGCTGGCCGAAAAATATGCAGATTATGGGGAGTACCAGAAACGGGTACGGAAGCTCATTCCATTTGTGTATTGAGAATTTCGTGGCTAGATGGGGGGGGAATTTATGTTATACCTGCGAAGGTCATAATCTGACATTTTTGTCACCTTGTCAGATGTCACCTTGTCACCTTGTCAGGTATGGGAGATGAGGCCAGAAAAAACCGAAACACAAACATATAGACCCTGCTTATGTTATTCAATGTCCAGTCACAGGTATAATCACCTTATGCCTGAAGTTACTTTTCGTTTTTACGGGGATTTGAATGACTTTTTGCCGCCGGGAATGCGACAGCGCAACCTGGTGTACCCATTTACTGAACCGCAAACGGTTAAACATCTGATTGAAGCGCTGCGTATTCCCCACACAGAGGTGGAACTCATCCTTATCAACAGCGAACCGGTGGATTTTACGGCCGTCGTCCACCCCAACGATCACGTCAGCGTCTACCCCGTTTTCCACACTGTTGACATTTCCCCTCTGCCAGCATTACGGCCGTTGTTACCTCACCCACCCCACTTTATCCTGGATAACCACCTGGGCAAACTGGCGCGCCTCCTGCGCCTGCTCGGTTTTGACGCCCTCTACCCACGTGCTCATCTGGATGACAGCGAACTGGCCCAAATTGCCCACGATGAGAAGCGGGTGATGCTTACCCGTGACCGGGGGCTGCTTATGCGCAGCATCGTCACACATGGCTACTGCCTGCGCACCACCAACACGGAAGAACAGGTCACGGCCGTCCTCCACCGCTACCACCTCCACGATCACATCCAACCCTGGACGCGCTGTTTGAACTGCAACGGCCGTCTGCAACCCACCTCCAAAAGCGAAATCGAACACCGCCTGCAACCCAAAACCAGGCTCTATTTTGATGAATTTCGCCTCTGCCAGGATTGTGGTCAGATTTATTGGAAAGGCTCCCACTTTGCCAACTTACAAGAATTTGTGGCGCGCATGGTAAACGGCCGTTGAGATTTAACGATGAGCGACTGTGTTTGTCTGGAACCCCCTTTCCACTTTACCAATTTTGACCAATGGAGCGTGGGGATTGATGAGACGAACCGCCGTTTTGGTGAGGTTTCGATTGAGACTTGCCTGCAATGTGGCCGCAAATGGCTGCGATATTTTGTGGAATATGAAGCCTTCTCCCGTTCCGGTCGCTGGTATCGAGGCCTTATTGCCGATGAGGTTGTTGATACGGTGACTCCAGAAACGGCCGTGACCATTCTGGAAAGTCTAGACTGGCACTTTTGTGGTGGCAGCTATTTCAATTCAACCGGCTTCAAACATCGTGGGCCGCTCGTCCTGGATTGAGTCATTGAAACCGTTACAATAACGATACGGCCGTGACCTGATCGATAAAAAATACAAATTGGATTTCATGGGTACTTACTCATGGAAAATGAAAATCCACAGATTCCGAAGATGACGCCATTTCTTCATCTACGAAATCTGTGGATTCTGTGGACCATTCCATTGTTGAAGGCAGAGATCAATGAATGGCTTAATCCACTTTTTACTTGTGCATCAATGAGGTTTTTATGGATAACTGCCCTTTACAAGGCTACCGGCTTTGTCAGCAGCATACCAGACAAACTGGGTCGGCGCGAAAGTATCACCACCTAAAGGTACGACTATATGTATCGCCGTTTCGTCCCACGACAACTTATATGTTTCTTCTCCGCTTATGAAGAACAGTCCTGTGTCCACGATATCCTTGCCCAAGTCTTCACAATATACCTCGTATTGTACACCTGGAACCGAATTCACTGTACACTGCGGCGGGTGCGAATTGGGGGCTTTAGCTGCGGCTGAGTCGTAAGACGCAATCAGCAGGGCGGCAAGACCGACCAGCGCTACAAAGAGAATGACAATTTTCTTACTAAACATGGTTGCTCCTTTTCACTATCAAATACCTATACTTTACTAATGCGCAACTTCCTTTTTACCAGAGGAACAAGGCATGCCTTCGTACCTGCGTGGGACACTTAAGTCCTACGCTCCTCGTTTGAAATAGTTGAAAAGTTGCACGTTAAGTATTCTTTATAAACCCAAACCAACCTCTACAAAATACAATAATGCCACTTAGCTTGAAAGAACAAAGGTCATGCCTTTGGTATGACATCTGGCAGTACTCGGCCGGCAGCCGGAGGTGGAGGAAATGAGGCATCCTATGTAGTCTGCCCTGGGAGAATTTTCTTGCGAGTGGTAAATCGGTTAGCTTTTTGAGGATTGGCAAAGGGGTTACAATTGTCAAAAGGCTGTCACCCACCACTTAAAGAATCGCAGAAACGCGAAGGAGAAGAAAATGAACAATATCATCCACAACCTCAGCCAGGCCAAATGGTTTGACCTGACCCAACCACTCAGCATTTTCACCCCGCCCTGGCCCGGCGAAATGCCACTGCAAGTCCACTTTTTCAAACGGCTCACCGGCGCTTTTGGCGGTGGGCAGGGCGCCAACGGTCAGCTCATCGAATGGAGCAACAACACCGGTACACACCTGGTGGGGCCGCGCGCCTTCCACTCCGGGGCGCAGGCTATTGCCGACATCCCACTCAGCGCACTCTGCGGCGAAGGGGTCGTCGTAGACATCAGCGACGCCGTCTCCGATTACAGCCTGTACACACCCCAAATGATCACCGACCGGGTGCAGGTGAAACCAGGCGACATTCTCATCATCAACACCGGCTACCACCGCTACGCCTGGGATCAGCCAGACACGCCTAATCCGCAGGCGCAGGGGGGCATTGAAAACAAGGAGTTTGGCTATTATGTGCGCCACCCTGGCCCCTCGCCGGACTTTTTTCAATGGGCGTTGGATATGAAGCTGAAGTTGATTGGCGTGGATTGTGGCTGCGCCGAACACCCCATGAACACGAACATTCGGAATTTACACGGCCGTGAATTTGACAAAGCCGAAGCGAAATTGAAGGAGACACACGGCCGTGCCTGGGATGACCTCTTCCCCCCCGACCAATACCACGAACTCACCCACATCACCATGCCCAAAGCCGGGCTGCTGCTGGCCGAATCGCTCGGCGGGCAAATTGGCGAACTGAGCAACCAGCGGGCCTGGATCATGATTCAGCCCATCCCCTTCATGGAAGCGGAGTCCGCCTGGTGCCGCGCCGTCGCCCTGCAAGCGCCGGATGGCATGACCCCGGCCGACTTCTTCGCCGCCATGCACCAGACGCAAACATTGGATATGACCCTGCCCTTCAGCGTGCAGACGCCGCAGTGGGCGAACTATGAGCCGTTGAGCATCAAATACACCAAGCGCGTCGGTGGGCAATACTTTGGCCTGGGGCGCAACAATGCCCACTGCCGGGCCAGTTTCCATCTGGCATCGCACATGGATGGCGAGAAACATTTCTGGGCGGCCGGCCGCACCATCGGGCAAGTTCCACTCGACTACTGGCACGGCCCCGGCGTCATCGTGGACATTTCCGATGTGGTCAGCAACTCCAGCGTCTACACCCCACAAATGATTGAGGAGCGGGTGGATTTACACGACGGCGACATCCTGATCATCAAAACGGGTTGGTATCGTTACGGCTGGAACAGCCCGGACTCCGACGAGTTTCGCTACATGATCAAACATCCCGGCCCGTCACCGGATTTCGGCGACTGGTGCATTGCCCGCAACATCAAATGGCTGGGCATTGATTGTGTGGCTATGGAACACCCCATGAACACCATCCAGCGCAACTGGCACCCGAAAACGTTCGCCGAAGCGAACCAGAAGCTCATTGACCAGTTTGGCAAAGATTGGGACGAGATGTATCCGTTGGACAAGTATTACCAGGATATGCACCTGAATTTGTTCCCGAAGGGGATTGTTCATGCGGAGAATTTGGGCAAGGAGATAGCGGCGGCGGGTAACGGCCGTTACTATCTGGCCGCTTTCCTACAACGAGGCGTGGACAATGCCTCCATGTGGGGTAGATTTGTAGCCTATAAATAAGAATCCCCGGCAGCGAGCCGTTGCGCTGCCGGGGATTCTTATTGCCTTAAAACACCCCTATTTCTTTTTGATTGTAAATTCCCTTTCATCTCGTTATGTGTGCGAAATTCAATCTTGAAAGAGGCAGGGTGTCGCTGGCTCCGGTTATTGTTGGTTGTTAACCTTCCGCCCGGCTGGCGGTTGTTTGCTGATTAACCTCCACCGGCTCAAGAACTGCCTGGCACAAACTATAGGCAGCTTTTCTAACGATACTTCTGGCGATTTTCCATGTTGTTTGAGGCATCAAGAAAATGATGACCCACCCCAAACCTCCGATTTCCTGGTGAAATGGGATGTCTATGGCAAACTTATGACTGGTACCCCCTCTACACTTCTTTTGCCGAACAGTGATCCGGAAGCGGCCGCCGACCGCGCTGATAACATTCGGGAAAACCTGGATGATTTGCGCGGCCAGTTGACCACGCGCATTGCTTTGTTGGCGCTGGTGACGGCCCAGTTGATGCTGCTGTTTTATGACCCGCCTGTCAGCTTCCCATTGAATATGCTGTTTTTCTGGGCCATGCTGACCGGGTTGTGTTTGTTGGTGCTGGTGTTGAACGGCCGTCGCCCCCTCTGGGCACGTCGTCTGCTGGCCTGGGGATTGGTGGGCGCGCTGGCATCGGTGATGATTCTCTTTCCCATGCCCTGGCTGCCATTTGTGGGCGCGATCCTCATTTTTGTGACGGGACTATTGGTGAGTGGTGGGGAGGTGGTGACGGCCGTGACTATTGCTGGTACGGCCGTATTCCTCACCAACCAGGACGGCCGTGCCTATGACCTGACCGGCATCCTGACCGTACTCACGTTGGCATTGGCCGCTGCCTGGCTCACCGCCCGCCAGCTTACCATCACCCTGGATTGGGTCTGGCACATGAACCAGCGTGCCGCCGAACTGCTGGAGACCACACGTAGCCAGCAAGCCGACCTGCGCCTGGCGAATAAATCGCTCAAAATCGTCAACGACCTGCGCGAACATGCAGAAAACGAACTGCTGCTGGCACACAAGCAGCTACGCGAAGCGCAGCGGCTTAAAGAACAATTTGCCGCCAACATCAGCCACGAACTGCGCACCCCCTTGGCCATCATCCTCGGTTTTAGTGAGGTGATGGTGCTGTCGCCGGAGGTTTACGGCGGCGAAAGTTGGCCGGGCGGTGAAAGCTGGCCACCTAAATTGATGCGTGATGTGTACCAAATTTACCGCAACAGCCGCCATTTGCTGGCGATGATTGATGACATTCTCGATCTCTCCCGCTTTGAAATGGTGGGCTTTACGCTGCACAAAGAGCCAACAGCCTTAGGGCCGCTGCTTCAAGAGACGGCCGCGATTGTCACCAACCTGTTTGAAAGCTCACCCGACATCGTGCTGCAGGTGGAGATTCCATCGGATTTGCCGGTCGTGGAGGTTGACCAGACGCGCATCCGCCAGGTGGTGCTAAACCTTTTGAACAATGCCCGCCGGTACACAGAAACGGGCACGGTGACATTGAGAGTGGAAACGGCCGTCAACGAGATCATCATCCAGGTGCAAGATACCGGCCCCGGCATCCCCCCGGAACAGCTTGCCAACATCTTCACCGAGTTTTACCAGGTAGATCATTCACTTAGCCGGGAACATGGCGGCGCGGGGTTGGGATTGGCGATTTGCCAGCGTTTTGTGGAAGCACATGACGGCCGTATCTGGGCCGAAAGTGAACTGGGCGTCGGCTCTACCTTCTTCTTTAGCCTGCCGCTACCCCACGTTCGGCCGCTGCCCAAACCATACCAGACGCGCCCCATTGAGCCGCTGCCGCAGATGGTACGGCCGTATCTGCTCGCCGCCGACCCTGATCCCCTGGTCATTAGTCTGCTGCAACGCCATTTAACCGATTTTGAGATCATCCCGGTCGGGAATCCAGATGAGATGGCCGACCAGATCACCACCTATCATCCATTAGCCGCCATTTATAACCTGCCGCCTGGGGAGACAGCCCCGGCCGAATGGGTAGATGGTCTGACCGTCCCCATCATTGAATGTTCACTGCCCAGCCAGGCCTGGATGGCCGACATGTTGGGTGCAGTCGCCTGCCTGACAAAGCCCATCAATTTTGAGCAGTTGCGGGCAGAAATGGCACAGCTTGGGCCCATGCAGCGGGTGTTGGTCGTAGACGATAATCCCGGCGTTTGTCAGTTGGTGGAGCGTGGGCTGGCGGCAATTCAGGCGGAATTGGTGGTAAAGGTGGCGTATGACGGCCGTGCCGCCCTCAACGCCATGCAGCAAGAGCGCCCCGACCTGGTGATTCTCGACCTGATCATGCCTCAAATGGATGGATTGGCTGTGCTGACCACCATGCAAGATGATGACTCACTGGCAGCTATCCCTGTCATCCTGCTGACAGCCACCAACTATATGGAAGATCGGCTGGCGCAGGCGGGCAGCCAGATTCGCGTCAGTCAAACTGCTCCCTGGCCGCCCGGTGATACACTGCGCTGCCTGGAGGGGATTTTACAGAGTTTGAAACCAATGATACGTGATACGTGAACGGTTCACGCCTCGCGCATCATGCTCATGCTAAGACCGATGAACGAATCAACCAACCTCCCCCCTGACGAATTTATTGAGCAGGTAAAATTGGCGCTGGAGCATTTGTATGATTTTGCTTTTTTACAACGGCTGCCACTGGCGCAGCAGGTGGCGCAACCTCAAA
>CAYXUZ010000050.1:9004-26820 GCA_964467705.1 uncultured Ardenticatenaceae bacterium | reverse complement strand
AAGCAACCAGCCATTGAGCCACCAGTTACGGCGGGAATTGATCACGGCCGTTGAGACCCTCAGCCCGGACGCCCGCCCCACCCAGGAAACGCCAGATGCCCGCATTTATAATTTGCTTCACCTGCGTTACATTGAGGGCATTACCGTGCAAGAAGCAGCCAACCGGTTGGGCCTCTCCACTCGTCAGGCCCATCGCTCCCTGCGTCGCGGCGAAGAAAGCGTCGCCACCCTCCTATGGAACCGCCTCCCTTCCTCTCCTCCACCCCTCCGCCCCTCCGCCCTTCTACCCTCCCACTCCTCCGCCCAAGAACTCTCCTCCGTGCAGTCCGAAATGGCGCATCTGGAAACCCGGTTGGAACCGGCCGATATACGGCCGTTGCTCTATGAAGCGCACACGGCCGTGCAGCCATGGGCGCAGTCAGTGGGCATGACATTTGTGTGGGAACTGCCGGAGGTACCGGTGATTGTGCCGGTGGACACGGCCGTCGCCCGCCAAATTTTCGTCAGCCTCTTCAGCCGCATACTCAAAACAGCGCAGAAAAACAGCCTGCATGTGCGCCTGGCGCAACGTGAAGAACAAGCTACGTTGACGATTGGCTACAACCCACAAACCGACCCGGCCACGGCCGTTTTGGATGAGGTATTAAGCCAGCTAATTGAGCGATTGGGGTGGAGTGTGCGGTTGGAGGGAGGGCTGGACGGCCGTCGCGCCCTCGTCTTAAACCTGAGCCAGAGCGGCGTCCTCATCCTGGTGGTAGATGACAATGAAGGGTTGGTGGAACTGCTCGACCGCTACCTTACCGGCCACAACTGCCGCGTCGTCACGGCCACCAGCGGTGCGGTTGGCCTGCAATTGGCCCAGGAACTCATTCCCGATGCCCTCATTCTGGATGTGATGATGCCCGGTAAGAGCGGTTGGGAAATCTTGCAAACCCTCCGCAGCCAACCCGCTACGGCCACCATCCCCATCATCGTTTGCTCCGTCTTTAACGACCCCGATCTGGCCTACGCGCTGGGTGCATCTCGTTTCCTCCCCAAACCCATCAGCCGCGACCGCATCCTGACCACCCTGAACGAACTGGGCGTCGTGCAGACGTGACAGCGACTAAGACCCTAAGGGTTTTCTGAAACCCTTAGGGTCTTAGCCGCCACTATGAAGCAATTGCTGGCGATAGGACTGCACCCTCTCCGGTGAAATTTCAAAGTGGCGCAACGTAGCCAGTGCCACTCCGTCTTTTACTCTGGTCAATGCCAACAACAGATGTCCGGTACTAATCTGCTCCTGGTTAGCGGTCTGGGCTTCTTGAGCTGCATAGGCCAACAACTCTTTGGCAGACTGGTTCATTTCCGGTTTTACCGGCTCTTCTAATTCGTCTGTATGTTTCAAACGTTCCTCCATCCGTCGTGTTGGCCCCAGTTCCAGACCTAACAAGTACAACACCTCACCTGCGGCGCTCTCACGCATCGCAATCAGTCCAATCAGGATATGCTTTGTACCTAACTCCTGATGATGGAGCCTTACCGCCTCCTGATAGGCTAGACGCATAGCCTCCTGAGCTTCTGGCGTAAATGGGAGATGATTCACTGGTTCCATTGTCTATCCTCATCCTTTCCCGCGCACACTACACCGATGCGGGCATACAAGCCTCGCATCCATTATAACCGATTACCGCTTGCTGATTACCGATCACCTCACCATGTCACATCTCTGTCAGCCAGATGGCACAAAATCCATTGAATCAGCAACTACTTAGGAGTACAGTAAACTTGCCACACCTTATTTCCCGGTGACGGCATTTTATCCACCCCTTTAGTTTGTTTGAGGAGAAACGCAATGCAAGTCAAAAAATTGAGATTTACCCTTTTTGTACTTTTACTGTTGTTTGGTATGTTGTTGGCGTCCTGTGGCGGCGGGGACACAGAAACCGAGACAACGACAGAAGCCGAAACCACCACAGAAGAAACGACCGAAGAAACCACTACGGAAACCGAAGCAACTGAACCAGAAGCAGGCGGCATGGACGCCGTGGAAGTTTTCTCCTGGTGGACAGGTGGCGGTGAAGCGGCCGGCCTGGACGCCATGATCGCCCTCTTCAAAGAGAAGTATCCCGATACAGAGTTCATCAACGCGGCCGTAGCCGGTGGCGCTGGCACCAATGCCCGCGCCGTTTTAGCCACCCGCTTGCAAGCCAATGACCCACCTGATAGCTGGCAGGGTCATGCCGGGCAAGAACTCATCGGCACCTACGTCGCTGGCAACCAGCTGGAACCGCTGAACTTCCTCTATGAAGAAGAAGGTTGGTACGATGTGATGCCCGAAACCCTCATCCCCTTGATGTCTCAGGATGGCAACATCTACTCCGTGCCCGTCAACATTCACCGCGCCAACGTCCTATGGGCCAACCCCAACGTCCTGGCTGAGTATGGCGTGGAGATGCCCACCTCGCTGGAAGAATGGTTTGCCACGATGGACGAATTGCAAGCGGCCGGGATGGAAGCCCCGCTCGCTTTAGGTGAACAATGGACGGCCATGCACCTGCTGGAAACCATCCTCCTGGCTTCCCTTGGCCCGGATGGGTACGAAGCGCTGTGGACAGGTGGTGATTGGAGTACGCCAGAGGTAGCCCAGGCGTTAGCCAATTTCGAGAAAGTCCTCAGCTACACCAACAGTGACTCTTCGGCCCTGAGCTGGCAAGATGCCGGGCAGTTGGTGGTGGATGGTGACGCCGCTTTTAATGTGATGGGTGACTGGCAGGAAGGGTTCTACCGTGAACTGGGGCTGACGCCACAAGAAGATTACATCTGGACGGCCGTGCCCGGCACTGATGGTAATTTCCAATTTCTCTCTGATAGCTTTGTGCTGCCGGTAGGCGCACCCCATCGTGAAGCCGCTATCAACTGGCTGCGTCTGGCCGGTTCTAAAGAAGGGCAAGACGCCTTCAATCCCGTTAAAGGCTCCATTCCGGCGCGGAATGACGCGGATCGCAGCCTTTATGGTGAATATCTGCTGTCGGCGATGGATGATTGGGCCAGCAATCGGGTGGTGGGCAGCCTTACGCATGGCGTAGTCGCCAACGATAGCTGGAAATCGGAAATTGATACCGCGTTGGGACTGTATCTGGCGGGCGGCAATGTGGCAGATTTCCAGGCAGCGCTGACGGCCGCTGCCACCGGCGCAGATCAGGAAGCGATAGATACCACCGCCCCATCTGAAGAGACGGCCGCCGTGAGCGGCCCCGTAGAGATATTCTCCTGGTGGACGGGCGGCGGCGAAGCGGCCGGTCTGGAAGCGATGATTGAAGTGTTCCAGGCACAATATCCCGATGTGGAGTTTATCAATGCGGCCGTAGCCGGAGGGGCGGGCACGAATGCCCGCGCTGTGCTGGCTACCCGCTTGCAGGCCAACGACCCGCCGGATAGCTGGCAGGGCCATGCCGGGCAGGAACTGATTGGCACGTATGTAGCGGCCGAGCAGCTTGAACCGGTGAACTTCCTCTACGAAGAAAACGGCTGGCTAGATGTGATGCCGGAAACGCTCATACCGCTCATTTCTCAGGACGGCAACATCTACTCCGTACCCGTCAACATTCACCGCGCCAACGTGCTGTGGGCCAACCCCACCGTACTGGCCGAGTACGGCGTGGAAATGCCGACGACGTTGGATGAATGGTTTGCGGCAATGGACGAATTGCAGGCGGCGGGTATGGATGCACCACTGGCGATGGGCGAACAGTGGACAGCGATGCACCTGTTTGAAACCATCCTCCTGGCCTCCCTCGGCCCGGATGGGTACGACGCGATCTGGAATGGCACGGATGACTGGAGCAGCCCAGAAGTGACCCAGGCGTTGGAGAACTTTGCCAAAGTGCTGACCTATACCAACAGTGACGCTTCGGCGTTAAGCTGGCAAGATGCCGGGCAGTTGGTGGTGGATGGCGACGCGGCCTTTAACGTGATGGGTGACTGGCAAGAGGGGTTCTACCGTGAACTGGGTCTGACGCCGCAGGAGGGGTATGTGTGGGCGCCTGTACCGGGCACGGGTGGCAACTTCCAGTTCCTCTCGGACAGCTTTGTGCTGCCGGTAGGTGCACCCAACCGGGACGCGGCCATTGCCTGGCTAACGGTCGCCGGTTCACAGGAAGGGCAGGATGCCTTTAATCCGGTGAAAGGCTCGATCCCTGCCCGCAGCGATGGTGACCGCAGCCTGTACGGTGAATATCTGCTGTCGGCAATGGATGATTGGGCCAATGACCGTGTGGTCGGCAGCCTGACGCATGGTGTGGTAGCTAACGATAGCTGGAAGGCGGAGATTGACACGGCCCTGGGACTGTTCTTGGGCACAGGTGATGTAGCCGCGTTCCAGGAGGCACTGGTCGCAGCCTGCGCTTCGTCTGGTGCGTGTAAATAACTGACATCAATTGTAGGACAGGTTGCATAACCTGTCCTACAATTCCCCCCATTATGACTCTGAAAAAAGTTGATCGGGATACGGTCACGGCCGTACTGCTCATTTCCCCTTCCATCATCGCCCTGGCGATCTTTGTCTATGGCTTTATCTCCTGGACAGTGCGCGTGTCTACCAGCAAATGGGTGGGGCTGAATGCGGACTTCACCTGGGCCGGGTTGGATAATTATGTGGGACTGTTCAATGACCCTCGCTTCCACATTGATGTGCGTAATACCGTTATCTTCACGCTGTTGTTTGTGCTTGGCTGTTTGTTGTTGGGGCTGGTGCTGGCGCTGCTGCTGGATCAGGGTTTGCGCGGGGAATCCTTTTTCCGCAGCCTCTTTTTGTTCCCCATGGCCATCTCCTTCATCGTCACCGGCGTGGTGTGGCGCTGGCTAATGAATCCGGCGGGCGGGTCACGCATCAGCGGCCTGAACTTGTTGTTTGATTCACTGGGACTGGACTTTTTGATCAACCAGTGGCATACCACCCCTACCTGGGGCATCGCGGCCATTGCCATTCCGGCCATCTGGCAGATGTCCGGTTTTACAATGGCCTTGTATTTGGGTGGGCTGCGGGCCATTCCTGACGAACTGCGAGAAGCGGCGCGGGTGGATGGGGCGTCGGAGTACCAGATTTATCGGGGCATTATTTTGCCGCTCTTACGGCCGGTCACCTTGAGCGCCATGATTATCCTGGGGCACATTTCATTGAAGGTGTTTGACCTGATCGTGGCGGTGGCCGGGAAGCAGGTGGCGTTGGATGTTCCGGCAGTGTATATGTGGACGACGACGTTTGATGGGCTATTTTACGGCCGTGGTGCATCCATTGGCATCGTCTTGCTCATCACCGTCGCCATACTGGTCATACCTTATCTCTATTTCACCCTGCGGCAGGAGGCAGAAATATGACCCTTTCATACCGGCGTGTGCCGACCCGTGCCCTGATCTACATCCTGCTCCTTTTCTTTTCCATGTTTTACCTGATACCCATGTATGTGATGCTGGTAACAGGGTTTAAGAACTTTGATGAAGTCAGCCTGAAAACAATGTGGGATTTACCCTCCGGGCTGGCGCTGGAAAATTTCCAGGCCGCTTATGAGGTATTGGCCCCTCACCTGTGGAACAGTATTCGGTTGGTTATTCCCACGGCGTTAATTTCAGCTTTCATCGGCTCTATCAATGGCTATATTTTGACCAAATGGCGTTTTCCCGGCGTGGGCATATTGTTTCCGCTCATTCTATTTGGTATGTTCATTCCCTATCAGAGCATCATCATCCCGCTGGTGCAGTTTATGAGTTGGATTGGGCTGGCGGGCAGTATTCCGGGGCTGGCGTTAGCGCATATCATTTATGGCATTCCGATTACGACGCTTATTTTCCGCGGCTACTACGCCAGTGTGCCCAATGAGATGGTGGAAGCGGCGCGCATTGATGGAGCCAGCCTGCTGCAAACCTACTTCAACATTTTTCTGCCGCTGTCGGTGCCTGCTTTTGTGGTGGTATTGATCTGGCAGTTTACGGCGTCGTGGAATGACTTTTTGTTTGCCGTTATCCTGACCAGTTCGGCTAATTGGCCGATCATGGTAGCGTTGAACAATATGGCCGGCAGCCAGATTATTGCCTGGAATGTACAAATGGCCGGTTCGTTCCTGGCCGCTCTGCCCACGTTGATTGTGTATATCATTTTGGGACGGTATTTTTTGCGGGGGTTGATGTCTGGGGCGTTAAAGGGATAGAAAAGGCGGCAGGTCTCCCACCTGCTACCTGCCACCTGCCACTTGCAACCTGAACGGCTCGTTCTCATCGTGGATGGTGAGGGCGGGCCGTTTTGGGTTTGTTACGTTGTTGGACTTGACAAACACGGCCGTAACCGGGACAATGTAATCGCTTACATTTGCGATACACAACATGAGTGCAATCACCACCAACCCCACCATCGCCGACGTGGCTCAACAGGCCGGCGTCTCCACCGCCACCGTCAGCCGCGTCATCAACAAGAGCGGCAACGTCACGGCCGATACCATCGCCCGTGTACAGGCAGCCATCACCGCCCTCGATTATGCCCCGCACACCGGGGCGCGGGTGCTGGCCAGCCGCCGCAGCCAGACCATCGGCCTGATCACCCCCACCATCAGCGACCTCTTTTTCACCGACCTGCTGCGCGGCATTGAGCAGACCGTCTACGAACACAATTACACGCTGCTCATCCACGCTACACACGGACGGCCGTATGATGACATCATTCCTACTCTACCCCTCAACCACCACAACACCGATGGTCTGATTATCTTCACCAATAGCCTGGACGATGCCTGGTTGCAGAAATTGCACGCACGCGGCTTTCCACTGGTGTTGCTGCACCGTTCGCCACCGGCCAATACAGACATCCCCTGTGTCACTTTTGAAAACAAGGATGGTGCGTACCAGATGACGGCGCACCTCATCACCTGCGGCTACCGACGCATTGCTTTTCTGGCCGGGCCAGATGGCAATGAGGATGCGCAGTGGCGCGAGCAGGGCTACCGAGAGGCATTGGCGGCGCATGGCTTGGCGGTAGACCCGGCCTTGATTGTGCCAGGGGATTTCCATGTGGAGAGAGCAGCAACGGCCGTGACCCACCTCCTCCAATCCCATCCCGACATCCAGGCCATTTTCGCCGCCGACGACGAATCGGCGCGAGGCGCACTGGCAGCCATTCAGCAAAGCGGGTGGCGCGTGCCGCAGGATATTGCCCTGGCCGGTTTTGATGATTCGCTACTCTCGCAATATCTCCACCCGCCACTGACCACCGTACGCGCGCCCATCGAAGCCGCCGGGCACGCCGCTGCCGACCAGCTCATTCAGCTTATTCACACCGGCCACGCCGCCCCCCTTACCTTATTGCCCACCGAACTGGTGATTCGGGAGTCGTGTGGTTGGGCGCGATCATTTTAGACATCCGATTTTTGAAAAATCGGATGTCTAAAAATGGAGTATTACCATGAAAGTAACCGTCATCGGGGGTGGCAGCAGCTATACCCCGGAACTGATTAACGGCTTTTTGGAACGATTAGATAGTTTTCCCCTGACCGAACTCTGGTTGATGGACGTGTTGCCGGAGCGGTTGGAGATTGTGGGCCAATTTGCGCAGCGCATGGTGCAGGCGCAGGGTGCGCCTTTTGCCGTGCGTCTAACCACCGACCAGCGAGAAGCAGTACGCGGGGCCAGCTACGTCACCACTCAACTGCGCGTGGGCTGGATGGCCGCCCGCCGCGAAGACGAGTACTTGGGGCAGCGACATGGCCTCATCGGTCAGGAGACAACGGGCGTAGGCGGCATGGCCAAGGCGCTGCGTACCATCCCCGTCATCCTGAACATTGCCCGTGATATGCGCGAACTGGCCGCGCCGGGTGCACTGCTGGTGAACTTCACCAACCCCGCCGGGCTGGTGACGGAAGCGTTGGCCCGGTATGCGCCGGATATCACGGCCGTTGGCGTCTGTAATGTGCCCATCAACACCCAACTGACCCTGTTGAAAAGCATCAACGAAGCGGAACATCTGCCCCACCCCGTCACCGCCGACCGCACCCGGCTGAACACCCTGGGGCTGAACCACCTCACCTGGCATCGCGGCTTCACCATTGACGGCGAAGATGTCTGGCCGCGCATCATCGAGATGACGCTGAAGCAGTTGCACGACAGTGAACATCCCGCCTGGACGCCGGAACTGATCGAATCGCTGCAAATGATCCCCAACTATTACCTGCAATACTTCTACTACACAGGCAAAAAGTTGGCCGAGCAGGACCAATGGCCGCCCTCCCGCGCCGAGGCGGTGATGGCCATTGAGGAAAAACTGTTTGCCCAATATGCCGAACCAGAACGCACAGCGCCGCCGGAAGGGTTGATGGAGCGAGGCGGCGCGTACTACTCCACCGTGGCTACCCAACTCCTGAATGCCCATTACAACGATTTGCAGGAGACGCATGTGGTAAATGTACCCCATCACGGTGCGGTACCAGGTTGGCCCAAAGATTGGGTGCTGGAAATGCCCTGCGTGGTGGGGCGAGACGGGATAACGCCCATCCACGCCGAACCGCTGCCGCCCGCCTGTTTTGGCCTGTTAAATGCGATCAAGCAGTATGAACTGCTGACGGTGGAAGCGGCCGTACACGGCGACCGGAACGCGGCCTACCAGGCGTTGCTGGCACACCCGCTTGGCCCGGCGGCCGACCAGGTTCAGGCGGTGTTGCACGATTTATTGGCGACGCATAAGACGTATTTGCCGCAGTTTTGGAATTGAAACATGACTCGCTATTTCCTGGGAATTGACACCGGAGCTACCAAGAGCCATGCGTTGATTGCGGATGAGTACGGCCGTGTCCTCGGTTTTGGCGAGAGCGGCCCCGGCAATTGGGAAGTGGTTGGCTGGGACGGAATGCAGGCCACGCTAGATGGGATCATCAATCAGGCTACGTTCCAGGCTGGTATCAGCCGCGCCCAGATTTCCGGCGCGGGGCTGGGGCTGGCGGGGTACGATTGGCCGGAAGATTACGCACCCCACGCAGCCATCATCGGCCAGCTTTTGCCCGCTGTGCCCTTTGCCCTGGTGAATGATGCTTTCCTGGGGCTGCCCGCGGGGGCGGACGCCGGTTGGGGGGTGGTGGTGAGCGCGGGCACCAGTTGCAACGCCACCGGGCGCAACCCCCAGGGACAGATAGGTCGCCTGACCGGTTCCAGCCGTTTTGGTGAATATGCCGGGTCGGCGGAACTGGTGCTTTTTGCTCTACAAGCGGTCTCCCGCGCCTGGAGCCTACGCGGGCCAGAGACGGCGTTGGAGGAGGCATTTTGCACGGCCGTCGGCGCGGCCAATGTGCCTGATTTACTGGCCGGGCTGATGCGCGGCCGTTATCACATGCACGCCGAAAAAGCGCCGGTTGTTTTTGCCACGGCCGCTGCCGGTGATGCAGTGGCAATGGAGCTGGTGCGTTGGGCTGGGCACAGCCTGGGCGACCTGGCCTGCGGCATTACTCGCCAACTTGAGATCGCCGACCTGGTATTTGACGTGGTGCTGGCGGGCAGTTTTTACAAGGGCAGCCCGCTCATCCAGGAAGCAATGGCCGAGACGATCCACGCCCTGGCTCCCCGGGCACGGCTGGTGCATCTGACCGCGCCGCCGGTTATTGGTGCGGTGTTGTTGGGCATGGAGCAGGTGGGGGTGGCGACGGCCGTTGCCCGGCGCGTGTTGATTGAGCAAGTGAATCGTAATCCGTAATCCGTTATCCGAGTAGCAACGCCCATGAACAAAATCATCCTCCTCATAATCATCATGGTGGGCACGGCCGTGAGTTGCCAGCAACCGGCCGCCACACCTACGCCCCTGCCTACGGTCGAACTGACGGCGATGCCCATACCGCCAACACCTACGCCGCTGCCTCTGGGGGCCGGGATGCGGTATTCCCGCTATGGCCCATGGTATGACCCTGGCCCGGCGTATTGGGCCGGAGTGGGGCAGCAGATGGCCGATTATTTCCCCGGCGCGGTGCCGCAGGCGGTGTGGATTGTGGGCACGGTGGGCGGGCGGGGCACATCGCTCAACTTCCCCGGCCAGACGGATGAACGGTACATTTACTTTACTTCGGAGGACAAAAATGAGGCGGTGCTGACGCTGTTTGACGAGATGGGTGGGCAGGTGTGGCTGCAAGTGGAGCCGGGTTATGCTGATGTGGAGGCGTTGATACACATTTTGTTAGAGCGGTACGGCCGTCATCCCAGCGTCGTGGGCATTGGTGTGGATGTAGAGTGGTACGGCTCGGTAGCCAACGCTGAAGGCACGCCAGTGACAGACGAGGTGGCGCAGCAGGGGGTGGCGGCGGCGCGTTCCCATGGAGAGCAGTACCGCATCTTCCTCAAACATTGGCTGCCGGAATACATGCCGCCCACCTACCGGGACGGCCTCCTTTTTATTGATGACAGCCAGGGGTTCAACTCGTTGGATGAGATGGTGGCCGAATTTACGCTCTGGGGCGAAACGTTTGCCCCCTCTCCGGTTGGCTTCCAGTATGGGTACCAGTCTGACCAGACATGGTGGCAGGAGTTGGCGAATCCGCCGCAGGAGATAGGAGAACGATTGATCACGGCCGTGCCCAACACTGCTGGGCTTTATTGGGTAGACTTCACCGTGCTGGATGTGTTCCCCCCTGAAAAGTAGCGTAACAAAAAAGCCTGCTCAGGTGAGCAGGCTCCTGGTTCATGTGGCTGCGGCTGCTTTTTCGGCCGGGGCGCTGCTTTTGGCAGGTTCGGGACTGGATTCGCTTTTAACGGCCGTGCCATTTTCCTTGCTCTCCGTTGTTATCTTGGCATCGCCATCGCTCTTAGTGCCGACATCGCTCTTGCTGCTGGCTGCTTTAGCCGTACCATTCCGGTTATCGGTCACATAAAAGCCACTGCCCTTAAACACAACGCCTACCGAATTAAGGACTTTACGCAATTGCGGCTCGCCGCAGGATGGGCAATCTACCAGCGGCGCTTCCGACATGCGCTGGTTACGGTCAAATTCATAATTACAAGCCCGGCATCTATATGTGTATAACGGCATAATTTCTTATCCTACCAACCTGATTTCGAGGGTTATTTTAGCGATCATACCCCTGTTTGACAATGTGACACCGGTATGCTATAGAGGCCACGTAAAATTTTTATAAGATTTTCTCACGAGGATGAAGTAATGGCTGATCCAAAATTACGCAACTTTATTAACGGCCGTTGGCAATACGCCAGCACCGATGAATATCTGGGTGTGGTGAATCCGGCAACGGCCGTGACCATGAGCCATGTCCCCCTTTCACCAGGCGCGGATGTGGCGACGGCCGTGCAAGCCGCCCAGGCAGCCTTCCCTGACTGGCGACGCACCCCGGCCGGCGACCGCATCCAAACCCTCTTCAAACTGAAGATGCTGCTGGAAGAACACCTGGACGAGCTGGCCCAAATCATCACCAACGAATGTGGCAAGACCTACGCCGAAAGTGTAGGCGAACTGCGGCGGGGTATTGAAAACGTCGAAGTCGCCTGCGGCATCCCCTCGCTGATGCAGGGGTACAATAATGAAGACATCGCCCCCGGTATTGATGAACACATGTTTCGCCAACCATTGGGGGTGGTGGCCGCTATCACCCCCTTCAACTTTCCGCTCATGATCCCGCTCTGGTTCCTGCCTTACGCCATCGCTACCGGCAACTGCTTCATCCTCAAACCAAGCGAGCGCGTGCCCATGTCTTCACAGCGATTTTTTGAACTGGTCGCCCAAACCGGCCTGCCACCTGGCGTTTTGCAACTGGTCAATGGCGGCAAAGAAGTGGTAGACGCCCTGCTCGATCATCCGGCGGTGCGGGCGATTAGCTTTGTGGGGTCCACGCCGGTCGCCAGATACATTTACGGCCGTGCCGCCGCCAACGGCAAACGGGTGCAATGCCAGGGTGGGGCCAAAAACCCGGTGGTGATCATGCCCGATGCCGATATGGACACGGCCGTGCGCATCATGGCCGATTCCGCCTTTGGTTGTGCCGGGCAGCGCTGCCTGGCCGCGTCGGTGGCCATCACCGTCGGCCACGCCCAAACCACCTTCACCGAAGCCATCGCCGAAGCCGCCGCCAGCCGCAAAGTGGGTTATGGGCTGGATGAAGGGGTACAGATGGGGCCGGTCATCAGCCCGGCGAGCAAAGACCGGATTGAGCAGTTGATTGGGTTGGGTGAGAAGGAGGGGGCGCGGGTGCTGGTAGACGGCCGTAGCCGCCACGTCTCCGGTTATGAAGATGGCTATTTTGTCTTCCCCACCGTCCTCAACGGTGTGCATCCGCAGAGCGAACTGGCGCGCACGGAGATTTTTGGCCCGGTGCTGAGCCTGACGCCGGTAAATGATATAGAGGAGGCGATTGGGGTGGTGAACGGCCGTGCCTACGGCAACATGGCCTGTATTTTCACCAGCAGCGGCGCGGCCGCCCGGGAGTTTCGGTATGCGGCCGATGCTGGCAACATCGGTGTCAACATCGGTGTGGCCGCCCCGATGGCCTTTTTCCCCTTTAGCGGCTGGAACGAGAGCTTCTTTGGCGACCTGCACGCCCAGGGGCGGCACGGCGTGGAGTTCTATACCCAGACCAAAGTCGTCGTAGAACGCTGGCCCACCGAATGGAGCCGCCAGTTTTGATCCGCGAAGAAACGCGAAGGGGCGCGAAGATATTTGAGCAGGAGGGGAGGCTTTAGCCGACAGCTTTCTACAAATCAGAGGGTATAATCGTTTCTATGCAGCGACCAACCATTGAACAACAGGTGACTTTTTTATATACGGTCGATCTGTCGGCAACGGCCGTGTTCTACGAAAACATCCTGCAACTGCCCCTCGTCCTCGATCAAGGGGTCTGCCGGATTTATGCCACCAGCGGCGATGCCTACCTGGGTTTTTGTCAGGCGCTCAGTTCGGAGGTGGGCAGCACGCCATCCCCTCAAGGACTCATCCTGACCCTGGTCTCCCCAGAAGTAGATGCCTGGCACAATTATTTGCTTGCCCATAACGTGCCCATCGAAAAACCACCCACCCACAACACTCGTTTCAATATCTACCAACTTTTTGCCCGCGACCCCAACGGCTACCTGATTGAAATCCAGACCTTTTTAGACCCGACATGGCCGAAACCCGTAATCCGTAATCCGTCACCCCTTCACCCCTTCACCCCTTCACCTTGTCACCCTGTCACCTTGCCCCCCCTCCCCCCCCCCGCTAAACTTTCGCCATGCGCGCTGACCGTTTGATTTCCCTATTGATGCTGTTACAAACACACGGCCGTCTCACCGCCGAAGAATTAGCCGAACGCCTGGAATGTTCCCCGCGCACCATTTACCGTGACCTGGATGCACTGAGCGCTTCCGGTGTGCCCGTCTATGCTGAACGGGGGCCGCAGGGAGGCTGTATGCTCATGGAGAGCTACCGCACCAACCTGACCGGCTTGAAGGAAGATGAGGTACGCGCCTTGTTTATGTTTACCGTGCCCGGCCTGCTCGCTGACCTGGGCGCAGACAAAGCGGGCGAAAGCGCCCTGCTCAAGCTGACCGCCTCGCTGCCCGCCCCGTTCCAGCAAGATGCCCAGCGGATACAAGAGCGATTGTATCTCGACCCGGATGCCTGGTTCCAGCCAGAAGAGCCGACGCCGTTCCTGTCGCTGGTGCAAACGGCCGTCTTCACCGACCGCCGTTTACGCATGAGATACCGCCGCGCCGATGGGCAGTGGGTCAAGCGATTGGTTGATCCGTTAGGGCTGGTCGCTAAAGCAGGCGTGTGGTATCTGGTAGGCACAACAAACTTCCCCTATCCGCAGACCTACCGCGTGTCGCGCATTCAGGAGGCGGAATTGTCAGACGGGCACGGCCGTCGCCCGCCGGGTTTTCAATTGGTCGACTACTGGCAGCGGTGGTGCGCCCAATTTGAAGCCCGCAATGAAAGATACACCGTCACCGTGCGTGTGGCGCCCGAAGCGATTGCCCGGATGTTACGCTTTTTTGGTGAAGGGTTGTACACGCTGCTGGAACAACCAGGCGTCACCGACGCTCAGGGTTACGCCACGCTGACGCTGCCCTTTGATTCGGCGCAGGCAGCCTGCGAGACGTTGATGGGCTTTGGCACGGCCGTTGAAATCCTCTCCCCACCGGAATTGCGCGAACAGATACGGGTGACGGCCGTGCAATTAGCCGCTTTCTACAGCCACCCCCGCAGCCCGTAAATCAAAATCCCCACATACTCCTTCATCACACTTGTCGTCAGTTCCAGCGAATCCGCGTCGGGCAGCAGGCTCAACAGCCAATAAAACCAACCGGCGCTTTCCCCTTCGTCCCAATCCGGCAGCACAAACTCATAATCCGTCGGCGCGGGAATCACCTCTATGCCCTGCTTCGCAAAAATCGCCACCGAGCGGGGCATGTGGATGGCTGATGTCACCAGCAACACTGTTTCCAGATCATGCGCCTGCAACAAGGGTTTGCTGAGTATCGTGTTTTCATAGGTATTCATAGATTCTGGCTCTAACAGCATCGCCTCATCAGGAATACCCATCAACCGCAACGCTTCGGCCATCCGCTCCGCCTCGGAGATCGCGTTGCCAGGCAATTTACCGCCGGTCAACAGCAGCCGGTCAGCTACACCTTCATGGTACAGCCAGGCGGCGTACCATAGCCGGTCGGCGGCGTCGTTCAGCCCCACCGTCGTTTGGGGATACCCGGCAATGGTGGTACTGCCACCCAACACGACGATCACATCGGCCTGTGGCAAGGGGTCTGGCGGTAAATGCTGCCACTCTAATGAGCGTGCCAGCCACAAAGAGACCAACGGATTGGCCGCCAAGAAGAGGAGAAAAAAAGCGGTGAGGAGCACGGCCGTTTGCCACCCCCGCCGCCGCCACAAAAAAATCGCCACGATGAGCAGAATACAAACCAGGCCAATGGGGTAAATAAAGAGGGGGAGCGTTTTGGAGAGGAAAAAGAACATCTCGTAATCCGTGAACCGTAATCCGTAATCCGACAACGGTTCACGGATTACGGTTTACGGTTTACGCTAATTCCAAAAAGGCGCGGTACCAGGCCATCGTCTCCGCCAGCCCTTGCTCCAGCGAATACTGGGGCGACCAACCCAGGATTTTGCCCGCCTTGTCAGAGCAGAGGTATTGGTCTTGAATCTCGTTTTTCACCTCGTTCAAGATAATAGGCGTCAGGTCAGGTCTTCCGGCAACTTTGATGATGGTTTGCACCACGTCCAGCGCCATCTCCGGGTGGCCCACACCGAAGTTAAAAGCCTCACCATAAAACTGCGGATCGGCAAAACAACGCGCCGCCATCATGTAACCACGCACCGCATCTTTCACATACAGATAATCCCGCTTGAAAGTGCCATCAGAGCGCACAATGGGCCGCTCCCCTTGCAGCACACTGCGAATGGTGCCGGGCAAAATACGGTTCCAATTCAGATCGCCGCCGCCGTACAGGTTGGCGCAACGGCTGACGATAACCGGCAACTGATAGCTGCGGGCATATGCCTGGGCAATCAAGTCCGCGCAGCTTTTACTCACATCATAGGGATGTTTGCCTTGCAGGGGGGCCGATTCCAGGTAAGGCAAATCGGGCTGGTCGCCATACGCCTTGTCACTGCTGGCCACCAAAATACCCTTCACGGTGGGATTGCGCCGCGCCGCTTCCAGCAGCATGTACGTCCCCCGGATGTTGGTTTCAAAGGTAGACATGGGGGCGCGGTTGGCAATGCCCACAATGGTCTGGGCCGCCAGATGGTAAATGTATTCGATCTCGTATTCGGCCAGGGTGCGCTCCAGCAAGTCATAGTCGCACAATTCGCCACGCACTACCTTGATGCGCTCCACCGTGCCGGAGCGGTATAGCTGTGACTGCGGCACAAAGTCGCGTACCAACCCCACCACATCGGCCCCGGCGGCCACCAACGCCTCCGTCAGCCACGACCCCAGCAACCCGGTGCAGCCGGTGATAAACACTCGTTTGTCTTGCCAGAATTGATTATCCAATGTTCTCTCCGTTATTCGTTAACCGTTATCCGATTACGGTTCACGGATCACAGTTTACGAACCTACCACACCCGCCAGGGCTGGTTGGCCTGCCACGCTTCTTTGAGCGTGATGTAATCTTGTAAGGTTTTCATGGACTGCCAGTACCCATGATGCCGGTAGAGGCGTAGTTGTCCCTGCGCCATCAGCAGGGGCATGATATCTGTTTCAAACAGGTCATCGTGATAGTTCTGGCGCAGCAGATCTAACACGGCCGTCTCAAAAACCATAAACCCACCATTCACCCAGTACGGCAGCAGCGGTTTCTCTTCAAAATGGGTGACACGGCCGTCCGCGTCCGCCTCAATCAACCCATATTGTGAATGATGCTGGATGCCCGTCACCGTTGCCAGCGCCCCATGTTCCTCATGGAAAGCCAGCAGCGCCGCCAGATCAATATCGGCTACCGCTTCACCATAGGCCACAAAAAAACGGTCGCCGTGCAAATAGTCCGCCAACTTCACCAGCCGCGCCCCGCGCCCGGTTTCCAGGCCGGTATCTACCAGCGTAACTTCCCAGGGGGGGTGTTCATATTCGCCTTGAAAGGTGAGGTGGGGACGGCCGTTTTCATTGTCCCCATCTGCCAGATGGATGGTTACATCCCGGCTCATGGCCTCATATTCCAAAAAATAGCGGCGCACCTGGTCCCCCTGGTGCCCCAGTGCCAGGATAAACCGATTGTGCCCATACGCGGAAAAAATACGCATGACGTGCCACAATAACGGCCGTCCGCCAATATCCACCAACTCCTTCTTCGTCAGCGTATTGCCCATGCGCGTGCCCTGCCCGCCGCACATGATGACTACGGGGATACTCATATTCAGTGAGCGGTGAGCGGTGGGCAGTTAGCAGTTTATCTACTGCTAACTGCTTACCGCTCACTGCTTACTCCTCTCCATTTCTACCGCTTTGTGCAAATTCAGATCAAACGGCGGGTAAACGATGCCCGCTTCGGTGACAATGCCCGTCACGTAACGATGGGGCGTTACGTCAAAGGCGGGGTTGCGCGCCGTAATGCCCGCCGGGGCGATGGGCTGGCCTAAGACCGTCAGCACTTCATCCATCGGCCGCTCTTCAATGGGGATCAAGTCGCCGTGCGCCAGCGCCAGATCAATGGTGCTGGTAGGCACAACCGGATAAAAGGGGACGCCGTTTTCTCTGGCGACCACCGCCAGTTTGTAGGTGCCAATTTTGTTTGCCACATCGCCGTTGGCGGCCGTGCGGTCTGATCCTACCAGGACGATGTTCACCTGCCCGGTACGCATAAAATGACCGGCGGCATTGTCGGCAATCAGGTCAAAGGAGATGCCGCGCTGCTGCAATTCCCAGGCGGTGAGCAATGCCCCCTGCAGACGCGGGCGGGTCTCGTCTACCAACACATGAATGTTCTTCCCCTGCTCGTGGGCGGCAAAAATAACACCTAATGCTGTGCCCCAATCTACCGTTGCCAATGCACCCGTGTTGCAATGGTGCAAGATGGTATCACCATCTCGAATCAATTCCGCGCCATGGAAACCCATACGCCGGTTAAGGGCCACGTCCTCGTCGGCAATGGATTGGGCTTCGGCCAACACGGCCGTACACCCCGCATCTACCGTCGTCACTTTACCACTATTGGCTACGCGCAAAATTCGCCGCACGGCCCAGGCCAGGTTCACGGCCGTTGGCCTTGCCGCGTTCAACACCTGCCCGGCTGTCCCCATATCCGCCCGCCAATCGGCCAGCGAGGTGGCCTTGCTTTGCTGCCCCGCCAGCGCCAGGCCAAAGGCAGCGGCC
>CAYXUZ010000050.1:0-8994 GCA_964467705.1 uncultured Ardenticatenaceae bacterium | reverse complement strand
TCGGCGATTACCAGTTCAAATGGCAGCCGCCGCTGATCTATCATCTTGAGCATGTTATGGTCGGAATCCCAAAAAACAGTCCGCATCTTTTACTCCGTAATCCGTGACCCGTTATCCGAAGTCCGATCACGGATTACGGGTTGCGAAACCGGGCACGATCATAACACAGGGCTATGACCACTGCCACAGATACCATAATCCGTGAACCGTTATCCGTGAACCGTTATCCGATTACGGATCACCGATTACCGATTACCGTCCTCATTTGTTATCATCCCGCCGATGAGAAGGCGATTTATTTTTGTTTCCAGCACACGCTGGCTGATACCGGGCATGGGCATTAAGCGGTGGTTGCTGGTGTTGGGGGTGGGCACGGCCGTGATCGGCATGGGCCTGGGCGTACTGTTGGCAGCAGCAAAGGAGCATGAGTGGCTGCCTACGGCCGTGTATGAAGCCCTGACACTGCAATTCCTCCCCTTACCTCTGCGCGTTCTGGTCGCCTTTGTGCTGGGTGGCCTGCTCATCGTCATCAGTGTGCTCAAAATTGGGCGTAATCTGGTGGCGCCCTTTTCCCCGGCAGACATTGATGTGGCCGAAACCGTCTACCATTACAGCCGCCGCCAGCGGGGGCCGCATATCGTCGCCATTGGCGGCGGCACCGGGATGCCCAGTTTGCTGCGCGGTCTAAAGGAGCATACGGCCAACATTACCGCCATTGTCACGGTAGCCGATGATGGCGGCAGCAGCGGACGGCTGCGGCGGGAATTGGGTGTGCTGCCGCCAGGTGATTTCCGCAACAACATCGCCGCGTTAGCCCGCGACGAAGCGTTAATGACCCAGGTATTGCAATATCGTTTTGGCAAAACGGCCGAGGAAAATGGGGCAGCCGGCAACGGCCGTACCGACCTGCAAGGGCACGCTTTTGGCAATCTGCTGCTGGCGGCGCTGACGGGCATTACCGGCAGTTTTGACGAGGCGCTGCTGGCGGCGCAGCAGGTGTTGGCGATTCGCGGGCGGGTGCTGCCCTCCACGCTGGCCAATGTGACCCTGACGGCCGATGTGCTCATGGCCGAAGGGACGGTAGCACATGTGTCCGGCGAGTCGGCCATTCCAGAGGCACACGGCCGTATCCAGCGCGTTTACCTGGAACCGGCTCAGGTCAAGGCATACCCACCTGCGCTACAAGCCATCTTGCAAGCCGACCTGATCGTCATGGGGCCGGGCAGCCTGTATACCAGCATCCTGCCCAACCTGCTGGTGCCAGACCTGGCGGCCGCTTTGCAGCACACCCGCGCCCGAAAAGTGTATGTGTGCAACCTTGCCGTTCAGCCCGGAGAGACGGATAATTACAGTGTGGCCGATCATGTCGGCGCCCTGTTAGAACATGTTCCCACTGGCTGTGTGGATGTGGTATTAGCCAACAATAATCTGTCCATTCCCCCGGAAACCGGCGGCGGGCATACCATCTTCGTCCAGCCTGGCCCACCCACTGACACCCCCCTGATCCTGGCCGACCTGGTAGACGAGGCACGGCCGTGGCGACATGACAGCGCCAAATTAGCCCAGGCGGTGATAAATTTACTGACTTGAGCATGACATCCGGCATTGGCAAGGGCCAATTGTGGGCGATAATTATAAGTTGACAATCAATGCGGCAAGACAAGTTGGCAATTTGTCTTGCGCATACAAAAAGGAGAGTTTCGATGACGATAAAAATAGGTATTAACGGATTCGGCCGTATTGGCCGTCTGGTTTTCCGCCGCGCACAGGAGATTGAAGGCTTCGAGGTGGTGGGTATCAATGATCTGATTGATGTGGACTACATCGCCTACATGCTGAAGTATGATTCCACGCACGGCAAATTTAAGGGTACGGTGGGGGTGAAAGATGGCAAGCTGGTGGTGAATGGCAAAGCGATTCGTGTCACGGCCGAAAAAGACCCCAGGAACTTGAAATGGAATGAAGTCGGGGCGGAATATGTGTTGGAATCCACCGGCCTGTTCCTGACGGATGAGAAGGCCCGCGCCCATATTGAAGCCGGGGCCAAACGAGTTGTTTTGTCCGCCCCCTCCAAAGACGGCACGCCGATGTTTGTGATGGGCGTGAACCACAAGACGTATGCGGGGCAGGAAATTGTGTCTAACGCTTCCTGCACCACCAATTGCCTGGCACCGCTGGCGAAGGTGTTGAATGATAGTTTTGGCATTAAAGAAGGGTTGATGACCACAGTCCACGCCGTCACGGCTACGCAGAAGACAGTGGACGGCCCTTCGTCCAAAGATTGGCGCGGCGGGCGGGGCGCGGGGCAGAACATCATCCCGTCGTCAACCGGCGCGGCGAAAGCGGTGGGCAAGGTGATCCCGGAGTTGAACGGCCGTCTCACCGGCATGTCTTTCCGCGTCCCCACCCCCAACGTGTCGGTGGTTGACCTGACTGTAAACCTGGCAACTCCCGCCACCTATGACCAGATTAAGGCGGCCATGAAAGCGGCTTCAGAAGGTGAATTGAAGGGCATTATGGGCTACACCGAGGATGCGGTGGTTTCCACCGATTTCCTGGGTGAAGTCTGCACCTCGGTGTTTGATGCCGGTGCGGGCATCGCCCTGACCGATACGTTTGTGAAGGTGGTGGCCTGGTATGACAATGAGTGGGGCTACTCCTGCAAATGCCTGGATTTGATTCAACATATGGCGACGGTGGCGTAAACGGCCGTCCAGTTTGTAGTAGGCACTTTAGTGCCCTCAGACGGCGATAAATCGCCTACTACAAACTTTTCAATCATGGAATTAAAGCAACTGGAAGCCCTGATGCACCAATTTGTGGGCAGCAAGGGCTGGTATGAACCCGATTCCCCCAAACCACAAACCGCACGTAATTTAGCCGCTTCGTTAGCCATTGAAGCGGCTGAGGTGTTGGAACATTTCCAGTGGCGAGAGGAGGCCACGCGCCGGGAAGAGTTGGCCGGGGAATTGGCGGATGTGGCGCTTTATCTGCTCCAGCTTGCCAGCGTCACCAGCATTGACCTGGAGCAGGCAATTCTGGACAAGTTGGCGCACAACCAGACGAGGGAATGGCCGGCCCCATGAAGATTTTGGCGGTCAGTGACCGGGTGATGGATCAGTTGTATTGTGCTGATGTACGCCAGAAGTATCCGGGCATTGATTTGATTGTGGGGTGTGGGGATTTGCCGTTTTATTACCTGGAATTTCTTATTTCGGCGCTGGACAGGCGGCTGGTGTATGTGCGGGGGAACCATGACAAGGGGCCACAATATACGGTGGACGGCCGTCAACTAGAACACGTCGAAGGTGGCTCAGACATTCACGGCCGTTGTGTGGAGCGGGATGGGCTGCTCATTGCCGGACTGGAAGGCTCCATGCGTTACCGGCCCCATGCACCCTATATGTACACGGAAACGGAAATGCGCATGGTAGTGGCCGGGCTGCTACCCAAATTGCTAAGAAACAAGGTGAAACACGGCCGTTACCTGGACATCCTTATCACTCATTCCCCTCCTTTTGGCATTCACGATAGACCAGACATCCCCCACACCGGCTTCAAAATTTTCCTCAACTTTATGCAATGGTTCCGCCCCCAATACCTGCTGCACGGACACATCCATCTGTACCGGCAAGACACGCCCCGCGTTACCCGTTACCTGGACACCACTGTTATCAACGTCTACCCCTACTACATCTTGGAGCAGGTGAGTAGATAAGGGGGCACGAAGGAAACGGCCGTAAACCTTAATTCTGATCATCTACAGGCCACCACGCTTCCACTTCGGCCACCGTCAGACCGGTGATTTCGCTCACCGTCACCATTTCATGCAGTTTTAAAAGCTGGCGAGCAATGTGACGTTTTTCTTCCAAACGGCCTTTCTCTTGACCTCTTTGCAACCCTTGTTTGATGTACTCGTCCGTCCGGTGGCCCTGGTCAGATAATACAGGATGGCGCGGATGTATTCGACGCCGGTTTTCATTTCTTTTAGTTCAAACATCAAGTTTACCAGTAGGTGTAAATTGAACATGAACCCTGACCGATTACGGCTCACGGACTACGGACAACTCCCGCAACTCCAACCATTGCCATTCCGGCGTCGCCAACGTGCCCCAACGAAAACGGCCGTCGGCCGTGGCCACCATATACTGGTTATCAATCCAGCACACAAAACCGAGCGGGCCGCGTGGAGAATGGGGGGTATGCAGCAGGGTACGGCCGTCTACCTGAAACACACATCCATTCCGCCGCCACGCCAACCGATATTCGTGCCACTCTGTCATATTTGTGGCAATTGACACATGGGAAATACCCAAACGCCTTTGCACCCAGGGCCACAGTCGGCGGCGGATTCGCCCCACCCGGTTCGCCAACAGCACAAACGGCACCAGCGGAATCAGGGGAATGGCGGACGGCCGTGACGCATCCAACGTCGCCGCAAACCAGCCCCGCCCTGGCCCCTCCGCCGCCAACGGCAAATTATTAGGGGCAGAACCATAGAAGAACCAGCAAGCGGACGGCCGTGCCACTCCCCGCACCGTCGGGTCACCAAAAGGCGCATTCCAAAAACCAAAACCGGCCGTGCCCAACAGATCCCCCTCCCCATGCGAAAACCGCGCCACCACTCGCAGCGAAACGCCTCTCTGCAAGACCCGCCAGGGGTAATCCCCGCGCCGCCTCACGCCCGGCAGCCCATAATCATCCACCTGCGCATCCGTATAACCTTGAGTCGTCGGGGGAATTTGCAAACGAAAAACAAAAGGCGGCGAAGCAGATTCCAACACCTGCCCGCCGCCAATTTCCAACCGTCGCATAAAATAAGACGGTGGCAGGCACTTCCAAAAGTGCCTGTCACCTGGACAAACTACCGCATCGCCGCCCCTAGCGTTCCACACGCCGGGCAAGAACCATCCGGGCGAATGATGGCGTATCCGGCCTGCGGGTCCGTTTGCGTATACGTCGTAAAGTCCACGTTAAACACAATCACCATCCGTGCCCGGCCGCTGTTACGCGCCAACGTCACCGCCTCGCCCAACCATTGCGCATGTTGGCTAACGGTGGTATTGGCCGCCCAGGCAAAATTAGCCGGCAGGAAGGGGAATCCCTGTGGCGACAGATAACCCAACTCCGTGAAGCAAACCCGGCGCGCCCCGCCAAACGTGTTGTAATACAAATCAAACGTCGGCCCAAAATACCAGCTGTAGTGGCGGTCGCCAGGGTCGGCCGGATGTCCAGACGTGGCACTGGGCGAAGTCGCCCCGGCGTTGTGATGCACGCCAATGCAATCCATATAATTCACCGCTCCCGCGGCCGCCATGCCCTGAATATAGCGGGCATCCGACCAGGCATTCGTGCCATTGTCAAACCCCGTTGGCGCGGGCGCACCAGAGATAACCATCACATTGGAGTTCACAGATTTAATGGCGTTATAAGCCGGGGCCAGCATGTTGTTGACGTAGGAGGTGGGGCTAATCTGCCCGGCCGGCCATTCAAAATCAATATTCTGCTCATTCCAGATTTCAATCGCATCTGGCCCCAACGCCGCCACACCGCGCACATAATTCACATACGCATTAAAATCAATGCCATTCGCCGGTGGATAAGTCTGCGCCCCGGTAATAGAGAGCAAAATTTTGAAGCCATTGTTGTGGGCATCCTGAATAATCCCCGCCAGCGCATCAGGTGACTGCCCCGGTGACCATTTTTGCTGAATCTTCAACCAGTTCATGCTCGCTTCCTGCATCCGGGTGCGGTTGCCCAGATTTAAGCTTTGTCCGCCTAATTCAAAACCAGAAGAAGGCGGTGGATTCGGATTGGGTGGCGGGGGCGTGCTACCCGGCGGGGGCTGTGGCGGCGGGTTAGTACCGGTGGGAATAATCAATACCTGCCCTACATAAATCAGGTTAGGGTTAGCGATGTTATTGGCAGCTGCAATGGCGCTCACCGTGGTTCCAAACCGCCGGGCAATCGAGGATAATGTATCACCCCGCTGCACTACATAGGTGGTGGAACCACCGGGCGGCGGAGTTGGCTGCGGCGGCTGCCCGGTGGGAACCGGTGGGCTGGTGGGCTGCGGTGGTGGGTTTTGCCCGGTAGGAATTTCCAAAACCTGCCCTACGTAAATGAGGTTGGGGTTGGGGATGTTGTTGGCGGCGACGATGGCCTGCACGGTGGTACCATAGCGGCGGGCAATACTGAAAAGGGTGTCGCCATATTGCACAGTATAGGCAAAAGCGGACACGGCCGTGACCACCACCGTTAACAACAATAAAGCAACAAATCCGGCAAGTAAACGTGATTTTTTCATACCTTCCTTCCTTGAGACTATACAGGACACGACCACTGTTGTGGACATAAGTTTAACCGGGATTATAGACACACCGCCAATAAACTCAAGCCCATCACCCCTGGTTCATGTATACTAACCGTAAAAAAGACAGTTATGAATTGTGAATTATGAATGGCCTTGAAGCCCATTCCTATAAAATCCCACAGGTGAACCAATGATAATGAGTGAAATAACTGAATTGAGTGACGAAAAGATGGAAGTGTATGACAGCATTTTAGATACGATTGGTGATACACCATTGGTGCGTCTCCATGCCATTGGCAGCGATTTGCCCTGCCAGCTGTTGGTGAAGGTAGAGTTTTTTAACCCCGGTGGCTCGGTGAAAGACCGGATTGGCCCGGCCATTATTGCCGAGGCGGAGCAGAGCGGCCGTTTGCAGCCCGGCGGCACCATTGTGGAAGCCACCTCCGGCAATACCGGTGTGGGGCTGGCCATTGCGGCCGCCATTAAAGGCTACCGCACCATTTTTGTGATGCCGGACAAGATGTCCCAGGAGAAGATTTTGCTGCTACGGGCGTTTGGGGCGCGGGTGGTGATGACGCCAACGGCCGTTGAACCCGACGACCCCCGCAGTTATTACAAAGTCTCTGAACGGCTGGCCGCCGAAACCGCCAACGCCATCCTGGCCAACCAATACCATAACCCCGAAAACCCACGCGCCCATTATGAATCCACCGGCCCCGAAGTGTGGCGGCAAACCAGGGGCAAAATCGGCCACCTGGTGGTGGGCATGGGCACGGGCGGCACCATCAGCGGCATGGGGCGCTACCTGAAGGAGCAAAACCCAGATGTCAAAATCGTGGGCGTAGACCCGATTGGCTCAATTCTGTATGAACTACACCGCAGCGGCCAATACACCAAAGCAGAAGGGTACAAAGTGGAAGGCATCGGGGAGGATTTCCTGCCCAGCACCACCGACTTAAGCGTAATTGACCACATTGTGCAGGTGAATGACAAGGAGAGCCTGTTGATGACACGGCGGTTGGTGCGCGAGGAGGGGATTTTTTGCGGCGGTTCCAGCGGTTCGGCCGTGGTGGGGGCTATCAAATATGCCCGCGAACACAACCTGGGGCCGGACGATGTGCTGGTAGTTATCTTGCCCGATTCCGGTTCACGCTACCTGAGCAAGGTATTTGATGATGAGTGGATGCGCGAAAATGGTTTCCTGGAACGGGCCTGGATTGATTACCGGGCGCTGGATGTGCAGGCGGCCAAACCAGACCAGACGCTCATCACTGCCCACCCCCAGGAGCGCATCAGCGCGGTGGTGGGCAAAATGAAGCAGTACAATGTGTCCCAGTTGCCGGTGTTGGACGGCGACGGCCGTTTGCTCGGCGCTGTCACCGAAATAGACTTGCTCAACCATATGCTGGTCACCAGCCATAGCGGCCACGAACCGGACGAAACCATCGAGGCCATCATTGACCAGAATGTGCCAGTGGTACGGCCCAATACCCCGCTGGAAACGCTGATGGGCATCTTCAGCCACCACAACGCCGCCATCATCGCCAGCGGCGAGCAGGTACAAGGCATTTTGACCAAAATTGATATTCTCGATTTCCTCTCCACGCAGGTGAAATGAGAGATTAGGAGATTGAGAGATTACGTACCATCAATCTCCTAATCTCCCAAGCTCCCAATCTCGACAAAGCCTGACGGTTTGCAGTTGAATGGCGACGGTCTCGTGAATGTCACGGCCGTAGCCGCCCGCCATCGTCACTACCACCGGAATACCCCGCTCCCCGCAGCTTTGCAAGACCAGTTGGTCACGGGCCGCAATGCCCTCTTTTGTCAGCGCCAGTTTGCCCAGACGGTCATTCACATGCACATCGGCCCCAGCCAGGAAGTAGACGATGTCTGGCTGGGTGGACAACGTGGCTACCAGCCCTTCTTGTAACGCCGCTAAATAATCGTCATCACCCGTACCATTGGGCAAGCCAATGTCCAGGTCGCCGGGAATTTTGCGGAAAGGGAAGTTGTTTTCGCCGTGAATGGAGAAAGTGAAGATACTGTCATCGCCGTTGGTGATGTCGGCCGTGCCATTGCCCTGGTGTACGTCACAATCAATAACCGCCGCCTGCCGTACCAATCCTTCACTTTGCAAAACACGGGCGGCCACGGCCGTGTCATTATACACACAATACCCCTGCCCCTCCGCCCGCCGGGCGTGGTGTGTGCCCCCACCCAACGAGACGCCAATGCCATCCTTGAGCGCGGCGCGGCTGGCCCCAATCGTCGCCCCGACGGAGTATTGCACCCGCCGCGCCAGTTCCGGCGACCAGGGCAGCCCAATTTTTCGCTGTTCGGCCGCACTGAGCGTGCCCCGCATCACCCGTTCAATGTAGTCCGGGTCATGGGCCAGCGTCAATTGCTCAAAGGTCGCCGGAATGGGGTGGATCAGGTTTTGCGGCGGCACAATGCCCGCTTCTTCCACTGCCTGCCGCAGCAGTTCATATTTCCCTGCCGGAAAACGGTGGTTTTCCGGCAGGGGGTAGGTGTATTGGTCGTAGCGGAAGATGCGCATGAGGGGGATCAGGTAATTGGGTAATTGATGGGTGATGCGTGAATCCTTGCTGGTCACACATCATGCATTAGACCTCTTGCAAAAGTCATTCTGACTTAAGCGATAAGTTGTAAATCGCTGC
>CAYXUZ010000049.1:15536-36937 GCA_964467705.1 uncultured Ardenticatenaceae bacterium | reverse complement strand
AATGCCGGTCACATGGCAGCCGCGCTGGGCAAATTCCACCGCATACAGGCCAGGCCCACAAGTGATATCCAGCAGGCGGCTGCCATCTTGCAAAGCCAATGCCGTCCACAACCAGTCAATCTGTGTGGCGCGTTCGGCCGTTTGCCGTGAAGCGGCCCCATGTGATTCATCCAGATGTTCGCGCAGCATCCGGGCGGAGAAGGCGGGGTCGTCCCAGGGCAGGTTGCCGTCGTGCAGTTGCCAGGGGTACGGCCGTGCCGCCCGGTTATAAATGCGCCATAAGGTCTGATTGAGGGGATTCGTTATCGGTGACATACTCGCCGCCGATTATAACATCCGGTAAACTGGAAGTGGTAAACCGCGCAGGAGAAAAGGAGAATTTCCCATGACCTATACACTGATTCACAATGGTACACTGATTGATGGCAACGGCCGTGACCCCATTCACAACGGTGCTGTTTTGGTGCGCGATGAACGGATTACGGCCGTCGGCCGTAAAACCGACATCCCCTTGCCCGACGCCGACATCCAGATGGTTGACGCCCAGGGCGGAACTATTCTGCCCGGCCTCATTGATACCCATGTTCACCTTGTCTTTGAGGGCATCAACCTGATGCAGATGATGAACACGCCCTTTTCGCTGAACTATTATCAGGCGATTGACCGCATGAAACGCACAGTTGAGGCAGGGATCACTAGCGTGCGGGATGCGGGTGGGGCGGATTTGGGCATGAAACAGGCGGCAGCGCAGGGCTTAGTGTTGGGACCGCGTATGCAAATCAGCATTACGGTGCTCTCCATTACCGGCGGGCATGGGGATAGCTGGTTGCCGTCTGGCGCGAATTTGAGCCTGTTTGCCGAAGCTCCGGGACGGCCGTCGGGCATTGTGGATGGCGTGGATAATGTGCGCCGCAAAGTGCGCGAGATTTTGCGAGCGGGGGCGGATGTGATCAAGGTTTGCTCTACCGGCGGCGTGCTCAGCCCCACCGACCACCCCGAATTTACGCAGTTCAGCCCCGAAGAGCTGGCAGTGATGGTGCAGGAGGCCACCTACCGGCGTGGCGTAAAAGTGATGGCCCATGCTCAGGGTGCAGAAGGGATCAAAAACGCGGTGCGCGCCGGGATTCATTCCATTGAGCACGGTATCTTCCTGGATGAGGAAGCGATTGAACTGATGCTGGCAAATGGCACGTTCCTGGTGCCCACGCTGCTGGCCCCCCTGGCCGTATTAGAAATTGCCGAAGCGACGGGCACAATGCCGGAATGGGGGGTACAAAAGGCGCGTGAGGTTATCGAGATTCACAGCGAGAACATTGGCAAGGCGCATCAGGCCGGGGTCAAAATTGCCATGGGCACGGATGCAGGTGTGATGAAACACGGCACAAATTTGCGTGAACTGGGCTTGATGTGTGGCATTGGCATGACACCGATGGAGTCTATTGTGGCGACGACGAAGGTGGCGGCGGAGTGCCTGGGCTGGCAGGATCGGGTAGGCACGCTGACGGCGGGCAAACTGGCGGACATCATCATTAGCAAGACCGACCCGTTAGCCGACATACGCTCGCTGGAAAAGCCGGAGAATGTGGTGATGGTGATGTTGGACGGCCGTGTGGTCAAAGATGTAATCCGTCATCCGTAACCCGTAAACGGATTACGAATCACGGATTACGACTTACGAAATATGCCTCTCCTCCCCGGTGAACTACTGCAAAAACGGTATCGCATCATCAACCTGTTGGCGGAGGGGCCATATGGGGCGGTGTATCGTGCCTGGGATGTGGCCGATGGGTTGGACACGGCCGTTAAAGAATACCTCGACCCCTCCGTAGACATCCAAAAACGCTTCCGCCAGCAGGCCCGCCAACTCAGCCACCTGGAACACCCACAGATGCCCCGACTGTTGGATCATTTTGCATTGGAAGGGGTGGGGCAATACCTGGTGTGGACGTATGTGGATGGGGTGGATTTGCGAGCGTTGGGGCAGCAGTACGGCCGTTTGCCCTCCGATCTGATCATCAACTGGCTGCAAGCCGCCTGCCAACCGCTAACCTATCTGCACAAGCAGGGGCAGCTACACCTGAATATCAAACCGGCCAACATTCGTCTTACGCCTACTGGTGAGATTTTTCTGGTGGACAGCGGCCTGCCCGACCTGGGCATACGGCCGCACACCGACGGTTACGGCGCACCCGAACAGCAGGCGCAGATTGAAGTCACCGCCGCCAGCGATATTTACAGCCTGGGGGCCACCCTCTACACCCTGCTGACAGGTAAAATTCCACCGGGCGCATTGAAGCGGGAAAGTGGCCTGGCTGACTTGATTCCTGCCCGCGAGATTAACCCGGATGTGGAACCGTATCTTTCGCTGGTGGCTAACCGGGCCATGTCCATTCAACCGGATACACGGTACGGCTCGGTGGCGGAATTTGCCGCGGCGTTGGCCCGGCCCTACGGCCGTAGCGAACCCGAGCCTCTCACCCTACGCCGTACTGCCCCTACCACCCAATTTGGTCAGCCCACGTCCCCTCGGCTGACGCCCCAACTGCGCCGCCAGATTGAAATGCGTACCATTTATGGCTTGATCGGTTTGCTGCTTTTGTTGGTGTTGGCCGGTTATGTCCTGGCGCGCAGCAACCTCAACCAACCCACAGTCACAGAGGCTGAAGCGACGGCAACAATTGAAACGGCCGTCATCGCCGCCATGACCTCACTGGCGCCCACCCCCTCGCCAATACCCATTCCAACCGATCCACCTACCCCCACCCCGGAGCCGCTCATCACTGAGACGGGGGCACGCATGATCTACATGCCCGGTGGCATCTTTAGCATGGGCAGCGAGGAGGGTGAGCGCGACGAAGAGCCGGTGCATCTGGTGAATATGGCCCCGTTTTACATTGATGAAACGGAGGTGACGAACGGGCAGTACCAGCTATGTGTGGAAGCAGGCGGCTGCACGGCCCCATCGCGCGCCAACCCCACCACGCATCCAGCCTATTACGGTGATCTGGCATATGACGATTACCCGGTGTTGTTTGTCAACTGGTACCAGGCGCGGGCGTTTTGTGAATGGCGCGGGGCACGGCTGCCCACGGAGGCAGAATGGGAGATGGCGGCTTCGTTTGATCCGGTGCAGGAAGTGAAATTCCTTTATCCCTGGGGAGATACGTTTGATGGCACGAAGCTGAATTATTGCGACCAGAACTGTCCTTCGGCGAACCGGGATACGGCGTTTAATGATGGGCGCCGGGATACAGCGCCGGTAGGGAGTTATCCAGACGGCCGTTCTCCCTCAGGCGTCTATGATATGTTGGGCAACGTCATGGAGTGGGTGGCAGATTGGTATGACCCGCGCTTTTATACAGGCTCCACTGATACCAACCCCATGGGGCCAACAGAAGGGGAATTCAAATCTCTGCGCGGTGGTTCATGGCTGTCGCCACGTGACGAAGTGCGGGTGACGGCACGGGGTTCGTTTGACCCGCGCGTCATTCAGGCAAACCTCGGTTTTCGCTGTGCCCTGTCCGCCCCATAACCATGTGGGCCTGCCTGCGCATCCTGCGCGCATTGTCACGGGTGCGGCCCTTCCCATGCAACAAGGCCATAAACCTGCATTTCATCCGGTGGCAAGTTGCAATTACGGGTACGCTGCTTCACGGCTAAACAGTAAATTTACCACCCCCATATGCTCCATCAACTGCGCTGTCAATTGGGAAATATCCGTTTCCCGCCCTGTCAAATCCCTCAATTCCCCACCTGCCTCAATCATCTGCACCCGCTGAAAACCAAAGGCATACACTTCTGCCAGTGCCGTTGCCGGTTCGTGCCCAAACGCCTGCAACGCCGCCGGGTTATACTCCATCACCAGCTTCAAACCGGGTGACCGGTCAATTGTGCTCCGCAGCCCACGCAGTGCACCAATCTCTGCTCCCTCAATATCCATCTTGATCACATCTACCTGGCTGATCCCCTGTTCCGCCAAAAACGTATCCCCCGGCACTGTTTGCACTGAAAAGGTTTGTGGTCGGAACTCCTGCCCAATGCGCGGGGCCACATCCCCCGCATGTACATGGGCTTGTTGCAAAGCAACCATTGCCTCATCATAATGCAGCGAACCACTGGCCGACATGATGAGGTAATCGTGCAACACGGCCGTGCCTTCCTCCTCCGCCAGCGCCACCTGCACCGGGGTCACATTGGCAAACGGCCGTACATTGCGGCTCAACATGGCAAATGTGCGCGGGTGGGGTTCAAAGGCAAAGATACGGCCGTCGCTCCCAATTACCGGCGCGTACCGGCGGGCATAATAACCTACATGTGCCCCCACATCGAGCATGGTGGCAGACGGCCGTACCAATTTGTCCAGCACTGCCATCGTTTCCCGTTCATGCCGCCCCGTCAACAACTCCAGCCGAAACCAAAACGGATCATCCGGCATCGTGCCAAAATCCCGGCTGCGCTCCAATAGTGGAATCACCCCGTGCCCCATCAACCAATGCGTCGCCCGGTGCGCCGGGCGAATGCGCTTCAACGTCTTGCGATATAAGTTCACACTCAGTTCGGTAATGCTCATCCCCCAACATTTACCAAAAAAACCTGCGTCTGGCGAATTGTGGGGCGATTTTCAAAATCGCCTTACAGTATTTCTACTACCCCTTTCCCCCCATTCACCCGCACCCAGTCCCCCGTTTGCAACCGTGCCGTCGCATTACCCGTGCCCACCACCGCCGGAATGCCCAACTCGCGGGCCACAATTGCCGCATGAGACAGGGGCGCGCCCACATCGGTAATAACTGCGCCTGCCTTCGGGAAAAGCGGCGTCCAGCCGATATTTGTCGTCGCCGTCACCAGAATCTCGCCCGGTTGTAGCAGGTAGCCCTGTTCCGGTGCATCCAGTCGGCGCACTACTCCCTCCACCACGCCCGCCGCGCCCGGAAAGCCGGTGATCTGCCAGACATCCGATTTCTGAGATAAATCGGATGTCTGGATGTTTTGTTGATACGGATCAAAACGGCCGTGAATGATCCCCGGATGCACCGGCAGCGCCCGCAGCCGTTTATGGGCCTGTTGGCGAATGGGAATATGCGTCACGGCCGTCTTATCTCCACCTAATACCGCCGCCATCTCTTCCAGCCGCAAAAAAAACACCGTGTCGCCCAATCCGGTCAGCTCACCTGTGCATAAAGCAAAAGCGCGGACCACGCCCACCAGCCGAATAATCTCGGAACGGATGGCTTCCCGGTTGCGGGCGGCAGTGGCCACCTGCGCCAGTTGTTGTTGCACTTTGGCGGCGCGGCGGGGGTGCTGCCCGGCAAAATGTGCCCAGGCCGCTGCTTTTTCCGTCTCTTGCCGGGCCAACAAAGCCGGTACGTCTACGGCCGTCAGATGTGCCTGCTGCTGCGTTAGCCAATCCGGCTCCTCATAAGGACGCGGCCACGCCAGTTCAAATTCATGCGCCCCCCGGTGGCCGTACTGCTGCAAATAGTCCGCCTGGCTCATCTGTCCCTGCTGTATCCGCCATAGCCCAATCACCGGCCCCAGGCTGGCCAGCGAATCACCCTCCTGGCTAAAACCGGAAAGCAATATGTTTGCCGTGTCCTCATCTGTCCATTTGCTCAGCTTTTGGCGCAACGGCCGTACCAAATCCTCAAACAAACCCGTGCCTGCCTGCAACAGTTGGCAGGCTTCCCGGAAAGCGGCCTCTAGTTCCCACCACACCGCCAGCAGGTCAGCCGGCGTTTCGGCGGTGGTAATGCGTGCCTGGAATGTGATGGCCTGAGCGGGCATCACGGCCGTTGCCGCCGCCAATCGTTTGCGATCCCGGCGTACCCGGCGCATCGCCGACGGGGCTCCTTTCAGGAGGGCGCGCAGCACGGCCCACCGCGAAAATGGGATGAGGGGTATGGCCGTGTCCGTCGGCAGATAACCGAAAAATTCGCGCATTTGATCCGCAATTCGTTCCCGACTGTAGCCCAAAGCGGTAAACATAGAAGCAGCCAGACTGGCGTTCATGTAAAAACGTCCACCGATATTGCCAAACAAAGGATGTTGGCCGGGCAGAGGGATGGTGAAAGTTTCACGGCCGTATAGTTGCAGCAGTGACCACGTCATCGGCGTCATCACATCGGGTACTGCCTCGCCAAAGTTGGCGTTTGTCCATAAGTAATGACCGCGCAAACTGTCGTTCCATTCACCCGTGGCCGGGTTATAGGGTTGCATGGTGGTGATGGGGCGGGCTTGCAGCAGGTAGACCTTGCCATCCGCCACCGCCCATTCAATATCCTGCGGCCCGTTTAGCTCATTTTCTAATCGCTGCGCCAGTTTGAAGAGGGCACGGCCGTAACGCTTCATCTCTGGTGGCCCGACATACGTCCCCTTTGGCCGAGACAGTGTGAATGTTTCCGGCGTTGCCTCGCCCGAAACCAGCTTGTCCCCCAGTCCGCATACAAAATTACCGGCCATGTGGGCATGGCTGCCGTTGACAGGATCGGCCGTAAACAGTACCCCGGCGAACTCGGCCGGTACCATTTTTTGTACGACGACGGCAACTTGATGATTGGTGTTTAATCCATGCGCCTGGCTGTATGCCTGCACCCGCGTATTGTGCCCGGATTGGCGCACGGCATGGATGGCACGGTGAATGTAGGCGTCTTGCTGCACATCCAACACCGATTCAAACTCGCCAGCAAAGGAAGCGTGGACTGAATCTTCGCTGGCAGCTGAGGAGCGAACGGCAAAAGCCACACGGCCGTTTCCATTGCGTAACTGCTGCAAATGGCTTTGCACGGCCGTCCATGCGCCATCGGTCAATTCATCCTCAATAAATGCATCTGGGGTAATTACAAAACCATCAGGCACGGGATAACCCGCCTGAAGGAGCTTGGCTAACGTACCGCCTTTGCCGCCAACGGCCGTGACTTTATCAATAGGAAGCGTAGAAAATTTGTAGATCATCTCAATGGGGGTAATGGGGTAATTGAGAGGAATTACCCCATTACTTCTTGCTAAATCGAAAATCGCAATGGGTACACCCCTGAGCAATGGTACCGGTGCGTTGCAGGTCAATACCCAGAGCGGGGAAGAGCAGGTAGTCAATCTCGCACATAAAAGGCGAAAACTCATCAGCATCTTGCGCAGCGAAGAATTTGACCACGCCACATTCCAGGTAGTTCACGCCCCAGGCAAAATCATCCTCCGGGCTACCTGTTACCACTTCGCGCACAAAATCGCCAGGATATTGCCGCTGCCGCAGCTCTTCTGCTTTTTGTGCCAATCGGCGACGATTAAACGTGGAGAAATAATACCGCCCAATCAACCGGCGCAGGAACTGAGGGTATTGGCCTACCCAGGTCTGCGCCATTTTGTGCGCCAGTTCGCCAATTTCATTAACCGGTTTGCCCTGCCGCTTTAAGACACGGTACATTGCGAGTAACGTCGCCATCTGCACCAGCGTATCCGTCATGCTGTTGGCCTTGCCGCCGATGTAGGGAATTTCGGGAATAAGCTGCTCAAATTCGATGGTGGATTCGGTCACGGCCGTGTCTGCCAGTTCAGCACCATAACGTTCGGTAAGGTACGGCCGTGCCAGTTCCATCATTTTCCGGTGTCCTTTCAGTAGTTTCCCCTGTTGTTGTAAATAATAGTTCATTCCATTCACCGACCACCATTCGCTGATTGCTGCGCACCGCTGCGCCACGGCCGTGACGCCGTTAACGCCGCAATGACCAGCGCGAATATTGTCAACATTGGCAATGCCTTCAGATGCGCTCTCAGATGAAAACCATAATCATCATACCCGGCCATGCCCTCTGTGCCGGGCAGTACCACAATACTGGGCGTCCAGCGCACAAAAACCAGCCAATCCAGAATAGTCAGGTCGAACAACCAGCCAGATATAATCAAGGCATATGCATTCACAAATGCGGCTTTGAATGACAGCACGCCGCCATTTTGCCGTTTTTGTTTCAGATTTGACCACACAAGGCCGCCAAGCATGACAATAAAAAAGGGGATGGCAATCAGCGTGGCTTGCCGTTTGACACGGGCGCTCATTGGGCCATATTTTTCTTTGATGTCCGGCGGGTAATCGTTGACCCAGATTTCCGGGTTGACAAACAGCCCTCCTAAAATCATGGTCGCCAGTGAGGCATTGTACCAGCCCATGTCTACCAGCAGTTGTTTGGGGGGGAGTTGGGTTCTTACGGCCGTGTTCATTTCAAATCCTCCTTACCACACACCCGGCAGCAGTCGGTAACGAGTTTTTTGCGCGTAATCGGCGTATCCGGGCAGTTCGGCCTGCAACGTCTGGTCTTCGCGCGCAGTGCGCCAGACAGTTAGCCCCACAGCCCACAGCCCTACCAATAATGCCCACCATGACCCCAACAAAAGCGGGGAAAAGAGCGAAGTAAAGACCAAACCTACATACATGGGGTGGCGCACATATCGGTAAGGGCCAGTGGTGCAAACCTGGTGCCCACGCTCTGTTTGAATGCGTACCGTCGTTGTCAGGTAATCATTCACAGCCATGGCCCAATAAGGCAAGAATAGTCCGGGCAGCAGGCCGACAACCCCCAATACCTGTAACGCCATGGGCACAGATGACCAGTCAAAACGGTAGTCCAACCCGGCTACCAGGGGTAGCAAAAATGGTGTTGGCAAGTATAGTTTAGCAAACAGTTTGTCGAAAGGTTTTGTGCCTTCCCCTTTACGACCGCGTTCATTGATGATGCCCGGATGATGGCGCAACATCCAGAAACCGGCGATAAAGAGGGTGGCAAACGACATGAAGGTATATACCCAGGCAGCGGGCCACTGCCATGTGCCTGCCGCAAAGAAGAGGATGATGGTAAGTAGAAGGAAATAAGCAACGATAAAGACCAGGCGTTTTTTCCCATCTTTGTTCAGACGGGGTTTTTCTGTATGAGGAATTGTTATTTGGCTCATGAGTAATCTCCTTGAACGCAAAATTTTAGACGTGTCTAAATAATAATTGATCGTTACACCAAAGTCAATGACCAACATAAACGGCCGTCTGCAAATAGACGGCCGTTTTGTTTAAGAAATTGGTTCAATCTCCAAGATTAAACCAATCTATGCTGTTTTAGCCAGGGTTTTGATGTGACTGAGCATGGCACTGATACCGTTGAGCCGCTGCCCGGAGAGGACTTGTTGTAAACCCATTTGCAGATGGAACATATCGGGCACGGCCGTAATCTCTTCCGCTGTACTCCCGGCCAATCCTTCTTGCAGCACGGCGGCAAAACCACGCACGGTAGGCGCTTCCGGGGGAATGTCGAAGTGGAAATGGAGACGGCCGTTCTGTTTTTCTGGGTAGATAAAAACAGGCGTCATACATTCGTGTACCTGATCCATCTGCCCCTGTTTGCCTTGCAGCCAGGCCGGTATGGGTGGCAATTTCTCGGCATAATCCAGTAGTAGTTCCAGTTTTTCTTGCCCTTCACAGTAGCCAAAGTCCTCCACAATCTCTTGCAATCTCAGGGGCAGTTCGTTCATACATTCACCTCATGATTGTTTATTTCCCAATTGTAGACAGGGTACGGCCGTGTGCAAATAAAAATTAATTCCTTAATCGGCCAGACCACACTGCCGACAAAGCCGCCACGTAAACCTACTTCTCTCCGCTCGTTTGCGTAAACTACTTCCAAAAGTTGCCTGCGTACCTGTTTCCTCATAAGATCATGCGCACTGTCCATGCAAAACATACTGCACATTACGGAGAAAAACCATGTCAGAGTATAAATCTATCGGTACTCCTACCCCTGTCCTTGACGGCCGTGACAAAATCACTGGCCGCATCCAATACGCCACCGACATCAACATCCCCGGCATGTTACACGGCCGTCTCGTCACCAGCCCCCACGCCCACGCCATCATCACCAGCATCAACGCCGATGCCACCCTGGCCCTACCCGGCGTCGTGCGCGTCCTCACCGCCGCCGACCTGCCCGACATCCCACCCAGGTCACGCAATAAGCTCTTCCTGGCGCGCGGGCGCGTCATCTTTGCCGGGCAGCCGGTAGCCCTGGTGCTGGCCGAAACCGCCGCCGCCGCCCAGGATGGCGCGGAACAGGTATGGGTGGAGTATGAACCGCAGCCAGCCGTCATCACCATCAGCGAAGCCCTGGCCCCTGGCGCGCCCCTCGTCTGGCCCGGCGGCAAACCGGGCGCGTCCGGCGAAGCGGGCGCACACGGCGCAGATGTCGGCGACGATGAAGAGGAAGGCGAAGAAAAAGTCGCCGGCCCTAACATCGCCGGTGGCTTTGTGATGAAACGAGGTGACATCACCGCCGGTTTTGCCGAAGCCGATGTCATCGTCGAGCGTACCTTCACCACCTCCATGGTGCATCAAAGCTACCTGGAACCGATGACCCATGTGGCCGTGCCCGACGCCTACGGCAATGGCATCACCATTTACGCCAGCACCCAGGCCCCCTTCTACGCCCGCGAACAGGTGGCAGATGTGTTGGGTGTGCCGGAAACGGCCGTGCGCATCATTCCCACCCTGCCCGGCGGCGCGTTTGGCGGCAAATTTTTCCTCTACGAATCCTTTGTCGCCCTGGCAGCGCGGGCTGTCGGCCGCCCTGTCAGCCTCAACCTCACCCGCAGCGAAGAAATGCTGGCTACCAATCCCGCCCCCGCCGCCGAAATGCGCGTCAAACTAGGCGCCAAACGAGACGGCACATTTGTGGCCCTGCAAGGCGACATCAAAGTAGACACCGGCTGCTTCCCCAGCTATCACGGCGTCGCCGCCTGGCTGTTGGGCAGCTATTACCAAACGCCCAACTTAGAATCCCGCTACAGCGAAGTGTTCACCCACAAAGTCTCTCCCGCCGCCTACCGCGCCCCCGGCGCGCCCCAGGCCACCTTCGCTTTGGAATCGGTGGTAGATGAAATAGCGCGGCAGTTGGGCATCGGCCCGGTGGAACTGCGCCTCAAAAACGCTAGCAAACCGGGCGATCCCCTGGCCGACGGCAAGCCCTGGCCCGTGATGGGCATGACGGAAGTGCTGCAAGCCGCCCAATCGCACCCCCTCTACCAGAATCGGGTGCAAGCCCAGACCAATGGGCGCGGCGTGGGCCTGGCCATTGGTGGCTGGCCCGGCGGCACGGAACCCACTTCGGCCCAGGCGCAACTGCACCGCGACGGCACCCTGCACGTTCACATCGGTTCCGTAGATTTAACGGGCACACCCGCCGGTTTCACCCTCATCGCCGCCGAGACGTTTGGCGTCTCCCCGGACAAAGTGCGCATCGTCTATGGCGATACGAGCAATATGCCTTATGCCGGGGCCACCGGCGGCAGCAAAATCACCTACATGGTCGGCCCGTCCATCATCAAAGCGTGTGAAGATGCCCGGCAGCAGGTCTTGTCCATCGCTGCCGAGGAGATGGAAGCAGACGCGGCAGACATGGAGATCGTAGACGGCCGTGTGCAGGTGAAAGGTGTGCCCGACAAAGCCCTCGGCCTGGGGGAACTGGCAAAAAAGACGATGGATTTTGGGGCCAAATATGCGCCGGTGGTGGGCAACGGCCGTCATGCCAACACCGAAGGCGCGCCCGGCTTCTGCGCCCAAATCGCCGAAGTGGAAGTTGACCGGGACACCGGCGAAGTCACCGTGCATCGCCTGGTCGCCATTCAAGACGTAGGCCGCATCATTAACCCGCTGACGCTGGAAGGGCAGATGCAGGGCGGCGTCATGCAGGGTCTGGGCTGGGCATTGTACGAAGGCATGGCCTTTGACGAATTTGGCACACCGCTCACCGGCTCCTGGGTAGATTACACTGTGCCCCACTTCATCCATGCCGTGCCCGACTTTGAGATGGTCTTTGTGGAAGTGCCCGCGCCTCATGGCCCGTTTGGGGCCAAAGGGGTTGGCGAACCACCCATCATCGCCACCGCCGCCGCCGTCGCCAACGCCATTGCGGCGGCTACGGACGGCCGTGTCACCCAACTCCCCATGACCGCCCCGCGTGTGTTGGCATCATTAAAAAACTAAATACACTGGCAAACAAGCTTTCTGTCATTCCGAGCGAAGTCTGCGAAGCGAGGAATCTTTCGCCTCGAACCGTGTGGAAGATTCCTCACCGAAGACGGTTCGGAATGACAGGTTAACAAAAATCTGCACAAGAGGCTTGCTTTTGAACACATTAGCCCATACCGTTACCCAAAATTTTCACGGCCGTTTTGGTGAACCGCCCACTTTTGTTGTGCGTGCGCCGGGGCGGGTGAATCTCATCGGCGAACATACCGATTACAACGATGGGTTTGTGCTGCCGCTGGCCATTGACCGGGCCATCTGGATCGCCCTGCGCCCGCGTACTGACCGAGAGGTGCATATCCATTCACTCGATTTTGACGAAACGGCCGTCTTCCACCTCGACCGCCTCTTCAAAGAAACCGGCCACTGGCTGGAATACCCCAAAGGGGTGGCCTGGGCCTTGCAGGAGGATGGCTATCAACTGGCCGGTTGGGAAGGAGTGATGGCCGGGGACATCCCCAAAGGGGCCGGGTTGTCCTCGTCCGCGGCATTGGAACTGGCGACGGCGCGGGCATTCACGGCCGTGACCAACCAACTATGGGACCCGGCAGCGATGGCGTTGTTGTGCCAGAAAGCGGAAAACCAATGGGTGGGCGTCAACTGCGGCATCATGGATCAGATGATTTCGGCCTCCGGGCAGGAAGGTCATGCCCTGCTGATTGACTGTCGCACGTTGGATACCAAAGCGGTACCGTTGCCGGCGGGTACGGCCGTTGTCGTTCTGGACACCAACACCCGGCGCGGCCTGGTAGACTCCGCCTACAACGAACGCCGCGCCCAATGCGACGAAGCCTCAAAGTTTTTCGGCGTCCCCTATCTGCGTGACGTTTCCATCACCGACTTTTTAGCCAGTGAAGAGCAACTTGCGCCGCTCATCCGCCGCCGCGCCCGGCATGTGGTCACGGAAAACATCCGTGTCCTCAACGCCGTCGCCGCCATGCTCAACGACGACCCGGAGATGCTGGGTACACTGATGAACCAGAGCCACCAGAGCCTACGTGATGATTTTGCAGTCTCCAGCCGGGAGTTGAACATCATGGTGGAACTGGCCCAGGCGCAGCCCGGCTGTTACGGGGCACGCATGACGGGGGCGGGATTTGGCGGCTGTGCGGTGGCATTGGTGGCGGCGGAAACAACCAGCGCCTTCACTCAAACCATCGCCGCTGCTTACGAACAGGCCACCAGCCTGACGCCGGCCATTTACGTTTGCCAACCGGCGGCCGGGGCATCGGCAGTCGGTGAATGGTAATCGGTGGAAGATTCGCAAGCGTCGGGACAGTTGCAGAGAATGAAGTTGTGGTTGTTGCCATTTTATTCATGGTTATGCTGGCCTAAGCTCGTGCCAGCAGCCCCAGCCTTACTCCTACCACAGCGGCCGTTTTACCGGCAGCGCAGCCATACCCTATCCCACGACGGCCGTGAACGTAGTTATATTTTGTATGTGCCTGCTTTTTGCCGCCCGTCCCCGGCTATAGTTTTAGAAATCGGAGTGTAATTGTCTGTTTTGTTTGAAAATAAAGCGGAAATTGTGTTCAAAAATACCGATAGATAAGCCCGGCCATTTTATTTATACTCTCAGTGACTTGTGCTGAAATGCGCGGTTCAGTGGGAAATAGTGGGAAGAAAAAGACGGCCTCAAAACCGTCTTTTTCGTTTTTCTGGTATAAATCCACAGATTCCACAGATGGCACAGATTGTTGTGAAAAGATTGAAGCATCTCATTCATTGGTTCCAACACCCGCCTTACCGGAAATTGAAATGGGGCGGCCTCTTTGTGGCGGTGGCAATGCTCATTTTTCTAAGCTACCAGGCAGCTGCTTTGTGGCGAGGCCGGAATGATCCACGTAATCAGGCTTTCTGGTTGTGGGCGGCGGGGGACACGGCCGTGCGGGAACAACTCATCACCGTACAACGGGAGAGATGCCCTGGCGCACCCTTCATCCTGCCCACCGATGGTTTCATTGGCCTGCTCTACAATGACCCACGCGGCCCATACTCGGCCCGCAACCCACACCAGGGCATTGACATTTTCAGCAACAGTGAGCCGGGAATTACGCCGGTTTATGCCGCTTATGACGGTTACATCACCCGCGAAGATGGCTGGCGCAGTGCGCTCATCCAGCGCATCCCGGACGACCCTTTGCAGCCGGGGCGGGCGATCTGGCTTTATTACACGCATATGGCTGGGCAGGCGGGAAACAGTTTTATTGACGCGGCTTTTCCGCCAGGTACCCAGGAAAAATTTGTGAAGCAAGGGACATTATTGGGCTATACAGGCGACTATAACGGCAATTCGCCGCGCCCGATTTGGGTACATTTGCATTTTTCGATTGTGCTGGATGATGGGCACGGCCGTTACCTGAATGAACTGGAATTTGCTAATACTGTTGATCCATCCCCATATTTGGGTATGAATGTGAACTATGCCTGTGAAGGGGGGACGGCCGTATGCGCTTCTGTTTGTAATCCGTAGTCCAATCCATTCTCCGCCCATACCATGACCGCCAGATAAAAGTGCTGCCGGCTTATCATTTGATAGAGCTTCATAAAACGCCTGGCGCGGCGATAATAACTGGTCATCTGTTTAGGGTCGGTTACTTCCACAAAACCAAATGGCTCGTAAAAGGGAATGAGCCGGTTGACGCAGGTGAGCCACAGCGGACGGCCGTACTCCGTCTGTAATCGTTCAACAATGGCCCGCGCGACCCCTTGCCGCCGCCAGGGCCTCTTAACGGCAATAGAGGCCAGTTCACGGGTTCCGTCCCGGTGAGGTTTCACCTGTCCACAGCCAATAAAGTGACCCTGTGTATCCTCAGCCACCACAAAGCGTCGCCAATCCAACCCCATGGGGTTTATGCCGACTTCGCGGATGAGGGCTTTAATGGTAGCCTGGTCAGCCTGAATGGCGGGGCGGAGGGTGTACATGGGATTTGTATAGACCTTACAAGTGTTGTGACTCTTCAGGTCCCTGATGCAAAATATGGTATACCACAATACTCAGAGCTACATGCACATTAAGTGATAACCCTTTGCCATACATGGGCAAGAATACAGCCGCGTCACAAGCAGCCAGCGTCGCTTTGGTGACGCCGTGATCTTCATGACCGACCACCAGGCAGGTTTTAGGTGAATAGACAAACTGGTGATAGGGCACGGCCGTGTCTGTCAATTCCACCGCTACCACCTGATACCCACGACTCTTCAGGTCTTGCACGGCCGTCACCGGGTCCGCTTCGTACCGCCAGGGAATACGCAAACTCTTGTAGCGCCCTACCTTCTCAATGGTGGGGTTGGGTGGGGTGGGGGTAATGCCCGTCAGCACCAGTTCTGTCATGCCTGCGCCGTCTGCCACCCGGAAAATGGACCCCACATTAGCCGGATACTCCACACTCTGCAATAGCGCCACCAGGTCTACAGTAGGCCGGTACTGTCGTTTATAGTCGCGCAAAAAACGCTTGAGGTCAGTGCCAATAAGGGGTTTCATAAGAGTGGTAATCGGTGGTCGGTGATCGGTGGAGAACCGATTACTGATTACCGATCATAAGCGCGGTGCAGCGCACACCAGGCTTCAAAGGCAGCAATCCGCACGGCCGTGTCTGTGTCCACATCCTGAGCAGCGGACAGCAGGGCGGGCATTGCTTCTCTGGCCGGTAGTTGCGCCAGTAACCTGGCCGCCAACAGCCGCGTCTGTACGTCGGTCACCTGGGTAAAGAGCGATGTTATCAGCGTCACCGCCGCCGCACCGCCAGGAACCCGTTTGCCCTGCATCCGTAGCAAATCTTCCAGCCAGGGCTGGTCGGCGGCGCGCACCGGCCGCCAGGGCTGTGGCAGGCGACGGCGGCGAATGGTATCCAGGCCACCGGCAGCCGCTGTACGCACAAACCATTCACTGTCATTTCGTTCCAGGTCTGTCAATAAAGCCTCCACCCAGGCATCATCCAACACTGATAAGCCATGAATAGCTGCCCGGCGTACCTGAATGTCCTCTTCTTTCACCGCTTCCTGCAAAATTTCCAGTCCTGGCTCACCGTTTTGCGCCAACAATTCGGCGGTAAGCAGCCCGATGTCTTCATTATCACCAATGAGCGCCTGCACCAACGGCCGTTCTGCCAATGGATCATATTGACGCACCGCCAGCCCATACACGGCCGTTAGCCGTACCACCATATCTTCGTCCACCAGCCGTTCGGTTAACAAGCCCACCACTTTATCGTCGGGTATAGCGGGCAATACGGCCGTGCCCATCTGCCGCATAAAGGGATCGGGGCGGCTTAATAATTGTTCTACAAACTTCATCAGCCCATCTTCCCCCGTCAATGTCATGGCTACCATGGCCCGCAGTCGCATCACAAATGGTTGCTCTGTCTGGCGAGCCAACTGCCCCAGGTTAATCATTACCTGCCGTCGCCAGTTTCCGGTGGCGCGGGTGTGGGGTAACCAAGTTGCTACCTGGAACCAGCCGTCATGCGCCGGGTCATCGTCACCCGCCTTTAGCCAGTAATCGGCGGCTTCTGTTGGGTCGGCCAGCGTAGAAAAGTGCTTCCACACTCCTTGCCATTGGGTGTCCACCAGGTACTCGTCAAGACCTCCACTCCCTTGCCCGGCCAGATGAGCCGCGGCCAGATAATCGCGCAGCACTGTGCTGCGCAAGCCTATTTGCCCGTTGCCCCACCGCACAAAAAGCTGACTCTGGGCCAACGATTTTCGTAAGCGTGTGATCTGTGTTTTGTCTGGCTCGGCAGCAGCGACCGGTGTGTCCCCATCGGGCAGTGTGGAGGCCATTGTCGCTTCTTTAGGGCGGGCGGCAGCAGTTGCCAGTGCCAATATCCGGTCGGCAGACATGGTCAGTTGCCCGCTATTTAGCAAATGGTAAGCCACTTCTTGCCAGAAGGCCTGAACATCGTCTGGCAAGGGTGTGAAAGATTCACCCTTCTTGCGTGGTTTGAAAAGGGCCAATGAAGCGGGCATCCAATCTGTCTGACGTGCGGTACTGTCGTTGGCTATCTGCCAGAGTCGCAGGCATGTCTCCAGTGCAGTTTGCCCAGGCCGCCAGCAGCCATCCAGAGGTGGCACGGCCGTTAGCCCCAATCGCTCTGACCAACGTGTGATAAGTTCCTGTGTCTGCCCCAAACGCCAGGGCTGAATGACCGTGCGACTGAAGCCCTGGGGCAGCAAATCCCCATACCCATCGAGGGGGGCTGTTAAAAAGACGCGCACTTTGCTGTAAGTGGTTAGGAAGGTGCGCAACCAGGCTAATGCTGCCGCTTGCTGCACGGGAGATAGTTCTGCCCAACCATCCAGCAGCAGAAAAAGCTGCTCGGCGGCCAATTTGCGCCGCAGCATATCGCCAATACCGGGTGAGGTCAGTGGGCTGCTTCGTTTTTGCAGGGCGTTAATGAGGGGAGTCAGGGCGTCACCTTCGGTCACGGCCGTGTCTGTTTCTGCCTGTAATGACCAATCTACTTCGGCCATGTGTAGAAAAACAGGAATGACTTCAGCCAGATTTTTATCCGAACTGGTCGTTGTGGCTACGGCCGTTGCCAGGCGATAGGTCAGATAAGCCAGCAATGTACTCTTGCCGGAGCCGGGGGCGCCACAGATGAGGACACGACGGCCGTTATGCAGCAAATGATCCACGGTCGTCAGGGGCAGTACAGGCGCGCCTACGTGGGCGGCCAATTCCGGCCACAACCAGGCCAACTGTACCGCTCCCCGTTGCTCGGCCAGGATGGCGTCATCTTCCAGCGGGGCGGTGAGAAAGGGGGGGATGAAAACCTGGTCGAGTGTGGACCAGTCGGCCCCCAGGTGATAGTTTTGAGCGTATACGGCCGTTTCGCTCTGGAAACGCACTTCCACCCCAGAACGCATCCAACTTATGTGGCCTTGTACCCACCCACGCGCCCGTTGCCCTTGCTGTCGTAACCGAGGTAGCAACCGCACGATCAAAAACGCCAACCCCAACCCCAGGAGAAGCCCCAGGAAGATAGAGGGAATATCAGGTCGCCAGGCAGTGATGTTTTGCATAGTTTTGTTTCTGAAACAGGTCTGCTTTGTTGCGCTCTGTCTCGATTATAACAAAGAAGTAGCGGCGCGCCCCAGATAAACAACAAAAAGGGTGGTCTCCGGTGAGACCACCCTTTATTACCAGATGACTGAGCCTGTTAAGAACTCATTCACCCATGCTGACGATTGATTCTGGCCGTTATGGCTTGAGAATAATCGGCAGATAGATGTAAACGGTGGTGTCTACCACGACGGCCGTTGTCGTCAGATCAACTGAAGCAGTGGCGGTACCATCTGTCTGGGATGTCGCGGTAAAGGTAGCCACATCCGAATCGCCGTCCGCCGCCGAAGCCGGAATGTCTACCGTTACCGTCACCGACGTACTGGCCCCGGCTGCCAACGAAACGCTGGCAACAGACGGTGTAGCCGTCCACGTACCGGCCGCCGTGATGTCAAAGGTGTCAGACACATTGCCCGTATTAGTGACCCAAACCGTGTACATGACCGACGTATCAGGTGCACCAGACAACGCATCATCCTCGGCGGCCACTTCCACGCCATAGGTTGTGGGTACGACCGTTAACGTCAATGGCACTGTCACTAGAGGCGTCACCGGGTCGTTGCTGTTGATGCACAGTGTACCCGTGTAAACGCCCGTGCTGAGACCGGTGGAGTCAAAGGTCACATCTACCGTATCACTCCCACCGCCAACAGTTGTACCACTGGTGGGATTTACGCTTGCCCACGGGATGTCTGTTAGAGTTGAACAAACTGGGGGTGGGCCAGTTATATCAATGCTAACATCATCTACGAAGAAGTTTGTTACCCCAGCGCCACCAAAGATCTCTGAGTGGAATTCAAGGTTATGGACGCCGTCGTCAGCGTAAGCACTAATATCTACGCTTTGCAATGAGTAACCTACTACACCACATAGCGGGCTGGTACCATCCACCAGAAAGACTTGAGTTCCATCAATAAGAACTTCCATATAATCGGTGGTATTAGCACAGGCTACGGGAACTTCCAGCCAGAAGGATAAGGTTGCCGTTCCGCTGGGGATAGTGACATCCTGGTCCACACTACCTTCTTCATAAGCCGTTATGCCACCAAACCAGGCCCACCATAAACCAGAGTGCGGGCCGGTACCACTACCAGTGCCGCAAGCAGCGATGGTGCAGAGTGGTGAGCCAAAGTTGGTGGACGCTTCAGTCCAGAAGGGGCTTGGCGTACCAGCTTCAAACCCACCATCAGCCACGATAGGTCCTAAGAAACTGCTGACATCCACTGGTGTTGTTCTAGCAGGGGGAATGCCTTGACGCTCAGGATCTCCGCCGCCTGTCGTGTTAACTACTGGGGCTTCTTCATCAATGGTCCAGTCCAGAGAACCACCACCAATGTTGCTGATGGCCATACCCTGTGTAGTTTGTGTATCTGCTGCCTGGGTGCTTTCCAGCGTTACCGGAGCAACCTCAATGATCGGGGCTTCGTCTTCAACATTGAGGGTCACGGGAACAGGCACAACAGGTGTGACCGGATCGTTGCTCTCCACACAAAGCGTACCTTCGTATGTGCCGTTTGCCAGACCAGTAGAGTCAAACACCACGTCTACATCGCTGCTGCCACCAGAGGTGGTAGAGCCGCTGCTGGGGGAGACACTGGCCCAAGTGATATCTCCTGGAGTCGCACATGTTCCCAACGTGCCGACCAGGGACATATCATCATAATAAACTGAGGTGGCACTATTCGCATACAGGTCAACTGCGCCAATGTTGAGAATACCACCCCCAGCTTGTTCAGCTGTCCAGGTGCCGGAGTAGAGAAGTTGATTGTTGTAATAGAATTCTTGCGTGTCCGTATCCAGGTCAATCTCCAGCCGGATTTCCACCCACTGATCTTCGATAAGCGGCAATGTACCAGCGGAATTGCCGTCATTCGTGACCGTATCGGTAGCGGCGTTGAAGTTCACCTGTACCGACCAGTTATAGGGACCACCATCATTATAAGTGTTGAGCATAATGAAGTAGCTCAGACCTGTCATGGAACTGGGGACGTATTGCCAGGCAGTGTAGGTCCACTGCCCACTGGTAACGCCCGTATATTCTTGCACCAGGTCAGAAGCACCAGCAATGTCAACCGAGTTGGGGGCACTCCGTGCCTGGGCGGCGGTGGTAAAGGCGGTAGCGGCTGGGCTGTTGTCCCAACCCTTCCAGCCACCAACACCATGCAGGTTTTGTCCAGTTGAGTAAGAGTCAAAATTATCTTCCCATAGACTTCCCAGATTGCTCGTGCCGATATCTTCAACGATGGTCCAATCCAGGTTGACATCGCCCAGGTTGCTAATGGTCAGCGTATGTGTAACGACGGCATCAGCAGTCTGTGTACTTGTCAAGCTATCTGGGTCTACATCAATAATTGGCGCCTGGGGAGCTTCGGCTGGGATAACGGCAATGGGCATGTGTGCAGCCGGAACCCCACCTCCGCCACCGGTATAGTCAACGGTCAGTGTCCATTCCTGGAACGTACCGGTGTCACCGCCGGCACTGTCACCCATGCATAAGCGCCAGTTGCCTGACGCATTTTCGCCAGCCAATGCGGCAAAGTCAGCTACGCTGTTACCCACGACCAATGCCTGATCTGGGTTGGGGAAGAATTGGCAACGGCCGTCACCTTCACATACGTTTACGCCGTCACCAATGCCCAGTCCCATTTGTTCAGGATTGTCCGTAAAAGCGTCGTTGTAGCTGATCGGGAAGCCTGTGCTGAAATTAGAGCTGTCACCACAGCAACCCGTTCCATCATCTCCAGGTACATTGGTTCCGTCACCCTGCGGCCGTTCCATTAACGCCAGCACGGTGCCATCCGGCGTTTCCAGCTTGACGGTCATGTCACCAATCCATGTGTGGCTGGCCACTTGTTCCACGGTTACATCGGAAATAGTGGCGCCAGCAGGGATGGAGGAGGCATCAATAGTGTCACAGATCATACTGCCCAGCGTACCGTTGTACGTGTCATCCGGTATAGCTGCACCAGGGGTAGAGGTAAAGGTGGCGCTGCCGCCGCCAGCGACAGGTGGCGCTGCTACCGGATCAATATGAAGGCTGGCGAAAGTCCAGTTACCCAGAGTGGCACCAGTAACATCCACCTCTACGGTAATGACTTGGGTACCACCGGCGGGAATGGTGAAATTGGCCGGCGTGACCGTACCTGTAACTCCAGTAGGCAGAGTTAACGTGGCATCATATTCCTGGCTGGTGCTCAAAACACTGCTCAAGGTACGTGTCCAGCTACAGGTCCCGGCACAATCATTGTTGGCCATGCTGGGCAGGTTGAGCAGTTTGGGATC
>CAYXUZ010000049.1:0-15526 GCA_964467705.1 uncultured Ardenticatenaceae bacterium | reverse complement strand
GCACACATGCCCCGCCAGAACCTCGTGACTACCAGCAGCTTGGGATCACCGCCAGTGCCTGGATTGGCAGCTGTGTATTCGGCTGCGGTCACATCAAGAACAAAGCCTACGTCACCAGCAGTTGTCAGATCAACACGGCCGGCGCCGAAGTCAAAAGGATCACCTGGTGTGGTATTGTCTTCTTTGTCCAGATCGGTGATGCCCGTCATCATTAAGGCAGACTTCACTTCTGCTGGCGTCCAGGTGGGGTGCATGGCCCGGATCAGAGCCGCCGAGCCTGCCCCATGCGGACTTGACATTGAGGTACCACTGATGATGTTATATTCTGGTGGAGTAGTAAAACCAGCGCGATAAGCGGCCAAAATGTTGAGACCAGGGTTGGATACATCAGGCTTGATCAGGTTTGCCAATTCTGGTACAGCAGCTCCGGCCGGGCCACGAGAGCTAAAGCTGGCCATATTGTCGCCATACATGGCATCGTAGTCTACGGTACCACCCGTGATACGTGCTACATCACCAGTACCGGCGGCCATCCAGGCTTTCAAAGCCACACCGTCGGCATAGCTGATGTGGGTAGCGGGCAAGACATGGGTGTCATCATTGAGGCTGGCAGCACTATTGACATCATTTGCCAGGATCATGCCATCACCACCCGCATTCAATACATTTTGGCCTTTTTCCACACGGCCGATGGTGCCACGGTCACAGACAACGATCTCGTTGGTAAACGTGGCAGCCGGGAATGGGTTGCACAGTGGGTTGTTATAGGGTGGGTCGCCAGCATATACCAACGGCGCCGGGCCGTAACCTGCGGTTGGGCTTTGCCCCAAGATGTCTGGATGCGTGCCGCTGGTGTTGCTCAGGTCTGTCACCGAGTTGAGAATAGCCCTATCATGGGTACTGGCGGCAACGGTCATAATCCAGGGACCTTGATGGCCGACAGTACCGGCGCCAGGGCCAGAATTACCAGCGGAGTTTGCTGGGAACACGCCAGCAGCCACAGCATTCAGGAAGGCTACGGCCGTGGTTTCCACATAAGGATTCGTGCCACCACTAATGGAGTAATTGGTTACATCTACACCATCAATAACAGCCTGGTTCACAGCAGCCGTTGTAGATGTGGTGGGACAGGAAGGAACGCAGACCTGGTAAGCAATGATGTTGGCATGGGGAGCCACACCTGATAATGCAGAGAATGTGTAAGAAATTGTGGGGGCATAGAGGATGGGGCTTTCTACGAAGTTGCCACCCGCAGTGCTGGCGGTGTGGCTGCCGTGACCATCGGCATCTTCCGGATTGGTGGAAGACGCATGTAACGCCCAGGCCCCAATCAATTTATCATTACAGAACGACGGATTAGATACGCAATAACCCACGTAGTTGCCAGAACCATAGGGGTTGGTGTGGTCATATCCATCGCCACCAATATCGGCGAATGATGGGTGGCCAGAGTTGATACCGGTGTCAATGACACCAATGATGATCCCTTCGCCCATCGTGCCAGTAGGGATGATCTGTCCCCGGATTTCACCACCAGGGAAGGCGGCCGTGTGGATGTTCACGTAGAGTAATTGATTTGTCAGCCAGCCTTCTTGTTGGGGGGTCAAGGTAGCCGCACCAACCATGGGATTTACAGTGTGGTCTAGTGTAATGATCACGGGACCATTAGCCCCCACGGGTGCATTGTGGATATGAGCGGCCGTAGGCGAAGCAACATCGTGAGAGATATTCCAGGTGAGTTGATTCGTCAAAAGGTTGTAGCTGAAAGTGCCCGTGCCGGTTGCAGATGAACCACTTGGCGGCACTTCTTGGGCGCCGTCAAGTGAAGCAGCGTACTCCCGGTCGGTGTACCCGCCGCCCCAAATGGTGGGAGCGCCAATAAAGTTAGGCCCGGCATCTGTTTGGATTTCTTCAAAACCTTCGCGGTACAGTAAAAGTACCCCATCCATTTCGGCCACGCGAGCTGCTTCAGCCGGGGAAAGGAAGGCAGCCACACCATTATAAGCGTGGCGATAGTAGAAGATAATGTTGACATTACGACCAAGCAGGTCATTCATATCAGCCACAAACTGTTCTTGTTTTGCGGTCAGGTATTGTTCGTAAGCCAGACTGGCGGGGCTTTTGCTATCTAGTTTTCTGGCACCGGTGACGAGTGGGCTGGTTGCCTCAAGGCCAGGTATATCGCCAGTATAAGTCGCGATGGGGTCGTCTGCTAATTGAATAATATAATTCGCTGGTTCTGTTTCGCCTTGTGCTTCGTTATAGACACGGGGGTGGCCGCTACTCTGCACCGCTTCGGGGCTGTTTGACTCGGCCGAAGCTGCCGCTACCATGACTATAAACGTAACCAGTAAGGCTAAAACAATCCATATTCTTGCTTTCATTGTAATCTTCCTCCAAATTTTGATCTGAGCAGCAATTTTTGATGTAAGGTAGCAGTTAGTAGTAAAAGCTGCTTACAGCTATGACTAAATTTAGTTCTCTATTTTCTGATTTTTTTGAGTGGGGCACCTCCTTTTTGTATAGTTTTTGTGACACAAATGATTACTCGATTTAGCAACGTACCTGGGGGTTGTTATCTGCGTGCCTGTCCTATGCTTGATCAAGGTGATGGGGGAACATGTAGAGATGAGGTAAAAACGAGGTACATTAAATTACTACCTTTCTCTTACATTTGTCTGGTTTGGGTTGGTTGTAGAAATAAGCTATAGAGTTCAAGTTATTTGTATCACGCAAGTTTGAGGGATCATCATGATCTATATGGTTACAATTTTGGAAGTGATGCTATTTTAGGTGTTTTCTGTTGTTCGTCAAATTCCGTTTCTTGCATAAACGTATGGTAATGCTTTGCTCAATGAGGCAGGAAACGCTCTAATGCCTTAAAAGTGAGGGCTAAAGAATGACGGGCTGCTGGTTTACGCGGCAGTGAGCGGCGGTGATGATACTGAGAATCTGGTTCACGGCCGTGTCCTGTTGCTCCTCCGCGTTGACGATCCAGTAATCAAATTCGTGGATACGCTTCATTTCCTGACGGGCAGTGGCGATACGCAGGTTTAGACCTTCAGCCGTTTCCGATTTGCGTTCACGTAAACGGGCAACTAACTCTTCTTCCGAATCTGTGGTCAGGAAGATGGTGATGGCATTGGGAACGAGTTTACGAATGGTGGCCGCGCCTTGCACATCTACCCGCATGATCACATCACGGCCGCTCGCCAACGCCTCCCGAATTTGTTGTTTGGGGATGCCTTTGTAGTCGTTGTATACGACGGCGTATTCCAGCAACTCGTTATTCTCAATCATCTCGGCAAACTGGTCGCTGCTGAGGAAAATGTAATCCTGGCCGTCTACCTCGCCGGGACGGGGTGGCCGGGTAGTAGCCGTTACTACAAAATAGAAAGCTTCTGCCCGACTTTCAATTACCAGCCTGGCAATGGTATCTTTGCCCACACCGGAAGGGCCAGAAATAACAATCAATAAAGGATAATTTCTACGTTCATACAATAACTGATCAACCATATCATTTGCACTTGAGTGCTGTCTCCGTATAATGAGTTTCCCAATTTATAACAAAATCACAGCTTGAGAACTATAAAAAAAGCAGGTGTAAAAATTTATGCCTTATTATGATTATCAATGTCAGGACTGCCGCCGAAGGGTACGTTTGTTTATGACATATGCGGAATACGGCCGTAGCCAACCCTCCTGCCCCCACTGCCACAGCGCCGCCCTCAAACGGCGCATTGGCCGGGTGGCGCTGGCTAAGTCCGAAGATGCCCGCATGGATGCCATGATGGATGATAGCGCCCTGGCCAACCTGGATGAAAATGACCCCAAAGCGTTGGGCCATTTTATGCGCAAAATGAGCCAGGAGATGGGCGAAGACCTGGGTGATGAGTTTAGTGAGGTGGTAGATCGTCTGGAAAGCGGCGAATCCCCTGAATCTATTGAAGAATCTATGCCTGATTTGGGCGCGGCCGACAGCGGGATGGATTTTTAGGTGTCTGCGTGTCTGCGTGTTTGTGTGTTTGTGTGTTTTAGAGTTCATGTGATCTCATCGGCACATAAGGACCTAGACACGCTTTGCCCTCAACCGATTGACAACAACGGCGCGTAGATCATTTTGCACCGCTGTGGGGGGGCGGGCGGCATCCACGATGACCCAACGCACCGGTTCTTGGGCCGCCAGTTGATGATAGCCTTCACGCACCCGTTGGTGGAAGGCCACAGTTTCCAGGTCAAGCCGGTTCATTTCCTCGCCGCCGCCGGCGCGCCGCGCCAACCCCACCTCAACATCAATATCCAACAGCAGCGTTAAATCTGTCTTGAGGCCGCCGGTGGCAAAATCGGTGATCTGGCGCAGCGCGGTCAGGTCGAGGCCACGGCCGTACCCCTGGTAGGCCAACGTGCTGTCATAAAAACGGTCACACAATACCACTAGACCGGCGGCGAGCGACGGCCGTATCACTTCCCGTACCAACTGCGCCCGCGACGCCGAATAAAGTAGCAGTTCCGCCTCTGGAGACATACCCGTATTCTGCACGTTATGGACACAGGCCCGGATTTCATCACCAATCGGCGTACCGCCCGGCTCACGAGTCAGGCAGACGGCCGTGCCCTGCGCCTGCAAATACTCATGCAACAACCGAATCTGGCTCGATTTTCCGCTGCCTTCGGGGCCTTCGAGGGTGATGAACATGCTTGTGGTCGGTAATCCGTAATCCGAAGTCCGTAATCCGACATCAGTTATCGGTTCACGGATTACGGTTTACGGATCACGTCAGTTCTCTAAACGCGGGGTATTAAAGATACGCACGTAGCGGTTCGGCTCTTTGCCGTAGCTGTGCGAAACCAGGTTGGCCTGGCGTACCAACTGGTGCTGGTAGGCGCGGATGGCCCGACTGACGGGGCGTAAATCTACGCTCGACTGCCCGGCGTTGATCATCTGAATCCCTCGCTCCACATCGGCAATGCCGGTTTCAAACGGGTCTTCACCTTCCTGGTCATCCAGTTTCAGCGCCTGTACCAGGAAGCTCTCCATCTGGGTGATGGTGTTGGCGCGCAAGACGTAGACGGGCGTCCGCCGCCGTTCGGCATCACGGATCAACTGGCTGCGTTTGCGGTAATAGCTTTTGAGCGTTACCAGCACGTCGGCATCCGGCAGGGTATTGACCAGATTGATGCGCGCCCGCAGCCGCCGGGCAGCCTGCAACAGCCGATTGCGGGCCACACCGTAGGCGTACACGTTCAACATGCCCGGTTCGGCCATCGCCGATGGCGCAATTTCTGGCTCAGGTGCAAAACTGCCGTTGACCGGTTTGGCTGTTGGCCGTTCATCACTAAAGATGCGCGTTTGCCCATTACCACTATCGCGGCGACTACGGCCGTCGCGCCCTTCTCGCCCATCCCGTCGTCCAGTCACGGCCGTAGACGACACCACCATACTCTTATCTTCCACCTGGATGCCCTGATGGTCGTCCCGCGCCCGCAACTGTACATGCAGCGGTTCACCGCGCAGCATCGCATCCACAGAATTTGTTACATCGGGGTGAACCAGCAATTTTTCTCGGTCTTGAATTTCAATCAGCACGTCAAAAGTGGGGGGAGCACGCCGCTCCAGCACCGTCTTTTGCGTGCCGCGCCGCCGCGCTTCTTCATCAGACAGGGTGACGCTTTCAATGCCCCCCACCAGGTCAGAGAGGGTGGGATTGAGCAGCAGGTTTTCCAGCGTCTTGCCGTGCGCCGTGCCAATCAACTGCACGCCACGTTCGTTGATGGTGCGCGCCGCCGCCGCTTCCTGCTCCCGGCCAATTTCGTCAATGATGATCACTTCCGGGTTGTGGTTTTCCACGGCTTCAATCATCGTTTCGTGCTGGCGCGACGGCCGTGCTACCTGCATCCGCCGCGCCCGCCCCACCGCCGGGTGGGGAATGTCGCCATCCCCGCCGATTTCATTGGAGGTGTCCACAATGACCACGCGCCGTTTTTCGGCCAGCACCCGTGCCATTTCGCGCAGCATGGTCGTTTTGCCCACGCCGGGTCGCCCCAGCAGCAAAACGCTGTGCCCTTCTTCGATGATGTCCGCCACAATATCAATGGTGCCATAAACTGCCCGCCCCACGCGGCAGGTCAAGCCCACCACATCACCACGCCGGTTGCGAATGCCGGAGATGCGATGCAGCGTGCGGGTGATCCCGGCGCGGTTGTCGTCATCAAAATCGCCAATGCCATCTATCACCTGGGCAATCTCGGCCGATGTCACTTCGCTCTGGCGCAGGATGATCTCACCATCCACATAACGGGCGGTGGGCTGGCGGCCTAAATCCATGACCACTTCTAACAGGTCGGCTTCACGGCCGTTGCGTTCAATTGGTTCTCGAATTGTTTCCGGTAAAATAGCTAACAGCAGTTGTAAATCTTCTCTGGTTTGTTGTTCCGACAATGTACTCATAATTGGTGGGATGGGCGAGGCAGGTGGGAACGATGTTGATTATGCTTGACAACTTGTTGCCCACCTGCCTCGCCCCTACTTTTTCTCTTTTGCTGGCGCGGATCGCCAGTTACGCATCATCGGCGTTGTGGGGGAAACGGGTTGGATTTCCAATAACGCCGAGAGATCGGCGGCCGATTTTTGCACATGATGAACGGTATGTTTCACCATCACCGCCTGGCTGCCCCATAGGGTAAAGCTGGTACGCGCCAGGGCATTTTGAATCCAGCTTTGATAGCGGCGCACACAACAATAAACAGGGTGTGTCAGCCGGGGCGGGGTGATGTGCAATACGGCCGTCAAAATTTCTTCCACTCTGGCTTCGGCATTTGGATGTACAAACAGACGCATCCAGGTTGCCGCCGGGCCATCATGGAGCTGAACAAAAGCTGCTAATTCACCATCTTCACGTAACACCCATCCTGTGCCTTCGCCTGGTGGCGGCAGCGGTTCCACCATTTGCACCAGGCGCGGTACCGTATTGGCATATAACAATTGTATATCCCAGTCATCTGCATCCTGGCGCGGCCGTAACAATTCCGCGCCGTTATGGGGCACAAATTCAGAAATGGCCCAAATATCCTGGCGGGTATAGACCACAAAGCCCGCCCGCCGCAAGATGGGCAGTTCTGGCCCCAGTTCGTCCACTTCCGCCACCAGGCTGACGATGCCGCGACGGCCAGCTTCGATGACCGCCTGATCCAGCAACGGCAGCCACACCTGCTCGTTGATAGTGTGGGAGTTGGTGGACATTGAGACGGCCGTGTTCTCATTTGCATCGGTTCCGGTCTCCGGTACGGCCGTGTCATTCGTCGCCCCCACAAACAAAATCTGTGCCAACGGGCTGCCTTCCACCAAACCAAGCTGAATAAACCCAGCCGTCGCCCGATTCTCCGATTTCCATACATACGTAGGAAAATCCCCGCCCACAATGCCAAACAACGCCCCCCGCACCGGGTTCACATTCCGGGTCAGGGCACTCTCCGTATGGAGCGAAACACCATGTTCACTCAGTCGGTGCACCAGAGCTACATCGCGCAAATGGAAAGGACGTATCATGTCATTTGAGAGTGTAACAAGCGCCATGTACCGGCGCAACTTCATGCCCCGATTATACACCAAAAATTAACCGCCTTTTCTTACGCCCCAATACCTACCCACTCTCCCGAACGTTGTTATAATCAGGCACAAATCCAGATTGGTTCTATCTTGAAGATCGAACCAATCTCAAGAGGAAGGAGAACAATGTCTACACTGGTACTCACCATACGCGAAAGTATTCGCTATCGCGGCCGTAGTGGTCATCTCAGTTGGATGGCCCATCGCATCTCCGGTTTAGCCATCCTCGCTTTTCTGGTTATGCACGTCTGGGACACGGCCAACGCCAACTTCTACCCGGAACTGTATGAATGGTCTATTGAGCTATTCAAACATCCCCTCTTTGCCCTGGGTGAAATCGCGCTGATGGCAGCCGTGCTTTACCATGCCTTCAACGGGATCCGCATCACTATCATGGACTTCAAACCGGAATTGTGGAAACACCAGGCGCGCAGTGCCACCATTGTCTGGGTACTGTTTTTTGTCATTTTCATCCCCATCGCTCTCCTGATGCTCAATGAATTGATGCACGGGTGTACAGAGCGAGGTGCAGCCTGCTGGCAAATTCCTAGCCTGGCCGAATACCTGAATTAAGGAGGAATATCATGACCACAACAACCGGTATCACCCATCGCAAAGTAGCCGTGCCTTCCAATTTAGAACGGCGGGCCTTCCTGTTTATGCGGCTCTCTGGGGCAGCTTTGCTCATTCTGGCCGTTGGCCATATGATGATCCAACACGTCCTTAACAGCAGTCAAAACCTCACCCTCCAGTTTGTAGCTGACCAGTGGAATTCTTGGGGTTGGCGTATCTATGACATGCTGCTGCTCTTTTTCGCCATTACGCACGGCTTCAATGGCCTGCGCAATGTGTTGGAAGATTACATCCACAATCGGAGCGCTGTCGTCTGGATCAATCGCTTTTTATTCGTTTTTGCAATCCTGACCATCATTTGGGCCGGTATTGCTATTGCAACATTTAACGGGTAGAAGAAGTTCAACTTCTTTTAAGAAGTTGAACTTCTTGTCTAAGAGGCAACTATCATGGCAGAAGTGAAAACACACACATTTGACGCCGTTATCGTCGGCGCGGGTGGGGCCGGACTGATGGCCGCCCTGTATGCCAGCAAAAGTGCAAATGTGGCCGTTATTTCCAAGTTATACCCCACCCGCTCGCACACGGGCGCTGCTTTGGGCGGTATTGGCGCGGCGTTGGGGAATGTGGGGGAAGACCATTGGGAGTGGCACGCCTATGACACGGTGAAGGGATCGGATTATCTGGCGGATCAGGACGCCGTAGATGTGTTGTGCCGCGAGGCTGTGGAGACGGTTTATGAGTTGGAACATATGGGGCTGCCCTTTGACCGCACCTCAGAAGGGCGGATTTCGCAGCGCCGTTTGGCGGCCATACCAATAACGAGACGGGTAAACCGGTGCCCCGCGCCTGCCACGCCGCCGACCGTACCGGCCACATGATTTTGCAAACCCTTTACCAGCAGTGCATCAAGAACAACGTCACCTTTTTTGACGAATATCATGTGGTGGATTTGATTCGAGTGGAGAACACCGTGCGCGGCGTGGTGGCGGTGCAAATCAGCACCGGCGAATTCCACATTTTCCACAGCAAGGCGGTGCATTTTGCTACCGGCGGTTGGGGGAAATGTTGGGAAGTAACATCCAATGCCCATTCGTTGACGGGGGATGGGGCGGCCATTTGCCTGCGGCGGGGGATTCCATTGGAAGACATGGAGTTTTTCCAGTTCCACCCGACGGGTATTTTTAAGCTGGGGATTTTGATTACGGAAGGGGTGCGCGGCGAGGGCGGCATCTTGCTCAATGGGCAGGGTGAGCGTTTTATGGAGCGGTACGCGCCGACGATTAAGGATTTAGCCAGCCGGGATGTGGTCAGCCGGGCGATCTTCTTGGAGCTTCAGGCGGGGCGGGGGATCAATGGCAAGAATTACGTGCATCTGGATGTGCGCCCGGAGACGGTGAATTATTACTTTGAGCAGGCGGGGGACAGCCGCCGCATTACCAAAGAGTTTATTGAGGAGAAGCTGGCGGAGACGGTAGATTTGGGGCGGACGTACCTGGGTATTGACCCGGTGCATGAGCCGATTCCCATCCAACCGACGGCGCATTATGCCATGGGCGGGATTCCGACAGATGTGGACGGCCGTGTCCTCCTCGATGCCCAAAACTCAGTGTTGCCCGGTCTCTATTCTGCCGGTGAATGTGCCTGTGTCTCCGTACATGGGGCCAACCGGTTGGGGACAAATTCGTTGGTAGACCTGGTGGTGTTCGGCCGTCGTTCCGGCGTGCATATGGGGCAGTATTGTCAGGAAGCAGAGCTGCTGCCTCTGCCGGAAAATGCGGCCGATGAGGTAATGGCGGAGTTTGACCGCATTCGCAATGGCAGCGGTGGTGTGAAATCACATGAACTGCGGCGGCGGATGCAGGTGACGATGATGGCAAATGTGGGTGTCTTCCGCACGGAAGAGTTAATGAACAATGCGCTGGAAGAACTGCGGCAGTTACGGCAGGATTATGATCGGAACCTGCAAATTGACGACAAAGGCAAACAGTTCAACAGTGACTTGTTGGAAGCGTGGGAAGTGGGTTGTTTGTTGGAACTGTCTGAGGTCACGGCCGTAGCCGCTATGGCCCGCACGGAAAGCCGGGGCGGACACGCCCGCGATGATTACCCCAAACGCAACGACGAGCAGTGGCTCAAACATAGCCTTTGTTTCGCTGAGGGCGAAAGCTACCGGCTGGACTATAAGCCGGTGGTGATGGGGCGGTATCAGCCGAAAGAGAGAGTTTATTGACAGTGAGCAGTAAACGGTTGCTGCTCACTGTTTACTTTTTACTGCTTATTTCGGAGAAAATCATGCAAGTACAAATTCGCATTCGCCGTTTTAACCCGGAAAAAGATACCAAAGCATGGTGGGGCGAGTACACCTTGCCAGACGCTAACCCGACTGACTCAGTGCTGGATTTGCTGCATCGCATTAAGTGGGAACAGGATGGCACGCTGACGCTGCGTCGCTCGTGTGGGCTGGGGGTCTGTGGCTCGGATGCCATGCGCATTAACGGCGCGAACCGGCTGGCCTGCAAAACGTTGGTGTCGCGCATTGCCAAAGCGGGCAGTGACCAGGCCAAAATCCAGGTGGAACCGATTTTAGGATTGCAGGTGATTAAAGATTTGGTGGTGGACATGGAACCATTTTTTGACCATTACCGCTCGGTGCTGCCCTATTTTGTGAACGATAATTTGCCGGCCGACGGCCGTGAATTCCTGCAATCTCCCGAAGACCGCGCCCGTTTTGACGACACCACCAAATGTATCCTCTGCGCGGCCTGCACCACCTCCTGCCCTAGCTTTTGGGCCAATGAGAAGTACGTCGGCCCGGCGGCCATTGTGCAGGCACACCGTTTTATCTTTGACAGCCGCGATCAGGCGGCCGAAGAGCGGCTCAAAGTCGTGGGGGATTCTTTTGGCGTCTGGCGCTGCCGCACCAACTTCAACTGTACCAACGCCTGCCCCCGCGAAATTGAAGTGACGAAGGCAATTGCTGAAGTGAAAGTCGTGTTAGCACGAGGAGAAATATAGAGGGAGTTGAGTAATTGGGTAATTGAGTAACTGCGCAGTTACTCAATTACCCAATTACTTCATTATTGTGCCGGGGTAATTTCCAGGACTTCAATTTCAAAAATCAGATTGGCATTCGGGGGAATGGGGCCGCCGCCCGCTTCGCCATAACCGAGTGCCGGGGGAACAATAATTTGAGCTTTGCCACCTGCCGGGGTCAGCATCAATCCTTCCTCGAAGCCGGGAATAGTACCGCCTGAGCCGATGACTGCATTCAACGGCAGGCCACGCTGCACGGAAGAGTCAATCATGGTACCGTCTTCCAGCCAGAGGGTGTAGTGTAAGGAGACTGTATCACCTGCCTGTGGAGTAGGGCCACTTCCTTCTGTGATAGTGTAGTATTTCAGGCCACTGTCGGTTACGGTGAAGTCAGCGTCGTCTACGGCCGTAGGCGTGGGTGGTGCTTGTGTCTCCAACAACGTAATCTCAAATATATAACTTGCCCCACTGCCATCGGCCAATTCCGGCGGCAGCGTTAGTTGTGCCCGGCCACCTTCGCGCAGCAAAAGCATCGCTTCATCCAACCCCGGCAATGAGCTATTGCTGCCTAAAACAAAAGTATAAGGTGTACCACGGTCGATTGTTGAATCCAGGAACGTGCCATCGGCCAGCCACAACTGGAAATCTACGGAAACCATGTCGCCTTCTTGCGGCACATCACCATCCCCTTCTTCAAAGATGTAATACATCAAACCACTGTCGGTGGTGGTGATATCCTCTTCGGCAATCTCGGTTGGTTTGGGTGTGGGCGTCACTTCCACCAGTTCCACCTCAAAAATCAAGGTGGCGTCTGGGGGAATGGGGCCACTGCCGGACGGCCCATACCCTAATTCCGAAGGAATGATCAGCCGCGCCTTGCCCCCTTCATTCATCAGGGCAATGCCTTCATCCCAACCAGGAATGACCTCCCCCTGCCCTAACGTGAAGCGGAACGGGTCACGGCCGGCGGAGCTATCAAACTCCGTGCCATCTTCCAGAGTGCCGGTGTAATGCACGGCCACTAAATCGCCAGGTTGAGGCATGGGGCCGTTACCGGCCTCGATTTCCACATACTCCAAACCACTGGCAGTGACCGTGGAACCACCACCAGAACTGGCCGTTGTTTCAGCCGTATCCGTGTCACCATCAGTCGCTTCTTCGCCGCTTTCCACTCCGGGCAGGTTTGGCTGCGCATCCCCGCTGTGAGTGGCCGGGCCACAGGCTGCCAGGATCAGGCTGACTAATAACAGCAGTCCGACCCACCAGTTTCTTCTCTTCAAATTCATCTAGTTTTACTCCTTTCAATGGACAAAATAAAAGCCGGAGCGGACACGGCCGTTCCGGCTACCAGTGCTTTCAAAAAAATCTGCCAGGGTTTTGTCTGTTAATAAACAAGGGGATTGTACGATTCAGCCGCTATTCAGGCGAGAAACCGGGGGCCGAATTAGCCACTTCTCATGGTTAAGAGTGCCAGGTTTGTTGTGGATGGTGGGGACGAATGGGTGCATAATGGGCTTTAATGCGTGCCAGATCAGCTTCATAATCCCCTGACGGCTCGAGGATTGGCCCCAGATCAACCACCTTGTGCCCGTAATCAAAAGCAGCTAATTGCACTGGCACACCGGCCTGCATGGCAATCTGATAAAAACCCGATTTCCACTCTCTGACACGCTGCCGGGTGCCTTCTGGAGTGATGCACAAAATGAGATTTTCCATCTTCTGAAAAGCCTGCACATTTTCGCCCACTACCCCGTGTGTTGCCCGACGGTCAATGGGAATACCACCCATCCAGCGAAAAAGGGGGCCAAATGGCCCGCGAAACAGTGAATGTTTCCCCATCCAGGAGATGCGCACCCCTAGTGCTGTGGCCGTGGCAATCACCAGCACAAAATCCCAGTTTGATGTGTGTGGTGCGCCAATAATGATGAATTTATGCAAATTGGGCATTTCCCCACTAATGCGCCAGCCAATAGCCGCCATAAAGAGGATGGCTAGAGTTCGCGTTACCCAGTTGCCGCGTCGGGGAAGGCGCCTTCCTACTTCCCCGGTTTCGATTACCCGTTGTTTTAGCCTGTTGGTTGTCATGGTTGCTCCTTTGTGGTGGATGGCTCTAGTTGGCTAATTGAACCAACACCCACCACAAACAACCATAGTTTACTGCACTGCCGGGGGGGCTGCCACCTCTTATCAGGCACAGCCAATGATGGGGTCAGATGATGTTACCAGGGGTAGGAATTAGTATATTGCTCGAAGAGGGTCACGGCCGTGACCACTCCATCCTCCGCTTGAATTTGTTTGCCCAACTCAGCCGCCCGACTCTTGATCCCCTCATCGGTAACAACTGTATGAATGGCCTGGGCCAGTTGGTCTACCGTGACATGCCGGGGTGATTGAAACGAAATGCCCACCCCTAATTCGGGAATTCGTTTTGCCCAAAAAGAGTGGTCGCTAAACGCAAAAGGGATGATGATGGTGGGCCGCCCAGCTTTCAGCCCGGTGACGACTGTGCCCCCACCACCGTGGTTAATGAGCGCCGCCATCTTTGGAAAGAGCCAGTTGTGCGGTACAAAATCAATGGAATAAACTGTTTCGGGCAATGTTACTGTTTGGTCCAACTTGCCCCAGCCACCTGTTAAGACTGCCCTTTGTTTGGTCATGTTCAAGGCTGTCAGCACCAGATCAATCGTTGCTTTTGTATCTTCGCCAGCCATACTGCCAAAAGAAATGCCTATGGGCGGGGGGCCGTTATCCAGAAAATCCAGTAAATCTGGCGGTGGTGACCAATCATACAAACTGTCCAGAAACCACTCGCCGGTGATGTGCATGTGTGATGACCAATGAGACGGCCGTGACAACAGCGTGGTACTAAGTGCATAAAAAGCGGGTATTTTTTGCTGACGTAGTTTGTGTTCCACACCACGAAAAGGGGCCGACGGCAGCCCTAACGTCTGCCGTCGCCATTGGTTCACCGGTTTCTGCCAGAGTACATGCCAAAACAACTGTTCACGCAGAATGTGTTTGAGCCAGCGACGCGGCTGCCCAAAGGTATTGGGGTGATACAGCGAAGCCATCTGAAATGGTGATACCAGCGCCAGGAAAAGCGGTACATCCAGCTTTTCATAGATGCAATAACCGGCGATTCTGGCCGCCTGTGAACAAATAATTGCCTCAATACCCTCGCTGGCTTTCCACGTTTTAAGGAGGAACTCTTCCATGTATTGGCGGGCCAAGCGGTACTGCATACGCCAGGGCAAGTCGCCAGACTTTTTTTGCTCGCGCAAATGTTCGCGCAAATCGATCGCTACTGGTTCAAACTTTAGCCCATTACTGGCTACCAGATCATGATATGTCACCTGCGTAGCCATGCGAACAACGTGCCCGGCCTGATGCAAACCGACCCCGAAGGCAACCAGCGGTTGTATGTCCCCATATGTACCCAATCCGATAATGAGAATTTGCATTTCCTTCCTGTACTCAGACCTGACAGGTTTTGAAAAACCTGTCAGGTCTTTATAGGGAAAGCTCCCGGCTCAATGCATATTGTCAAATTGTGACTTAATCATGTCCCGCTCCACTTCTTTGCGGTTGATCTTACGTTGCGCTTCGGTGGCCATTTCGGCCAGCAAATCTCGCCCCTGTTTACGAGCAAATTGCACTTCCAATGCCAGTTCTACCATGGGGCGGTGATGGAAATTGTTGAGTGCATTTTCCACCTGGAAGAGGTGACGACGACGGCCGTCAAGCTCCTGCATCAGAATCTGGATCATATCATTTTCAGTTTGCGGCGTGGGCACGGCCGTGTCCCTCTCAGCCGTGTCCCTCTCAACTTTCCCCTTCTCTATCCGTACCACGCTCTCCTTCTCCTCTGCCAATGCCATCATTTCCACCAGACTGCCTGCTTTGTAGGCATCGTTGATGGCCGTCATCTTCGCCGTGCGGAAAGCCCTGTCCGCTTCGTCTGCGGCCAGATCGGGGTGGTAGCGGCGGGCCAGGTCGCGGTACAGCTTTTTTAGTTTGGCTGCCGTCAAGGGCGGCGGCTTGGTGGGCTGCTTTTTGGCTGTTTCCTGACGCGGGATATTCCAGGTAGCGTTATATTGATCCTCAACCGTGCGGTACCCCTCCCCAAATGTTTTCTCCGTACGCAGGACTTTAATTTGCTGCAAGTAATCGTTGACTTCCTCTTCCAGGCGCGTCAATTGTTCCAGCAAATAACCGACGGTAGCTTCGAATTCATATTCAAAGGCGCGTAAATCCTCTTCCAGGCGCACCAATTCCCCTTCGGCGTTATCAATTTCGGCCTGTACCTGGTTG
>CAYXUZ010000048.1:20652-39206 GCA_964467705.1 uncultured Ardenticatenaceae bacterium | reverse complement strand
CCGGGATGCAGCGGGAAGCCGTACCAGCCGGTGCGGGCCACATCGGCCGTAAACACCACAAAGTCTGGCGCGGTAAATAGGTCTGGCTGTGCCGGTTTCAGATGGAAAACGGGATGGCCGGTGGATTTCATCACGGGGGCCAGTTCGGGCAGCAGCAGGTGTGTCCAGGTGCCGGCGGCAACGAGGATGTGGCCGGTGGGGAAGGTGTACCCTTCGGCGGTGCGCACGGCCGTGACCCTGCCCCCCTCGCGCACAATTTCCACGGCCGTCTGCCCGGCCAGCACCGCCACCCCCAACTGCTGCGCCTGGGTGATCAACGCCTCGACCACCCGCCCACTTTCGGCATACCCTCCCTGCGCATGGTAAAAGCCGTCTGCAAATGCGCCCGGTTTCCAGGCGGGAAACCGGCGGCTGATCTCATCCGCGTTCAGGCGTTCCGGGTGATGGCCCCGTTTCTGGAGCATCTGATAACTTTCGTATTCAAAACCGCCGGAGGCCATGGGCTGCTGCGTAAACATGGTTACGCCAATTTCGTGAAAGAGCGGCCCAAACTGTTCGTTCCACTGCCGCCAACCCACCAGCGATTGCTCTACCATCGCCATGTACTGTTCGTCTGTGCCGTATTCCATGCGTACCACTTTGCTGATGTCGGTGGAGGCGGCTAGGGGATGGGGCAGGGGGCCGGGGTCGAGTACGGCCGTGCGCCAGCCGCGTTGTTGCAGGGTGACGGCCGTGGTCATGCCAAAGATGCCCGCGCCGATGATGATGATGTCGTAGCTCATAGATTCCTCTTTATAGCTGACAAGGTGGCAGGGTGAAAGGGTGACAAGGTGAAGGGGTGGTCGGTTTGCATGGGGGGAATTTTAGCGTGGTTATGGTTGTTGTTCACGTTATTCGTAGCCCGTAAGTCGTAAACCGTAAGCCGATCACGGATAAGGGATTACGGGTTACGGAAAAAGTGTGGCACAATTGGGACATGCATAACAATCATTTACGAGCCTTTCATATCCAGCCCATTCTGGCCGAACAGCGGGGGCGATTTCCGTTCAATATTCCGGCAATTAGGGGGAATACGGAAATTTTGTTGGACACGGCCGTGACCTTCCTCGTTGGTGAAAATGGCTCTGGGAAATCTACGTTGCTGGAGGCATTGGCAACGGCCGTTGGCGCATACACCGTCGGCGCGACGGAGTTGATGCAAGATAATACCCTGGTCCATGCGCAGGAATTGGCCGGATATTTGAAATTGGTCTGGTCTATCAAAACCCGGCAAGGTTTTTTCCTGCGCGCCGAGGACTTTTTTGGCTATGTCAAACGGCTAGCGCAAATGGAGGCGGAATTACAGGCAGAAATACGACGGGTGGACAGGGAGTACAACGGCCGTTCCAACCAGGCTAAAAATCTGGCGCGGATGCCGTTTGCCGGGCAATTACACCAGATGCGGCAACAGTACGGCCGTGACCTCAATACCTATTCTCACGGTGAAAGTTTCCTGGAACTGTTTCAATCCCGCTTGCAGCCCAATGGCCTTTACCTGCTAGACGAGCCAGAAGCGCCGCTTTCGCCCACCCGCCAGTTGACCTTGCTTTCACTGATCAAACAGATGGTAGCCCAAAACTGCCAGTTCATCATCGCTACCCACTCGCCCATCCTGATGGCCTTTCCCACCGCCACAATTCTCAGTTTTGATTATGCGCCTGCCCGTCGCGTGGCCTATGAAGAGCTGGAACACGTCACCGTTACCCGCTCCTTCCTCAATGACCCGGAATCGTACTTACGCCATTTGTAATGCGTAGGGCGATTGGTCAAATTGCCCTACATCATCCTCATGCCTGCTCTTTCCGTCATCATTGTTAACTACAACACCTGCCAGCTTTTGGATGATTGCCTGGCGTCATTGGCGACGGCCGTACACCCACCTGGCGGCCTGGAGATCATCGTCGTAGACAATGCTTCCGCCGATGATAGTGTGGCTATGGTGCGGCAAAAATACCCGTCGGTGCAAGCGGTGGCTCTGCCCCAAAATGCTGGCTTCTCCGCAGGGAACAATCGAGGACTGGACGTTGCCACTGGCGAATACGTCCTTTTTCTCAACTCCGATACGCGGGTTAGCCGCCATGCCCTGAGCGAGCCATTGTCCTACATGCAGGCACATCCCCAGGTTGGGGCGCTGACGGTGCGGCTCATTTACCCCAATGGTCAGCGTGACCCGGACAACCATCGTGGCTTTCCCACCCCCTGGAATGCCTTTTGCCATTTTGCCGGGCTGGGCAAACTGTTCCCGCGCGACCCTCGTTTCAACGGTTACTTTCAAAGCTACGCCAACTTTGACGAAACCCACACCGTGCCAGTGATTGCCGGATCGTTTATGATGATGCCTCTGGCGCTCTGCCGTCAGCTAGGTGGTTGGGACGAAACATACTTTTTTTATGGGGAGGATATAGATTTTTGTTACCGCATCTGGCAGACAGGTTATGAAATCGTTTATTATCCTCATGTAGATGTGTTGCATTACAAAGGGGCCAGTTCGGGGCTGCGTAAAGAGTCGGCAGAGATTGCCCGCCCACCCAAAGAAACACGGGTGCGGGTGGCAAAGGAATCGGTACGGGCAATGAAGATTTTTTACGAGAAGTTTTACCGGGAGCAGTATCCGGGTTGGGTCACGGCCGTTATTCTGGCCGGGATTCAACTCCGGGGATGGTTTCGGATTATAAAACACCAGTTGAGTGAGTAATTGGGTAATCGAGTAATTGATGCCATTTACCCAACTACCCTTTCAGGAGATTGACATGATTACTGCCCGATTTTCTCGACTGATGACCGGATTTGTGGGTGCGGTGGCGTTGTTAACGGCCGTGCTCCACCTCTTGCACGCCCAACCACAAGGTAGCAACCTGTTTGGCTACGGTTTTAATGTGGCCGCCTGGGATGTACCCCAGTTACAGGCGATGGGCTTCAACTGGATCAAGGTGTTCAACGGCCCCGGCAGCCGCCTGCCGGTGCAGGTGCTGCTGCGCATTGAGGCCAACGTCACCGACTTTAACAATTTGAACGCCTTTGGCAATGAGGTGTCGCAATTAGCGCAGCAGCAGGTTGGCTTTGTGGACGCTTATGAAATTGGCAATGAGCCGAACCTGGACGCCAGTTATGGTTGGGCAGCGCCCCCCATTGCCGCTGATTATGTGGCGGTGTTGTGTGAGGCTTACGGCCGTATCAAAGCCGCTGACCCGAACGCGCTGGTTATCTCCGCCGGGCTGGCGCCCACCGGGCGGGTGCAGGGGAATTGGAATGGACACCCCGGCCATAATGGTCTTTACCAGGATGAGCGCGAGTTCTTCCTGGAATTTGTGGCCGCGGGCGGCGGTGACTGCCTGGATGGGGTGGGCTATCATCCTTACGGTTACAGCGCGGACTTTGACGCTGTGCCTGATGTTCCCTCCGGCGACCCCACGCAGAATTGCGCGAATGGTTTCTGTTTTCGTGGTGCGGAAAAGCTGCATGAGTTAATGCAGGCGCATGGCCTGGGAAACAAGAAGATGTGGGCCACGGAGTTTGGCTGGATCACACAGCCGCCCGACCACTGTTTGAGCGATCCGACCTGGCAGGGCCGCCTGTGGCAGATTGTGTCCGAGCAAAAGCAGGCAGAAAATCTGGTGGGCGCGTTTGAATATGCCACCTCAAACTGGCCCTGGATGGAGGCGATGTTCATCTTCAATTTGAACTTTAACCAATCACCCAGTTACCCGGAGTGTGAACAGATGCGATTTTACAGCGTGATGGAGCGGCCGGCCGAGCAGGCATTGACGGATATGCCCAAAGTCTCACCACCCGCCAGTGGGACGCTGGAAATCAGCCCGCTGGCATGGACGACGATTATTACGCCAGGACAACTGCCGCTAACGAGTACGGCCGTGCTCCATCTACACAACAGCGGCGTCACCTCTCTCCAGTATACGCTCACCGCTGCTGCTAACGCGCCACTTTCAATCACATTGTCATCGTCCACTACCGGCACATTGATTTCTGGACAAAGCGTGACCCTCCCTGTGCAAATGGCTTTGCCCTTACAGCCCACCGGCCTATATACGGGCACATTAACTGCTGTCTCAGCTTCATCCGGTGTGACCAGCGCCCAGACGATACCGGTGCAGGTGTATGTGTGGGAGACAATTCACCGGGTCTATTTGCCGTTGGTGATGCGTGATTGAGTTGTTGGCGTCGTGATGGATGTTGTCAATTACGCAAATACCCAATGACCAAATCACCTAAATTTGCACAGTTTGCCCAAAGACAAACGGTCAAACTATGCCCAAAATAAGCCTATGTCTTTCAATTGGTTAAACGATTTTCACCGGGAAATGGAAAAACCGGACAATTATGCCGAAAAAACATTGGCGCAATACCGGCTGGGCATGAAGGCCAAAGGGTCAATCGTTGGCGTGCGCATTGAAAAAGATCGGGACGGATGTGACGCCTGCCAGGAGTTAGACGACACGGCCGTGTACCACCCTGACAATGCCCCTCATCTGCCCTTGCCCACCTGCACCAAAGGTCGCCGCTGCGGCTGCGTTTACCGCCCGGTGATGAGTTATGAAAGCCAGTAATCGGTGATCGGTTTACCGATTACAACTTACTGATTACGGATTACCGATTACGGATTACGTTTTACGCTTTACCATGACGATGCATCCCCCCACCTATCACCTGGCCCTGGATGATTTCCAGCGGGCGCGACGGAAAGCGGCCATGGAGCAGTTATTGGCGCGATTTTCCGGGCGTTCAGCCGATTTGCTCTCGTATGAAGAATTGCGCCAACAACTGCGCGTGGTGAACCAGAGGCCACGAGGTTTGCATGAAATTCCCCTGGACAAGATTGTAGGCAGCGTGGGCCGGTACAAGGATTTCACCCGTTCGTTCCTGCCGTTGCAAGATAACATTGAACACCGTTGGGCCAAGGTGAAAACGGCCGTGCATGACCTGACCGGCGTCCCTCCGATTGAAGTGTATCAGTTGGGCGACGCCTATTTTGTGATTGATGGCAATCATCGTGTCTCGGTGGCCAGGGAAATGGGATTATCCGCCATCAGCGCCTACGTCACCGAAGTCAAAACCCGAGTTCCCCTTTCCGCCGATGATGACCCGGAAGAGATCATTTGCAAGGCCCGGTACGCCGAGTTCTTGGAACAGACCGACCTGGACGAGATACGCCCGGAAGCCAACCTGCTCATGACGTTTTGTGGACAGTACCGGTTGATATTGGAACACGTGGCCGTGCATCGGCACTATTTGGGCCTGGAACAACAGCGTTATATACCGGCGGAAGAAGCGATTGCCAGTTGGTATGACAATGTGTATCTGCCGGTGATTCAGATCGTGCGTGAACAAGGAATTTTGCGTTATTTTCCGGGGCGCACGGAAGCGGACATGTATGTATTGCTGGCTGAATACCAGGCGGAACTGGCTGAGGCGTTGGGGTGGGAGGTGTCACCGGAAACGGCCGTAGCCCAACTTACCAAGGAAAAGCGCTCCCCCATCCAGGCATTGCTGGAGTCCGTAACGCCAGCGGAATTGGGCAGTGGCCCGCCGCCGGGTGTGTGGCGGGCAGAGTTGGTGCGGAAACGGCCGTCTGGCCGCCTCTTTGATGACATTCTCATTCCCATGGGGGCATACCCATCCGATTGGCGGGTACTCGATGTGGGAATAGGCATTGCCCGGTTGGGTCAGAGTCGTCTGTTAGGGCTGCATGTGGTGGACGAAGAGAATATACCCGACGATGCCGTGCCACCGGAAGCGATTCGCGCCGAATTTGAGAATCGCTGTGCTGCCGCTGGTGTGCAGGGGCAATTTGCTATGGAGCAGGGTCATGTGGCTACCAAAATTGTGCAGCGGTCGGTGTATACAGACGGTATCGTTCTGCCGGTGAATCATCCACCGGAGACGGTGGCCGACCGCTACACGTCGGGTTTGCAACTGATTTTGCGCCACTGCCCGCGCCCCATTCTCACAGCTCCACCTGGCCCGTTACGGCCGTTGGCCCATGCCTTGCTGGCCTACGGTGGTGGGCAAACGCCGGCCGAAGAGGCATTGTATGTCGCCACCTACCTGGCCGCCAATTACCAGATTCGGCTGTCGGTAGTGAGTGTCGGCGATAATATCCAGACGAATCGGGCATTGGCACGGGTGCGGGAGTATTTGCAGCAGACAGAGGTGGTTGCTGACTTTTACGCTGAAGAGGGGGATGTGGTGGAAGTGATAAAGGAAACGGCCGTGACTGCCCAGGCAGATTTTGTGGTCATCGGCAGTTTTGCCTACAGCCCGTTACGCACCCTGCTGCGGGGCAGCGTGGCCAATAGACTGCTCCTGAGCTGGGATAGGCCAGTTCTGATTTGCCGTTAGGGAACCTTCACCTGTCCCCGCTTCATTCCATTTGCTCAAATACTGCCCGAATTCAACGTAGGGCAGTTGGCGTTCGGCCAACTTTCCACCTTCACATTAACACATCAACATTTCAATTTCCTTACTAAATCAGGATTGCAAGGCTGTGATTCCCACATCACGTCATCAATAAAAATTGAGCCAACACCGTCATTAGTGGTTCCAAAAAGTGTGTGGGATACTAACGCAAAAACAATGCGGGCTGAATTTACCTCATGTGAAGGGGGGCAAAGAAAGCCACTGGTTAGCTGGGTCCATTCTGGATATTCCGAATAATCAATATCGGCAAATTCTTCTTCCTGGTAAGTATTTTCACTATACCAATAAATCGAGGCGTAAACCTGCATATTTTCATAAGGGGCATCAGCAATCGTTTTAGCCCAAAAGCGAAAACGATAAGCGGTAGATTCTTCTACAGGGATTGGCGAGCTTGTCAAGAAAATAGTTGGTGTCTGGTTATATATAACCTCGATCCGCGCCTCTGCACTATATTGCCCGGAATGTTTATCTACCGTTGTAGGTCGCCACTCACCTTCTATCGGGTTGGGGAAGATGGTTCTTTCCCAACAATAAAATTGGCCTTCAAAGCCACCATTGCCAAAGGTTTGGCAGTCATCAATGAGGTAGTTATCATGGACAAAGAAGTCATCTACTGTCGCTGTGGTGCCCACGCCATGCGCCGAACCGTTCCAAAACAACCCCGGCCCATACAAACAGTCGCCGGTAAAACCGGGGGAGCAAATAAAAATATCCGTCCCGTCCCCGCTGGTGCCGCTGCCACTTACGGCAAAGGTTCCTTCCGTACTCAAATAAATGTCGTTGCCAGGTGCCAACCATACTCCATCTACATCTTCGCTGTAGTCGTTTAGCTGTTTGGCGGAACCATCAAAAAACAGCGTCGCTCCCCCTGGGTTATCGGGATCCTCCACAAATAGATCTTCGTCTTCAAAATCATTCCCGTTAAGGGTGACCGGGTCTTTAACGCTCAACAGCACGTCCCCCTGCCCGTTAAAAGCCAGCGCATCTATGTCATCATCTTCGGTCAAGCCTACCTTTTCACCCGTCAGGTAAATGCTCATGGTGCCACTGGTCTCTTCACCCAGTGACGTCGGCGCAAAATGGATGATGTCCGCGTTCGTAAATCCGCCACCGCCAAAAGATTGGCCGGTGCTGAAGTAAAGGTTGTCGCTTTTATAAGCGAAAGCATCCACGTCTACGCTGGACAGGCCAACATCGGAACCATCAACGAACATGCGCCATTCGCCGGTATGGGCATCAAAAAGCAGCACGTCCTCGTCTGCATAAGGGACATTGCCCGCATACCCGTCTTGCGAGAAGGAAACATAGAAGTATCGCTGGGGCGGTGGTAGTGATGCTTCCTCACCAGCCGGTGCCAGCATGATCGCGTCGGCCAATGTGTAACGGCCGTCATCTTCATCAAATACATCGTGGTCGTGAACGAGAACAAACTCAGTCACATTGTCCGACATGGCAAAGTCATATCGCCCCAAATAGACCCAGGCGTCATGTTCCTCGTTGTACACATAAGCCGCCTGTACCGCGATGGCCCGGCTGACTTGATTATTATGATGAACGTCATAGGCCACACTCAAAGACGGATTGGCATCAGGCGGGATGTGAACAAAAACGTCATACTCACCAGGTTCGGTAAAAGCATCCCGGCGGATAGTCCAACGCGAAGTACAATTATCTTCCCCATCACTGGCAGCGCGGTGGTAGCCGTTGTTATAACTCTGGGAGCCACCGGCAAACGTCCAGCATGGGCCAGGGAAAAAATCGGCCGAACCGTCATCAATAATCATCCGCGCATTGTTTACGGCCGGTTCAAGGATAGGTGTGCTATTTGTGCCAAGATACTGATCTGCCCCACTAACAAGGGCCGGATAATCAAGCCAGAGTTTGTAGCTTACTGCACCATTTGGATCGTTGGCCCAAGGATCCTCAATTGGTGTAGCACTGGGTATTGGTAAAGGTGTTAAACCCATCCAACCGTATGGGTTGACTGGCTTGTAGCCACCAGTGTCACGCACTTCAAAATGCAGATGGGCACCACAAGTTGGATCGTCTCCAACATCTCCACAACCTCCAAATACCAACCCTGTATTGCCGCTAATACCTATGATGCTATTTCTATCTTCTGGATTGGCTTCAACAGGATCGCCTGTTTCCACGGTTAAGACGCTTAAGTGTCCATAAATCGTGTCATATTGACCATGATCTATCCTGACTCGAAGGCCGTAGCTATCGCGGTGATTTGATTCGTTTTCCCATCCTGCGGCAATAACGGTTCCATTTGCGGCAGCCAATACAGGAACATATTCAAGACTGTAGTCAATACCACCATGCTCATCGTAGCCAAACCCATCTACAGGAATATATGGTGTACCGGCAGGCGTTGGTGTAATACCAAGAAAAGTAGCACCGTTGTGGTGAGTAACATTTTCATTGCCGTCTTCACCTGTACTAGCCAGAGGTTTATCATGATCAAATACGTTCCAGACATCTCTTTTGCCGTAATAAATAGGGCCAAGAAATGGCGCGGGAGTTGGAGATGATTGAAATAATACTATAGCCTGGACATCTTCACTCGGTTTGATAAATATCCAAATAATAAGCCCCCAGCAAATGGCCTGTAAGCCGATTGTCAGTATCAAACTTTGACGATTCATCATATTTCTCCTCATAAACCAATCAAGGTAAAGGTAAATTTCCTGATAACCAAGAGACCGCGAATGGATTGAGAGTCGTTGTTGACTCAAGAACACAATATCTATTTCCATCTGCTCGGCGGACAATGTAGAGACAGGATTTATCTTCTTGTACAGCAAGAACCAAGAGCCATTGACTGTCAGGTGACCAGGATATAACTTCAAAATTGATAATATTTTCCATCTGGGTTAATGTCTCAGACTCACCCGTATCTGCCGCAACTAACTGCAAACTAGCCACACCGTTTTCTAAAAAGGCCACCGCCAAATGTGAATTATCAGGAGACCAGATAGGCTTTTTCAGGTAAGACCCTAAGTTCGCAAGAGATTGAGAAGTGGAGCCCGTAGGTTCCCAAAGATGAAGTTCAGTGTTATCCCGCGTCCCTTGAACATATGCCAGTCTTGTGCCATCTGGAGACCAGGATGGAATGGCAAAAGTGTTTCCGCTAACTAATGAGACAGTTTCGGAAGTTTGGCTGTTTATCAGATTGAGGCCAACCCCGCTTGCCAGGTTTGTTACCAGCCACTGGCTATCTGGCGACCAAACAACATTGTTGGGACTGGCTAATGAAATAGGAGGAGTTGATAGAGTTTGCCCGTTTTCAACGTTGATAAACAGAAGTTCTCCTTGCCCCAACGTGAGGGCCGCTAACTTTCCGTTTGGTGAAACTGTAAACTCGCCTATATTTGCTGAAAAAGAAGGGGTAAATTGTCGAGAAGAAAGGTTATTCACTTGCAACAGGTAGCCTTCTTTGCCTAAAGAATAGGCTATCGTCTGATTATCAGGCAGCCAACTAATATTAAAGGGGGTAAGGTAATTATCTTCTGTGAGTTGCTTTATCGTGCCTTCTGTTAAATCACCAAGATATATGCTGGTGAGTTTTGCTCCATCACTGGTTTCTTTGTCTACTGTAAAAGCTATTTTTGTTTGGTCTGGAGACATAGCTATGATAGGCCAACTAGGTGCCTCATCAGGCCAATTCAACGTATCCTTGAGGAGGCTAGTTACCTGCCAGGTATCTGGTGTTTCTCCTGGTGAAGCTATATACAAGTCCTGTTTAGGATCTCGAATAGGAATTGAGTAATAGGCAGGTCCTTCAAGGGGGGTTTCTGTATCCCAAAAGAAAAGTAAATAACCTTCAATAGTTGCTACTTCCTCGGCTGGCACAGCAGTTTCTGTCATAGTTATGGCCGTTGGCATTACTGTAGGCTGGGGTGCGACGGTGTTGGTGGGGGGAATGGTTGCGGGCGGCACGGCCGTATCCGTTGCCGGTAGTGGGGTGTTGGTGGGGGGTACGGCCGTGTTCGTCACCACAGCTACACGGGTGGGCACGGCCGTAGCCGTTTCCTCTTCCCCACCACACCCCACCAGCAATAAGCCAAATACCAAAATTAAAGAGAAAACTATCGGTTTCATCATTTCCTCCATTCTGTGAAAAGGTGGCACGGTGACTTGGTGACAAGGTGAAATGTCACCCCTTCACCCAGTCACCTTGTCACCATGTCAATTTTCCACCAGCCACGCCGGAAAAGCAGCCAGTCCCCGTCGGGCGACCAGTCCAGAAAATAGCCCCGCGCCAGGGTGATCTCCACGCCCGTTTCCAGGTTTTGCAAGATGGCAAAGAGGGCGGCTTCACAGTTGTATTGGATGAGCAGATACTTGCCGTTGGGCGAAGCCACCAACTGATCAGCCTCACACATAACACGGGCGGGTTGGCTGCCCAGGGTTTGCGGGGCGCTGCTATTCAGTTGCTCGTTCTGGTCTGTGGGGTAGGCCGCCAGAATAACAGGTGTATTGTTCAAACTGGCATTCATGTGTTGTCCCCCGGCAGGGGCTTCCCCCGGATAGGTCAAAAATGCCAATGCAGCGATCGGCTGCGCCGTAGGCGCAGCCGATCCGGGCAAAAATGTCGTTTGCGGTGGTTGGGAAAAGTGGGTGAAGATGAGGACGAAAGTAACAAGAGCTACCCCGCCGTTGAGTAACCACACAATTCGTTGACGCATGCGTTTTCCTCCCTGCCTGTTTGTAGCAGGCAATTGGTTGCCTTCAGAGGGCGATGAATCGCCTACTACGAACGTTAAACTTTTTTGTGATGGGTTGTGCTTGACGCCCCCACGCAACCAATACGATGAACATCAGGGATTATAACGATCCTGTTCTGGCTGGCAAACAAGGCAGCCTCCTTCTTGACACGGCCGTGCATTTGCATAAAATTAGAACATATGAGCGACAACTGGATTCGGGCAAGCGAAATTTCTACCTATTTGTACTGCCGCCGCGCGTGGTGGCTGAAGCGCAAACGGGGCGCACAGCCGCAGAACGTACACGAGCTAAGAAAAGGAACGGCGCATCATCAGGCGCACGGCCGTGTCGTCGGCCAATCCATCTGGGCACGGCGTGTGGCATACACGTTACTCTTTGTGACGGTTGCCTTTTTCGTCTACCAACTCTTGATCGGTAATCCGTAATCCGTTTACGGTTCACGGATTACGGATTACGTCCCACGACATGTTATTCGGCACCTTCTCCCTCGCCATTGGTTTACTTCTCCTGGCCCTGGCTTTAGGGCTGTGGCTCTGGTCGCGCGACCTGGAGGAGGAGGCGGGCTTGCCCGACGGCAACGTCATCTACACCGACGCCGGGAGCGCCTGGTTTAGTAACAACGATGCCCTGGTGTCGCCCCATTTGCGGCTGACCGGCAAACCAGATTATCTGGTAGAAGAGCCAGACGGCATGATTGTGCCGGTAGAATTGAAGTCCAGCGTGGCCCCAACAGAACCCCATGAAGGCCATATCTTGCAGTTAGCCGCTTATTGTCTGTTAGTGGAAGAAAACTACGGTATTCGCCCCGATTATGGGATCATCCAGTACAAGGACAAGTCGTTTGCGGTGGATTACACGGCCGAACTCGAAGAAGATTTGCTCGACCTGCTGGCCGATATGCGCGCTGACCTCTTTGCCCCCGATGTGAACCGCGACCACAACGATTGGAACCGCTGCACGCGCTGTGGCGTGCGCGGGGAGTGTGTGCAGAGGCTGGGGTGAGCCGTGATCCGTCATCCGTGACCCGTGATGCGTAATCCGTGAGATGAAGGCCGACGGATCACGGATTACGTTTTACGGATTACGAAGTATAATCAGTCGCATCCTTAAACCTTTGGAGGGCAGTGTGAGCACCATACAACGGGCGAAGGGGATGCAGGACGTTCTCCCCGCTGATCGCCGCTATTGGGATTTAGTGATTGACACGGCCGTGACCCTGGCTAACCGGTACGGCTTCCAACGCATAGATTTACCCATTCTGGAATACACCGAACTGTATCATCGGGGGGTGGGTGACGCTTCCGACTTTTTCGTCAAAAAAGAGACCTACGAAGTTGACGAGTCTGAAGGCGTTAACCTGACGTTGCGGCCAGAATTTACGGCCGGATTTATGCGTGCCTACCTTCAAAATGGCATGGCAAGCTGGCCGCAACCGGTGAAACTCTACACCATTGGCCCCGCCTTTCGCCGTGAACGGCAGCAGGCGGGCCGTTATCGCCAGCACAGCCAGTTCAACTGCGAAATTCTGGGCGAAATTGACCCCGCCGCCGATCTAGAAGTGATGCTGTTAGCCATGAATTTGTATCGGGAGTTGGGGTACAAAGGGCTGACCTTCCAACTGAACAGCACCGGCTGCCCCACCTGCAAGCCGGTCTATGTGGACGCGCTCAAAACATACCTGAACGATTACCTGCCCCGGCTGGCCCCCATTGACCAGGAACGGCTGCGCCGCAATCCGCTGCGCATTCTGGACAGCAAAGAGCCGGGCATGGATGAGCTACTGGCAAACGCGCCGCACATCATTGATTACCTCTGTGACGATTGTGAAAACCACTTTAGCGAACTGCGTGGACTGCTGGATGATCTGGATCAGAGCTACACCATCAATTTCCGGCTGGTGCGGGGGATTGATTATTACACCAAGACGGTATTTGAGGTGTGGGCGGAAGGCATTGGGGCGCAGGCGGCCGTGTGTGGCGGCGGGCGCTATGATGGGCTGGCAGAGAGCATCGGTGGCCCGTCTACACCCGGTGTCGGGTTTGGCAGTGGCATTGAGCGCATCATTCTCGGTTTGCAGGAGGCGGGCATTGAGCCGCCCACTACGCCAGAGCCGGAGATTTTGGTGGCCCATTTTGGCGGGGCCACAAAAGTGGTGGCCGTGCAACTGGCATTTCGTCTGCGGGCGGCGGGTATTGGGGCGCGGCTGGCCTTTGCCCGCGAACGGCGCAGCCTGAAAAGCCAGATGCGTGAAGCCAACAAACACAACATCAAGACGGTCCTCATCCTGGGCGAAGAAGAAGTGGCGCAAGGAGTGGTCGTGGTACGGCCGTTAGACGGCGGCGAACAGCAATCAATTCCCTTGGATGAGGTGGTTTCCTGGCTGCAAAAATAGTGTCAGGTGTCAAGTGTCAGGTTTCACGTGACACTTAGCACCTGGCACTTGACACGATTATGCATACCATTGGCATCCTCCACCACCCCCGAATTCCAGCGTCACGGCCGTTAGCGGACGAAGTGTATCGCTGGCTGGCTGGCCGGGGGGTGCGGGCATGGATTTCCTCCACCTGGGATATGGCCGAATTGCGGCCAGAATTAAAGGAGAGCGAACTGCTGGTGGTGTTGGGCGGGGATGGCTCGCTGTTGCAGGCGTCACGTATTTCTACGGCGTGTGATGTGCCCTTGTTTGGCATTAATCTGGGCAAGGTGGGCTTTCTGAGCGAGGCGCAGCCCAACGAGTGGCCGGATAAGCTGGCGCGGGTGTTGGTGGGCGACTACTGGATTGAAAAGCGGCTGATGTTGAGCGCGGCGTTGGAGCGCGACGGCCGTGTCGTCCAGACCTTCACCGCCCTCAATGATGTAGTGGTGGGGCGTGGAGCGCAGGCGCGAGTGGTGCAGTTTCAGCTATCCGTAGACGGCGACCTGGTGACAACCTATGCCGCCGACGCCATGATTGTGGCCACCCCCACCGGCTCCACGGCCTATGCGATGGCGGCGGGTGGGCCGCTGCTGCCGCCGCAGTTGCAAAACCTGGTCGTTGTGCCCGTCGCCGCCCATCTCACCTTTAACCGGGCGCTGATTTTGCACGAAACAGCCGTCATCGCCATCAAAATCAATATGGATCATGAGGCGTACATTACGCCCGATGGACAACATGGCATTGTGGCCCAAAATGATGATGTGGTCATCATTAAACGAGACGCCAACTTTTGCACATTTGCCCGCGTGGAAAGCACGGGCTACTTTTATCGCCGCCTGATGGCCCGGCTGGGGCATATGCGGCAGGATTAGGTGAGCAGTAAGCAGTGTACAGTAAGCAGTTAGCGGTAAACGGCCCACTGCTTACTGCCTACCGCTCACTGCTCACTTCAGGCGATTTTTTATGGAGATAAACCAACCAAGAATTCGCTCCCTCATACGGCAGGCGGCCAAGGTAGAAGAAGCCGGCAAGCGGTCGGCGGCGGAGCAGTTGTACCGGCAAATTGTGGAGGAAGCGCCGGACACGGCCGTCGCCTGGCTGGGGCTGGCGCGGATGACGACCGATCCGGCCGTGCAGACCGATGCTTACGAGCGGGTCTTAGAATTAGACCCGGAAAATAAAGAAGCGCAGGTGGGGCTGGCCGATTTGCGTGGCGAGCCGGTGCCGGACGCCTGGCGCAAAGAGGTGGAGGCGGCCCGGCTGCCAGAGCCGGAACCAATGCCGGTTGCGAAGAAGGAAGTGGTTGCCGCTGCGGCTACGGCCGTCGCTGCTCCCGCCGATGGTCACACCGAAACCTACGAATTCACCTGCTACCGCCACCCGGATCGGGGCACCTCGCTGCGCTGCTACAACTGTCACAAACCCATTTGTGTGAGTTGTACCAACAAAACCTCTGTTGGCTACCTCTGCCCGGACTGCAAGCGGGATTTGGAAGACAAATTTTTCAACGCCAAAACCACCGATTACCTGATCGCCGCCCTGGTTTCTTTGCCGCTCAGCCTGATCGCCGGGTATCTGGTCTGGCTGTTGGGCGGCGGCATCTTCTTCATTTTTATTATGGTGTTTATTGGCGGGGCCGTGGGCGGTTTGATTGGCAAGTTGACCAAAAAGGCGATTGGCGGGCGGCGCGGCCGTTACATACCCCATCTGGTGGTGACGATGATGGCCATGGGGGTGATATTGCCCGGATTACCCCTGTTGCTGGCGGTGATGGGCGGCGGCGGGGCGTTGTTCGCCTTCATTACGCCGGCGGTTTACCTCTTTGTGGCCGGTGGCTCGGCGTTTTATTGGATGAAATGATTTCGTAAAACGTGAAGCGTAAAGCGTAAACAAAATTACGTTTTACGTTTTACGTTTTGCGCTTTATGCTCAAATGCTTACCGAACTTTCCATTCGCAATTTTGCCATTATTGACGAACTGACTATCTCTTTCCAAAACGGCTTCCATGTGCTGACGGGCGAGACGGGGGCGGGCAAATCCATCATCCTGGATGCCGTTATGCTGGTGTTGGGCGGGCGGGCGGACACGATGATGGTACGGGCCGGTGCGCCGGAGGCATATGTGGAAGCCGCTTTTTCGCTGACGCCACAATTGCACACGGCCGTGACCCCCATTTTAGAAGCCGAAGGATTGGACGACGAACACGGCAACACATTGGTGCTGGCGCGGGAGATTCGCAGCAACGGCCGTAACATTTGTCGGGTGAACGGCCGTACTGTCAATCTGACCATCTTGCGGGATATTGCCGAACCGCTCATTGACATTCACGGGCAAGGAGAGCACCTCAGCCTGCTGCGGCCCAAATCCCACCTGCCGCTGCTGGACAACTACGCCCGGCTGGAAGAGGAACGCAAAACGTTAGGCCGGGAAGTGGCCGCCCTGCAAAAAATTCGCAGTGAACTGGCCGACCTGCGCCAGAACGAAAAGGCGCTGGCCCAACGCGCCGACATGCTGCAATACCAGATTGAAGAAATTGGCGCGGCCAAATTGACGCCCGGCGAAGAGGAAGAACTGCGCGCCGAACGCACCCGGCTGGCGAATGCTGAACAGTTGATGCGGGCGGCCACGGAAGCGGTGGCGCTGCTGACCGGCATGGACGATGAAATGCGCTCGACGGCCGATTTATTGGGGCAGGCGGAACGCGCTCTGGTGCAACTCACCCGCTACGATGATACCCAATCGCCCCGACTGGAAACGCTGCAAGGCTTACTTTTCCAACTCAGCGAACTGTCGTCTGACCTGCAAAGTTATCTGGATGGGCTGGAATTTAACCCCAAGCGGCTCGATTTTTTGGAGGAACGGCTGGAACTGATTGCCAGTCTGAAACGCAAATATGGGGAGAGCATTGAGGATATTCTGGCGCTGCGGGAAAAGGCGCTGACGGAAGTGAGCTACATCAGCAACAGCGAGTCGCGCATTGCTGAACTGGAACTGGAGCAGGAAAAGTATCTGCGGCGGGTGGGGGAGATGGCGGCCAAATTGTCGCAAAAACGGCAGGTGGCGGCGGGTAAACTGGCGACGGCCGTCATCACCCAACTGGCCGACCTGAACATGGAGGGAGCGCAGTTTAGCGTCCACTTCACCACCGAACCACAGGCGGATGGGGTGTATGTGGGCGAGCAGCGGCTGGCCTTTGACCAGACGGGCATTGACCGGGCCGAATTTCTCATCTCCACCAATCCCGGTGAACCGCTGAAACCGATGGCCAAGGTGGCTTCCGGCGGCGAGACGGCGCGGCTGATGCTGGCGCTCAAGACCGCGCTGGCGGAGGTGGACGCCACACCGACGCTGATTTTTGACGAGATTGACCAGGGCATTGGCGGCCGGATTGGGGATGTGGTGGGGCGCAAATTGTGGGGGCTAACGGCCGTTGCCGACCACCAGGTTATCGTCGTTACCCATTTGCCGCAGTTGGCCGGGTATGGGGATGTGCATTTTCATGTGAGCAAGCAGGTGCATGACGGCCGTACCCTCACCCACGTGGAGAGTTTGAATCGGGACGGCCGGGTGCGGGAACTGGCCGCTATGCTGGGCACCCGCGGCGAACATGCCACCGGCGGCGCGGAATCCATCTTGCAGCAGGCGACGGCCGTAAAATCGAATAGCAGCAAGGTTGCTGCAAGTTTGTGATGAGGTCAGTACCTATATGGCAAAGCTCAAACTTGACCTTCACGACATCTACAATCGCGGCAAAGACATTGATGCTGAGTTGAATCGTATTATGCAAGAAGCGATAGACAAAAAGATTGATTTAGTGGAGATTATTCCTGGCAAAGGGAGCGGCCAACTCAAAAAAAGAGTCCTGCGTTTTTTAAATCAAAGCCACATCAAAAAGTTGTATCACCGTGTGGAGAAAGACGATAAAAACTTTGGGCGGATTTTTGTCCATTTTCGGCATTGAACTTTGATAAGAGCTTATCGTTGTCCCGGCGATTCGAATCTGTAGCACATCGCTGTTCTCCAATTCCCCTTTAACCATTCCATTCATTTTAGTGACAATTCAGTGCTTGACATTTCGACCGAACTCTTTTAATATCTAAAATATATATATCTAACAGATATATGAGCGAGATGATATGGCCCAAAAACAAAACCGTAGCCGTTATGCCATTTTAGGAATGCTCAGTTACCGGCCGATGTCCGGTTACGACATTCAGAAGTTTTTTGCCGATATTGCCGGTTTCTGGCAGGAAAGTTATGGGCAGATTTATCCCAACCTGCGCCAGTTGTTGGCTGAGGGGCTGGTGAGCAAGGAGGTGGAAGAGCGGCATAATGGCCCCAATCGGCATGTGTATTCGTTGACGGCCGTTGGTCAGCAAGAACTCCATACCTGGCTCCAGCAAACGGCCGAGCCGCTACCTGTGCGCAACGAACTGCTGCTCAAACTCATCTTCGGCCACGAAGCCGGGCCAGAAGCAAACCGACGCCAACTTGAAGCCTACCGGGAGCAGGTGACGGCCGACATTGGCAATCTACACATCGTCGAAGCATGGCAGGAAGCACAAATGGACGAAGGCGACCCCCACGCTCTTTACCGGCGTATGGCCGTGCGCCATGCCTTGCACACAAATCAGGCGTTATTGCTATGGTGTGATGAATGTATGGCGGAATTGAACGGAGATTGAGAGACTGGATGATTGTACAGACTCCCAATCCCATCTAGCCCCAATGAAAAGGAGAATGAACAATGACGAGTGAACGCATGATGACCCTGCACCCTGAGGGCAAACAGGGAGTAAACATTGAAAAAGAGAAGTACGAAACGATGCGACAGGCGATAATCAGCGCGTTGCAGGCCAGCCAGCCGCAGACCTTTTCCGGGTTGGAAAAAGCGGTCAGCGCCCAGCTAGAGGGGAATTTTGATGGCTC
>CAYXUZ010000048.1:17923-20639 GCA_964467705.1 uncultured Ardenticatenaceae bacterium | reverse complement strand
GTGGTGGAACGAGTGTCGGGCACACGGCCGCAGCAAATCCGTCTGGTGTGATGAAGACCCGAAGAGTTTCCGAAAACCCTTCGGGTCTGTCGCGTTTTTGCCAGCAATTGGCAGTGAGTGTTCAGGTCTGTGATAGTTTCTGACGGAAAAAGCAGCGCATACTCAGCCTTAGTGATGACCGTTAACCGATTGCCGGTGACGGATTACCGATTACGGAGGATTGTATGCGCGAAGTAGCGATATTAGGCGTGGGGCAAACGGCCGTGCGCGAGCATTGGGATTTGTCCATTCGCCAGTTAGCGGTGGCCGCCGGTCGGGCCGCCCTGGCCGACGCCGACGTCAGCCGGGTGGATGCCATTTACGTGGGCAACATGACCAGCGGCAACCTGAATGAACAGCATCACCTGGGGGCGTTGGTGGCCGACCATTTGGGACAATATGGCGTGGAAGCGGTGAAACTGGAAGCGGCTTGCGGTTCGGCCGGTTCCGCCATGCGCCAGGGCATCATCGCCATCGGCAGCGGGCAGATGGATGCGGTGCTGGTCATCGGCGTGGAAAAAATGACCGAAACCATTTTTGAAGAGACAACGGCCGCATTGGTTACGGCCGCCGACGCTGATTATGAGGGGATTCACGGCGTCACTTTTGTCAGCCTGAACGCCCTCATCATGCGCCGGTATATGCACGAGTATGGCTACCAAAAGGGGGATTTTGCCCCCTTTGCCATTAATGCCCACGCTAATGGAGCTAAGAACCCGAATGCCCTGTTCCGCGAGCCGATTACCCAAAAGATTTATGAGAAGGGGCGGGTGGTGGCTGATCCGATCACCCTGTTTGATGCTTCACCCATTGGTGATGGAGCGGCGGCGCTGCTGTTGGTGCCGGCGGAAAAAGCGCCGGATGCGGTGCGGGTGATCGGTTCCGCTATTGCTACCGACACGCTGGCGGTGCAGGACATCGACCTGTTTGAACTGCACGATGCCTTTAGCGTCATGGCCGCCCTCTCGTTGGAAGCATGTGGTTTTGCGGAGCGGGGGCAGGGAGTCAGGCTGGCGCAGGAGGGAGAGATATTCCCCGACGGCCGTATCCCGGTAGCGACGATGGGTGGCCTCAAGGCGCGGGGGCATCCGGTGGGCGCAACCGGCCTTTACCAGATTGCCGAGGCTGCCTTGCAGCTACGCGGCGACGCGGGGGACGCTCAGATTGACGGTGTGCGTATAGCCATGGCCCAAAACATTGGCGGTAGCGGCGCGACGATTGCCACCCACATCTTAAAGAAGTGATCGTGTGTATTCGTGTTTGTGTGTTTTAGTGTTCACACAATCACGAATACACACAAACACTACCACACCACAATCCCCATAGCCCATTAGTCCTACCCTCCTACTATTCCCGTCATTTTTACTGATAGCTCCACGGCGCACAATACAATAGCCGTTGGCTTAATTTGTGGTTGTGGCATAATAGCGGCGGCAAATTAAGTAGTGTGTCCCCGCAACGGGGCTGTATTGTCCCAACAATGGGGCTGTGGAAGGAAGAAAATTGCTCCAAACAAACCGTACTGAATACACCCAAATTTCCCCCCGACTGCAAACCATCCTGCAACAGGTTGTGGATGATGTTGTGGAGCGTTTGGGCTGTGTGGGGGCGCTGGCAACAACGCTAGAAAATGATAAGGGGTTGTATCTTCGTGCTTCGTCGTTTAATGTGCCGCCGCAGCAGGTGCAGCAATTTTGGACACGGGGCGGGCTAAACCCCACCGGCGCTCAGGCGATTGTGTATCTGGATAATGCCAAACATCAAAAGAACGTCACGGTTACGGCCGTAAACGAAGTGCAGGTGCGTGCCCGACCCTACAGCATGACAGACGTCCTCTATGACCTGTTTCGTCCTGCCGGTGACGAAAAGATTGTGGGGCAAATGCAGTTGGAGTTGAACATTCAGCAAGTGGTGGCCGTGCCTTTCATTGTGCAAAATGAAGTGGTGGGGACACTGGTGGCGCTGACGGCCGTGCCCTTTTCTACTCAGGAGATTGATTTTCTGGTTGCCGTGGGGCATCAGGCGGCAGCGGCCGTGCAAAGCCATTACCAACTGACGGCCATGGAAGCATTGGAGCGGGTGATCTTTAAGCTCCAGGCACGGATGACCGATGAAGTGGAAGTGCTGCAAACGGTGGTAGATGCCGTGGTGCATGAGTTGGGCTACCAGGGCGCGATGGTGGCTACACTGGAAGAAGGCAATGCTCTGCCTGTCCGCGCTTATGCGCTAGAAGGCTCCAATGCGCTCTTGACGCAGTGGGAAAGGATGGCCGGTACGTCGCTGATCAGCACCGACGCGGTGGTGTATCTGGATGACGACAAATATCGAGACAATTTGAGTGTGCGGGCGGTGAAGGGGATTAACGGCCGTCCGCAAAACTACCTCACCTCCAACAACCTCTATGACTTGCTGCGTCCCATTGCTCCCAAAGCGGTCGCCGACCTGGCGCAGACGGCATTGGGCATCAAGCAGGTGATTGCTGTACCCTTTTTTGTGGAGAATGAAATCGTCGGCAACCTTTTTGCCGCTTCCCGTCGGCCCCGTTTTTCTGCCTGGGAAATCTCTATCCTGACCACCTTTGGTCAGCAGGCAGCGGCGGGCATTCGCAATGCCCGGCTGTACCGCGAGGCCGAGGAGCAGCGGCGTATCGCCGAGCAGTTCGGCCGTATGGCTTTCA
>CAYXUZ010000048.1:0-17908 GCA_964467705.1 uncultured Ardenticatenaceae bacterium | reverse complement strand
CCACCGCTTCCGTGCATACGTTGGGTAATCACATTGGTGCGGTGCGTACCTATTTGCACCTGCTGTCCGGGTTGGCCGGTTTTTCCACCAGCCAGCAGCAAGAAATTTTGAACAACAATGCCAATATGCTGGATCGGCTGCGCCGGGCTTCGGATATGCTGGCAAATTTGCATGAACCCTGGCAGGAAATGTCCGATGTGCCCGTGAGCGTGAATGATTGCCTGGTCAGCGCCCTGAACGCTGTCTATCCGCAACTGATGGAGAGCAGCCGCACCGATAATCTGGTGCAGGAGATGGGGGCGCATGTGCATATTTTGCTTTCACCCAATTTGCCACCCGTGTTTACGGCCAGCGAAATGCTGACAGAAGCGTTCCGGGTCGTTCTGAAAAATGCACGGGATGCGCTGCGGGAAATGGGGCGGATTGGTGATTTGTGGATCAGCAGTATGGTGACGGGTAACGCCCATATCCACATCAGCATGAAGGACAATGGTCCCGGCATACCTAGAGAGAATCTGACTCACATCTTTGAAATGGGCTGGACGACCAAAGAAGGGCAGGGTATGGGCTTTGGCCTGTTTTGGACGAAGGATTATATTGAAGGGTTAGGCGGACAGATCGAAGTAGAGTCGGTGTGGGGGGAAGGGGCAACTTTTCATCTTTATTTACCCGTTACAAAGTAGGGGCGACCCTTGTGGTTGCCCATTTAAGTAAAAAAGGGCACGGCCGTTACGGCCGTGCCCTTTTTCATTTTCTGACCTATCGCCTTTAACCAATCCGGCTAAACCGCAAAATCTCCTGGCCGGACGCATTACGAATAATCAACGTCGTGCCTTGAATTTCAAAGCTGGCGGATGATTGTAACAAGGACAGATACGTCGCTTCTTGCTGGCTCACGGCCGGGTCACAAATCATCTGGGTGTTGCCGATGGAGCCAACAGACAGGCTGTTGCCAGAGACAAAATAGCTGCCATTGTAATTATTGCAGCCACCAAAACCGCTGAGCGCGTTGCCGGAACCAAACATGGCGGTAATGCTTGTGCCTTGCAGCAAGACGCCGTTGACATTCATCGTCGTTACGGCCCAACTGGTGTTCGCCAATGGATTCACCTGGTTGACGGTGACGGTCAATTGACGGAACTCGGTGCTGCCGTTGGTGAGTTGCACACGCATTTCGTAGGTGGTGGTGACAGTGGGGCATACCTGGCGGCTGCCCTGGCCTGTGGCCGGCCACTGGTTGAAGTCAGCGCCTTGGGGGTAAACCCAAACAGCCTGGATGTTTTGTACATTCCAACGCAAGGTGGTGCACTGTCCCTGGTTGATAACCGGGTTGTCCACCCAGAAGTTGATGCGGGGGGCGGGGGTGGGCATGGGTGTGGGCGTGGCCGTAGGCACAGGTGGTGGCGGCGAGGGGATCACGGGTACGTTACCGGCATTAAACGCCTGCACAAAGTCAACGCTGACCCAACCCTGCCCATTCGGTGCGCCCTGAATGGGAGTAACCCACCAACGGCCGTCGGCGCTAATGCCAATAATCGCCCCTTCCGCCCCAAATGGGGCCGTCCCGACCAGGGGGAAGTTGGTGCCAGGGCCGGAACGAACATTCACCCCGGCCGGAGCAGTGACAACACCGTATGGTTCTTCCGGTGCTGGTGTGGGGATTTCTACCGTCGGTACCGGGCCGGGCGTTTCTGGCGGGCCATATTGCAGCGAGCCAATGACATCATCCAACGTCGTCAACGGTGGATTCCAGTCCTCTGGCGCGAGCGCGTTGAGTTGTGTTGCTTTTTCATTCATGTAAGCGGTGGAGTCGCTATTCACCTGATCCATCTCGGCCTGCGGCACATCGCCAGCGGTGTTCCACAGGAACGGCGTGGTAACCGGCCAGCGCATGGAGATAAAGACTTCATCATTTTCCCCGGCAAAACCCTGGAAGTAATAGTACAGATTTTGGTTTGTCACCGGGTTCGGGCTTTGTTCCATGCGCCCCACAAAACGGACGCCATCCCAGGTGCCAAAGTCGAGATATTGACCTTGCACGGCCAGATCATTCGTACCGGTGGCTAATTCCATCGGTAGGATGGGGTTGCCAGACGTGGGCACGGCCTGTGGTTTTGAGGCCACCAGGTCTCGGAGACGTTGCATGTTTTGGGCGACGGCCGTATTCCCGGCGGCGTCCCACATGTCTACATAGGCTTGCGCCGGAATGATGAAGATAATGGGATCAAGTGGGTTAATAGTTGTTGGACTGAGCGTAGCAAAGTTGATTTGAATATGCTCTGGCAGGCCAACGGGGCCGGGTGGCATACTGGCGTCATACGGCTTTTCGGGGACGCAGTTGACCTGATAGGGGTAAGGCAGGCCCAGGGTGTTAATGCCGATCTGGCTGGGGTCTACCACCTGGCAAAAGGCGACGGTGGGGGCGGGCGTGTTGGCGGGCACGGCCGTAGCCTCCACCACTTCCGGCACAGCGACGGTGGGGGCCACCGTGGGTTCCGGTTCATCCCCGCCGCAGGCAGCCAAAACCAGCGCTGCCAGCGCTAACAGTACAAACAATATAGATTTTTTCATTTTCTTCCTCCAGAAGTTTAGTAAATGTAAAGTTGACGTGTCATTATCTTTGCCTCTCTCTGGTTGGGCAACTTTACAATTTTGCCTACTTAGCCCTGGCTCATAATGGCGAAGGGGTTTGCCGGTTCACATGCAGGCTCAATCCATGTTAAACTCTGGTTCTCAACAAAGAGAGATTAAGAGAGTGGGAGATGAGGAGATTGAGAGTTTGGGCAATCTCTTCATCTCTCAATCTCCCACTCTCTTTTAACCCCGGAGGAAAAATGGAATTCTTACTAAACGGACAAACCAGGCAGTATGACGGCGACCCTGACCTGTTGCTGCTGACCTATTTGCGGGAACACGAAGGCATTCTTTCGCCCAAAGATGGCTGTGCGCCCCAGGCGGCCTGTGGCTGCTGCGTGGTGCAGCTAAACGACAAGGCGGTGCTGGGCTGCGCCACCAAAATGAGCCGGGTGGCGGGCGGCGAAGTAACCACCATTGAGGGTTTAGGTGAGTACCGGCAGCGAGTCTATGCCAACTCCTTTGTAGCCTGCGGTGGGGTGCAGTGTGGTTTTTGCATTCCGGGCATTGTGATGCAAGGGCATGTGCTCATCAGCCATAATCCGGAGCCAACACGGGCGGATGTGGAAAAGGCGCTCACACCGCACCTGTGCCGCTGCACGGGGTACAAAAAGATTGTGGATGCGGTGATCACGGCCGCAGACGCTATTCGCCATGAGGAAGAGGTGGAGTTGGTGGAGGGGGACGGCCGTATTGGAACCCGTCTGCCCAAATACAAAGCCACCCAACTGGTGCTGGGCCAGCATCATTATGTGGATGACATCCAACTACCGGGCATGAAACATGGCGCATTGAAGTTCAGCGACCATCCCCGTGCTCGTGTGCTAAAGATTGACACGAGTGAAGCAGAAGAGATGAAAGGTGTGATTCGGGTGTTCACGGCCGTAGACTTCCCCGGCGACCGTTTCATTGGCCTGATCAAACAGGATTGGCCGCAGATGATTGCCGCAGGCGAAACAACCCGTTACGTGGGCGATGTGCTGGCGCTGGTGGTAGCTGAATCGGATGCGCTGGCGCGGGAGGCGGCGAGCCAGATTGCGGTTGAGTACGATGTGTTGGAACCGATCACCGATATGCACGCGGCCATTAAGCCGGGCAGCCCCACCGTGCATGGCAACGACAGCAACATCCTCTCCCGCTCTGTCACCCATCGCGGCGATGTGGAGCAGTCGCGGTCTAAATCAGCTTACACTGTTCGTGGCGTTTTCCAGACGCAGATGATTGAGCACGGTTTTATGGAGCCGGAATGTGCCATCGCTTACCCGGCGGGTGATGGCCTTGAGGTGTTGTCGCAGGGGCAAGGGGTATTTGAAGACCGGGTGCAGATTGCCAAACTGTTGGGGCTGCCACAGGAGAAGGTGCGGGTAAAGATGGTGCCCAACGGCGGCGGTTTTGGCGGCAAGGAAGATTTAGCCACGCAAGGCCATGCGGCGCTGGCTGCTTACCTTTTGCAGCAGCCGGTGAAGGTGCGGCTGACCCGTGATGAGTCCATTGCCTTCCACCCCAAGCGCCACCCGATCTGGATGGATTATGAGATTGGCTGTGACGCCCAGGGCAAATTTACCTTTTGCAAGGTGGCCTTTGTGGGCGACACGGGGGCGTATGCGTCGGTGGGCATGAAGGTGTTGGAGCGGTCGGCGGGGCACGCCACGGGGGCGTACAGTTTTCCGGTGACGGATGTGGTGGCGACGGCCGTGTACACTAACAACATCCCTTGCGGCGCGATGCGTGGTTTTGGCGTGAATCAGGCCGCCTTTGGCCTGGAAAGCCTGATTGACGACCTGTGCGAAAAAGGCGGCTTCGACCGCTGGCAGTTCCGCTACGACAATGCCCTGGACGATGGCTCTATGACGGCCACCGGGCAGATCATCGAATCCGGGGCCGGGGCGAAAGCCACGCTGCTGGCGGTGAAGGATGAATTTTACAAGGCGAAGTATGCCGGGCTGGCCTGTGGCATCAAAAACACGGGCATTGGCAACGGGATGCCGGACTTCTCCTCAGCGCGAATCACCATTGCCGCACCGGATAAGATCATCATTGATCATGGCTGGACGGAGATGGGGCAGGGGGTAAATACGATGGCGGTGCAGGTGGTGTGTAATGAGACCGGATTATCGCCATCATTATTTGAGGTGCGTATAGGCACAGAATCAGAGCAAGAAGCGGGCATGACCACCGCTTCCCGCGCTACCTCGCTGGTGGGCAATGCGCTGATTGATGCCTGTAAGGGATTGAAAGCTGACCTGGAGAAACAGTCGTTGGCAGAGTTGGTGGGGCGGGTATATGACGGCCGTTGGGTGGTAGATTGGACGACCAAACCAGGCGCGCCGGTGGAAAAGGTGTATACCCACTACTCCTACAGCTATGCCACACAGTTGGTCATTTTAGACGAGGAAAAGGGCTTCATCCAAAAGGTGGTTGCTGCGCACGATGCGGGCAAAATTTTCAACCCGACCTTGTTTGAAGGGCAGTTGGAAGGCTCGATCCACATGGGGTTGGGGTATGCGATAAGTGAGGAGTTGGTGATGGTAGACGGCCGTCCGCAATCCACCATGCTGCGGCAAATGGGTATCCTGCGCGCCAAAGAGATGCCGGAAATGGAGATCATCGGCGTCGAAGTGCCCGACCCGTATGGCCCGTATGGCGCTAAGGGGGTGGGCGAAATTGGGCTGGTGCCTACGGCCGGCGCCGTTGCTAACGCCCTCTACCAATTTGACGGCGTTCGCCGCACCCAACTCCCCATGCGCATCCCCAAACGCGGTCTGCAAAAGCGGCTAAGTTGATCACGGAGGGGAGGCTTTAGCCGATACGGTTCGGCTAAAGCCTCCCCTCCGCTATCAAACCATATTATGCTATCATCACTATGCAAGCATAACGCGGAGGTATTTTATGATTCGCACAACCATCATGGCCGAAGAAGAATTGCTCTACAAAATTGAATGGATTGCAAGAGAACAGGGCAAGTCAAAAGCGGAGGTCATCCGTGAAGCCCTCGTCTTGTACGTGACGGATGTAGAGACCCAAAATCCGCCACAGAACCCTTTGCTGAGCTTAATTGGGTTAGCTGGCGATGAAGGCGAGGAGACGGATTTATCGGACGGCAAAGACGAAGAGTACATTCGGGAGACCATTCACCCGTTATATGGCTTTGCAATACGTGATGAAGAAAGCGTTGCTTGATTCCAGCTTTTTATATCCTAATCTCTCAATCCCTTCAGTCTCATTTTATTTATAGACGAAGATGACTACTCTACTCGTGTGCAATGCCCGGTTGCTCATCACCATGAATGACGCCGGGGAGAAGATACCTAACGGGGCGCTGTTTGTGCGGAACAATGTGATCGAGTGGATGGGGGACACGGCCGTACTCCCCCCACATTACCGTACCGCCGACCAAATCATAGACGCCACCGACCAGGTGGTGCTGCCCGGTCTGGTCAACACCCACCACCATCTCTACCAAACCCTTACCCGTGCGTTAGCCCCTAACCGTGGTTTGTTTGACTGGCTCAAAATCCTTTACCCGATCTGGGCGCGGCTGGATGGCGAGGCCATTTACGTCAGCGCCCTGGTGGGTATGGCCGAACTGGTGTTGAGCGGCTGTACCACCGCCAGCGACCATCTTTATCTGTTTCCCAACGGGGCCAGGCTGGATGATGAAATCCGCGCCGCGCAGGAGATTGGGTTGCGTTTTCATGCAGCGCGGGGTTCGATGTCGTTGGGTGAAAGCGACGGTGGGCTGCCGCCGGACAGTGTAGTGGAGGATGAAGCCGCCATTTTGCAGGATTGCCGCCGGGTGATCGAGAAGTTTCACGATCCCAACCCGTTGGCGATGACGCGGATTGTGGTTGCCCCTTGTTCGCCGTTTTCGGTGACGCCGGATTTGATGCGGGAGTCGGCGCGGCTGGCGCGCAGTTATGGAGTGACGCTGCACACGCATCTGGCGGAGACGCAGGATGAGGAGGCCTTTTGCCTGGCGCGGTTTGGGGCACGGCCGTGTGCCTATGCCGAACAGCTTGAATGGGTAGGCGACGACGTGTGGTGGGCACACGCGGTGCATGTGAATGAGGCCGAAATTGGGCTGATGGCGCAAACGAGTACGGGGGTGGCCCATTGCCCGTGTAGCAATATGCGCTTAGCCAGCGGCATTGCCCCCGTGCGTCAATGGCTGGATAAGGGTGTGCGCGTGGGTTTGGGTGTAGATGGATCGGCCAGTAATGATGGTTCACATATGTTGAATGAGGCGCGGCAGGCGTTGTTGTTGCAGCGCGTGTTGGGTGAAGCCGATACGCTTAAGGTGGAAGAGGCATTGTGGCTGGCGACGCGGGGCGGGGCGCAGGTATTGAAGCGGGAAGACATCGGGCAGTTGACGGTGGGCAAAGCGGCGGACATCATCGCCTACGATTTGAACCGGCTGGCTTACGCCGGGGCGCAACATGACCCTTTGGCGGCGCTGCTTTTTTGTGCGCCGCAGCCGGTGATGTGGAGTGTGATTAACGGCCGTGTCGTTGTCGCTGACGGTGTGTTACAAACAGTAAACCTGGAACCCATCGTCAGACGGCACAATCAAATCAGCAGACGCCTGATCAATAACGAATCAGCGTAACCAGAACGCGGTGTGGTATACTCTTCGCCATGAGGTGCGGGTTATGATTGAAATTGAAAAGCTACCAACCAGTGGGCAAGTCGCCATAAACATTCAAGTAACAGCCGCGATAAATGTGTCGGCGTTTAGTGCGCAACAAAAAGTAACCCGTCTGGCAGCCAGCCACGTCAGCACCCATATGCACGCCGGTCAGCCAAAACTCGTCGTCCATGATCGCGTGGTGTGGCGTGTGCCGGTTATCTTCTCAATGGCCCCACATGGCGACAGAGGGGTTGTCGGTGAAATTGACGTGGATGTGGAAACCGGCGCTACCCAACTTTCTCAAGAGATGATTGAAGGAATGAAACAGCGTGCCCAAGACCTTGCTCTCAGTTCCCCATCATCAGCAACAACAGCCCGCTGATTGCCTGGCGGCTTGCGCAGCCATGGTGTTGGATTATTTGGGTGTGCAAATTGACTACGGCCGTCTCCTCAAACTTCTAAGGATCGAACCCTTTGGCGCATCTGCTTATAACCTGCATTACCTTTCATCCCTGGGCGTGACAGCTAACATTGATATTCGAGATATGACGCTGCTACGGCAGTTCGTTCAAACAGGTTCGCCATTGGTTGCTTTGGTGAGAACTGGTGAATTATCTTACTGGTCACAAGAAACTGACCATGTGGTGGTTGTGATTGGTTTTGAGGGCGAAGAGATTTTTGTCAATGATCCAGCCTTTGCTCAATCACCCATTCGCGTACCTACACTTGAATTTGAACTGGCCTGGCTAGGTTTTGACTATCTGAGTATTGTTCTGTCTAAGATTTCCGATGACTAGAAGGAGGATATGATGGCAAAGGATCGGATGGCGCTTTATTTGCAGGATGCTCACTCATTGCAAGAGGGCATTGAGTTGGTGAAGTATGCGGAGGCGAAGGGGTTTGAAGCGGTGTGGCAGGCGGAGAGCCGATTGGTGCGGGATGCGATTGTGCCGATGGCCGCCTTTGCCAGCCACACCAGCACGCTGAAGGTAGGTAGCGGCGTGACGAATAATTGGACGCGCAACATTGGCTTGCTGGCGGCGACCTTTCTGACGCTGGATGACCTGGCTCCGGATCGGATTATTTGTGGCATTGGCGCGTGGTGGGACCCGCTGGCGCAAAAGGTGGGCATTGATCGGCGCAAACCGCTGCTGGCGATGCGGGAGACGGTGGAGGTGCTGCGCCGTTTGCTGAACATGGAGAATGTGACGTTCCATGGCGAGTTTCATCACGTAGATGGCATTCAGTTGGATGTGGTTCACGGCCGTACCACCCCCCGCCACGTCCCCATCTACATTGGCGCTACGGGCATGAAGATGATGGAATTGACCGGCGAGATTGCCGATGGGGCGGTGCTGAATTATCTGGTCGCGCCCAAATATAACCTGGAAGCGATAGATGCCCTGGAACGGGGCGCGAAGAAGGCGGGCAAGACGATAGACGATGTTGACCGGCCGCAACTGATGATTTGTTCGGTGGATCATAATCGCACGCGGGCTTTGGATGGGGCGCGGAAGATGATTACGCAGTATTTGGGGCAGCAGCCGCACCTGATGAAGGCCAGCGGGGTCAGCCAGGAATTGCTGGATGAACTGCACCAGGTATTGACCTGGCCGGCGACGGATGAACAAATTGAAGCGGCCATGCACCTTGTACCCGATGATGTGGTGCAGATGTGTACGGCCGCCGGTTCACCCACCGAAGTGAAGGCAAAAGTGCGTGAATACATGGACAATGGCTGCACCTGTCCGATTCTGTATCCGTTGGGTGATGCCCGATTGATGATTGATATTTTTAGTGAGGGGTATTTGTGAGGCGTGATGCGTAACCCGTAATCCGTTAACCGATTGCGGATTGCGGGTTACGGGTCACGGATTACCGGTTGCCGAACGTAGTGCAATCGGCGTTGACGAGGGGTGGGGGCAACTCTATAATGCCGCCGATTATGACGAAGAAGATGCCTATTTCCCGATTTGAAAGTCTGGCGCAGGAGTTGATCGAAGGTTCGTTGGGGCGGCTGCTGGGAGGCAGTGTGACCCCGGCGGATATTGCCGCGCGTCTGACGCGGGTGTTGGAAGATAGCATGATGAATGGCACGGTGGCGGATACGTATCATGTGCAACTGCATCCCCTGGATTTGGAAATGGTGACGGCCACGTACCCACATTTGGAGACGGAGTTGCAGACGATGGTGTTGCAATTGGCGCAGCAGGAGAATTTGCGGCTGTTGGCGAGTCCACATGTGGTGTTGGCGGGGGATGAGGGGTTGAAGCGGCATGAAGTTCTTGTGCGGGCGATGCGGCAGCGGCGGGAGCAGGAGACGACGCAGTTGCGCCCGGAGAGTGTGGTGGCGGTGGAGGTGTTGCAGGCGATTCAGGAGTTGGATGCGTATTTAATTGTGGACGGCCGTCACCATATCCCCCTCGATAAACCCATTATGACGGTGGGGCGGCGGGCGGATAATGATGTGGTGCTGGATGCAGCCACGGTGAGCCGCCGCCATGCCCAATTGCGCTGGCGGTACGGCCATTTTGTCTTGTATGACTTGAGTCAGCGACACGGCCGTACCACTGTCAACAATCAGCCGGTGACGGAATGTGTGCTGCAACCGGGGGATGTCATTACCTTGAGCCAGATCAAATTGCTGTATGCCGAAGGGCAGACGACGCCAAAACGGGGCGGGCATGGTGGTGAGGGCGCGGATACCCAGGTGATGCCGCCCGCGAACCCGGAGTGATGATGGATCTGGCCGTTGTGTTGTTTATCTTGCGATTGGTAAGCGCCTTGTTGTTGGTGGGGTTTGTTGGGCTGATCGCCTGGTTTATTTATCGGGATATGCGCCTGACGGCGGCCTCTTTGGCGGCTGAGGAACGGCCGTCTGGCATGTTGCGTGTCGTTACCAATGAAAGCGGCCAGGTTGCACCGGATACCTTGTTCCCCTTATTACCCGTCACCAGCATTGGCCGGGCCAGCAGCAACACCATTGTCTTGTCCGACGGCTTCACATCATCCGAACATGCGCTGATTACGCGGCGCAATGGGCAGTGGTGGCTGCAAGATCAGGGCAGCCGGAATGGGACGTATTTGAATGAGACGCCGGTGGGGGGCACGGCCGTGATCAGTCCGGGTGACATCATCACCGTCGGCGGCACCCGCCTCAAAATTGAGTTCTGAAATTGGTTCAATCTTCAAGATTGAACCAATTTCCCTAATCTTCGGGCGGCTTCTTCTAATGTTTCGCGTTTTTTGGGGAAGGCAAAACGAACAAGCCCGTCGCCATATCCAGGTACGGAATAGAAGCTATCACCAGGCACAACGGCCACACCAACGGCCGTCGTCAGCCAGCGGGCAAATTCCATCGGCGGCCATGCGGCCTGGGGGACGGGCAGGCCGGAATAGTCGGCCATGATGTAGTATGCACCCTGCGGCGGGGAGGCGCGGAAGCCGGTCTCGGCCAAAATCGTCATCATCAAAGCGCGGCGTTCGTGGTAAGCGGCCGTGCTGGCCTCATAAAAGCTGGCGGGCAGGCTCAGCGCAGCAGCCCCGGCCGCTTGCAAGGGCGTGGGGGCGCAAATGGAGGTGAAATCGTGCAACGGCCGTATGGCCTGCATCAATTCATCGGGCGCAACCACATACCCCAACCGCCAGCCCGTCACCGCAAACGTCTTGCCCAGGCCGCTCATGGTAATGGTGCGGTCGCGCAAGGCGGGCAGGCTGCCAGGAGAGAGATGGGTACGGCCGTCATACAAAATGCGGTCATAAATCTCATCCGTCAGCAGCACCAGATCATGCTCCACCACCACATCCACCACCGCTTTCAACTCCGCTGCATCCCACACCCGCCCCGTCGGATTATGGGGCGTGTTTAATAAGAGAGCGCGGGTTTGGGGGGTCACGGCCGTAGCCAGCATCTCCGGCGTAATCCGGTAATCGGGCGCATTTAAGGGAATCGCCACCGGTACCGCCCCCGCCATAATCGCCGCCGGCCGAAAATTATCATGCGCCGGCTCCAGAATCAGCACCTCATCCCCCGGATTCAGCACCGCCATCATCGAAATGACAATCGCCTCCGTCACCCCACACGTCACCGTCACATGCCGGTCCGGGTGTACCGGCCACCCCAGCCGCTCGCTGTATAGTTCGGCCAGCTTTTCCCGCAGCAGCGGGTAGCCCCAGGTAATGGTGTATTGGTTCAGGTTATTGTGTACGGCCGTTGCTGCCGCCTCCACAATCACCCGCTCCGTGCCAAAGTCCGGGAAACCCTGGCTCAAATTGACCGCATTGTGCTGAATCGCCAACCGCGTCATATCCCGAATCACCGACTCCCGAAACTGTGTTACCCGCCGTGCTGTTTGCATCCGTATCCTCCCAAAATCATCATTACCAATCCAATAGACTTACCCCCATACGATGGGAAGTGATTTATCATTCCCCATTGTATGAAAAAACGTATTTCCTGAAAAAAGTAAAAATTGACTACCCAAAATAATTGACAAACAAGAACGCATGTTCTAGAATTTAAGCCGCTCAACAATCAGCCATCCAAAAAACAAGGAGAATCATGTCCTCTCACATCCAAACTGAACACTTCACCCAGGCCCTTTATCTATTGCTTGATGAAACCTTTGATAATGTTCAGGGTATTTATCTGGATAAAGGCACCTCCATGTTTGAAACCCTGGCTACCATCACCGCCGCCGAAGCTTCCATCCCCGTTGGCGGCAAATGTGCGACACTGGCCGCCCAGGTCAAGCACGTGGCCTTCTATCTGGACGCCCTGGAAGAATCCGTCCGCACCCAAAAATATGAGCCGCTGGATTGGGACAAAATCTGGCGTGAAACCGGCGCCGTTTCCCCCGCCGAATGGGAAGAAATCAAGACCACCCTCCGCGAAAGCTACAATCGTATCAAGCAGTTGATTCAGGACACGGCCGTGTGGCCGGACGCCCATCACATCGGCGGCGCTATCGCCATGATCGTCCACACCGGCTACCATCTGGGCGAAATCCGTCAAGCCCTCTGCACCTTACGTTAGCAAAAACAACCTCACCCCAATAAACCCGCCGCAAGCCGGCGTATAAATCATTTGCAAACATACAGCTTTGCGCCCCAAACGGCCGAAGCCCCAAAAGGAGAAAACAATGAGCGGTGTAAGAGTTCTGGTAGGTACGCGCAAAGGCGCATTTATCCTCACATCAGATGCCAAACGCAAGGAGTGGGACATTAGCGGCCCCCACTTTGCCGGTTGGGAAATCTATCATATGAACGGCTCCCCGGCCGACCCCAACCGGTTGTATGCCTCACAATCAAGCGGCTGGTTCGGTCAATTGATCCAACGCTCCAATGATGGCGGCAAAACATGGGAACCGGTGGGCAACGCCTTCAATTATGAAGGTGACACCAGCACCCATCAATGGTATGACGGCACCCAGCACCCCTGGGAATTCAAACGGGTCTGGCTTTTGCAGCCCTCTTACACAGACCCGGATATGGTCTACGCCGGCGTGGAAGATGCCGGTTTCTTCCGCACCCAAGACGGTGGGCAAACGTGGCAAGAACTTCCCGGCCTGCGCACCGCCAAAGGTCATCTCTGGCAGCCCGGCGCAGGCGGCATGTGCCTGCACACCATCCTGCTCGACCCCACCAATCCTGACCGTATTTATATCGCTATCTCGGCGGCCGGCGCTTTCCGCACCGATGATGGCGGCCAGACCTGGCAGCCCATCAACAAAGGGCTGCTATCCCCCTTTGAATTACCTGATCCCGATGCCGACGTCGGCCATTGTGTACATGGTCTGGCGATGCATGGTTCACGGCCAGGGGTGCTATTCATGCAAAAACATTGGGACGTGATGCGCAGCGACAACGCCGGTGAATTGTGGCACGAAATTAGCGGCAATTTGCCGACGGATTTTGGCTTCCCCATTGCCGTTCATGCCCATGAGCCAGAGACCATCTATGTCGTGCCCATCAAAAGTGATTCCGAGCATTACCCGCCGGATGGCAAACTGCGCGTTTACCGCAGCCGCACGGGTGGCAACGAATGGGAAGCCCTCACCAATGGTTTGCCCCAAAGCGACTGTTACGTGAATGTGCTGCGCAGCGCCCTGGCAGTGGATTCGCTTGATTCCTGTGGGGTGTATTTTGGTACCACCGGTGGGCAGGTTTATGCGTCGGCTGATTCCGGTGATAAATGGACTGCCATCGTGCGTGATTTGCCGCCGGTATTGTCGGTGGAAGTGCAGACATTACCATGATCCGGGTCATAATCCCTCATCATCTGCGTACCCTGGCGCAAGTTGACCGTGAGGTAGAACTGTCCCTTGATGACCCTATCACGCTGGGGGCCGTGTTGGATGCGTTGGAGGACCGATTTCCGATGTTACGTGGGACTATCCGTGATCAGGTAACAAAGGAACGACGGCCGTTCATCCGTTTTTTTGCCTGTGGACAAGATTTGTCACATGAACCATCTACGGCCGTATTGCCTGATGCGGTGATAAACGGCAGTGAACCCTTTCGGGTAGTGGGGGCAATGGCGGGCGGGTAGCTACGGCCGTGCCAGCCATTCTCCATTTAGTTGTCAGAGGCAGCTAAATGGAGAATGGCTGGTTATTGTATGGGTTGTCACTTTATCACCTTGTCATTACACCATCCTGCCACTAAAATTGCAGGCTTATGAGTAGTGATAACCCCTTTTTCCATCGTGGCGCTATCCGGCAGGCAGAGTTTTTTTATGGGCGGGAGGCCGAAATCAACCAGATTTTGGGTTTGCTGCGCAATGGACAAAGCGTTTCTCTGATTGGGCCACGCCGTATTGGCAAGAGTTCACTACTGATCCATCTGCTGCGCCCGGAAGTGCGGGAAGCTCATCAATGGGGGCCGTCTCAGGCATTGTTTGTTCACCTGGATTGTCAGGAGTTTGGTGAATCCCCTGCCGATGAGGTATATGAGGCGTTATATGATGCGCTGCTGGATGCGGCGGAGGGGGTGGGCACGGCCGTACCTTCTACTGATGCCTCAGGTAGTTATCGTGCCGTTGACCGTTTGCTGCACCAACTGAATCGGCAGGGGACGGCCGTGGTCGTTCTCCTGGATGAATTTGAGCTGCTGGCGGCCAATTCCCACCTGACGCCTTACTTTTTTGCCCGGTTGCGCGGATTGACCACCAAATATGGATTAGCCTATCTGACGGCCAGCCAACGGCCGTTGTTCAATATCACCGCCGAAGAAGAAATCCTGAGTTCCCCTTTTTTCAACATCTTTGTCACGTTACCGCTAGGTCTATTTACAATCGAAGAAGCACGTGGATTACTCATGCAGCGCTTGCAAGAGGGTAGTTATTCCTTTTCATCGGAATTGATAGATTATCTGCTCTTTTTGGTAGGCCCACATCCTTTTTTCTTGCATATTGCCGGGTATCACGCTTATCAGGCTATGACAGTTGTGCAGACCTTATCCACTACCGATTTTGCGACACTGGATAGTGCCATTGAAGTCGAAGCAGCCTCTCATCTCAGTTACTTATGGCAAAATCTGTCGGCGGAGGAGCAGTATACGTTAGCCATCACCAATGGGCCGGTAGATACGCTGCGTCTGCTTGAGCAACAATGTCTGCTGCAAAACAATAATGGCAGTTACACTTACACCAGTGAGATTTTGCATCGTTTTGTACGCCGTCAAGGGGTGAGTGGCCTCATCCAGGCCGGACCATTTGTAATTGATCAGCAGCGACACCAGGTGTGGGCGGAAAATCAGGAGTTGGCGCTAACCACTTCCCAGTTTGCCATTCTGGTCTGCCTGAGCCAAAACGCGGGACAGGTGGTGCATGGGGACGAATTGGAAACGGCCGTATGGGGCGAAGTATTGGTGGATGATCCTGACCGCCTGAAAACGCTCATCAAACGATTGCGCCGTGCCATTGCCCCCTATGACAATTGGATTGTCAGCGAGCGTGGGGTAGGGTATGCCTTACGGCCACCGGAATCCTCATCTGAAAACTAACAACCAACTACAAACTACCCAATTTAGTCGGCCGTAATCGCATTGCTTTCTTCGCGGCAGGCACAAGCCTCTTTACTTACTGCGCCGCGAATGAGGAAGCCATCATACTCCTGCCCTGTCCCTTGTGAGACCCACCCGCCGAGATTAAACGGGATATTGCCATCAGCGGCCACCCAACGGCCGTTATACGTGCGGGCAATATGCAGATGTGTTCCATCTGAAAAACCACCTTCACAGGAAGGATGTCCCAGCCGGTCACCGGTCTGCACAGGTGAACCCACCGGGATGCGGTCGCGTTCCGCCAGATGCATGTAGGTGATCGCCCAACCCGTCCCGGCAAATTTGTCCCCCTCCAGGTCAACGACCACCGCCCCAAACCCGCTGCGCGTAACAATGCCATCACTCATAGCCGTCACCCAGGCATCGGAATCAAAACAGCCTAATACATCAGCCTCCGGGCCAAAGTCCAGCGCCGCCCAGGCAGAACCGGTGTTCCAACCGCCGTGTGGCCCACCGGTAAAATACCATGTCTCCCCGCTTGCCCAGGGGAGCTGTAGTGCCGGTTGTAACAAATTGGGGGGCAAGCTGGAATCTACAGTCAGCGCAAAGGGATTGCCAAAAAGCCGTTCGTATGTGGCATAAAAACCATCTGGCCCCACATCACGCAGCCAGCTTTCGTAAGTAATGGTGTCCGCACCGCCCAACACGCGCTGTACCCCGGCGGTGGCGTCATTAATCTCTGGGGCGAAGGTGAGGCGCGTGTTATCAGGCAAGGCAAAGGTGTGCAGGTTGCCTTCGGCACGGCCGTAATACCCCCAATTCAGTTCATTTGCTGCCCAGCTCAACTGTTTGTACAGCCCTTCATAAGCCACACCTCCTTTGCCGAAAGGGTATTTTTGTTGGCCTTCAGGAATGGTGGGCTGGGTCAGCCAACCGCTGCGGTATTCTAGCAAGGCCAGCAGCAGGCGCGGATTGACGCTGTGGCGATGGGCTACCAATTCCACAATTTCTGGCCCTTCCAGCCTTTTACCTTCTACCTCTTCGCTGTAACGGAGCAGGTAGCCATTGTAGGGCACGGCCGTTTGCCGCACATAAAATCCTTTAGCCGCCGGGCCAAAAAGTAGTTCACTGTCGGGAATGATCTTGAAGGAAGGCCCGATCTGGCTCACCTGACCCGGTATGCGAATTTGCTGGCCTACCTGCAAAATGTCTGTTACCTGCATCTCGTTGTGCGCCAGGATTTCTTCCAGCGATACTCCATAAAGCTGGGCGATGTAGCCCAACGTTTCGCCGGGATTGATGGTGTGTAACTCCTGGCTGCCACCGCCGTCCGAACTGTAATGCGGCGGGTCTGGTGTGGGCGTATAGGTATAGAGGGGTACAGTGGCGGTGGGAGCGGCCGGTTCGGGCGGAGCCACGCCAATTTGCTCAAAGGTCAGCGCGGCCATCGTGGGCGGCACGGCCGTGATATTCTCTGTTGAAAGGATGGTAACTTCTGGGTCGGGTCGTTCACAGGCCGCCAACAGCAATAGGAGCAGAGCCAGGCGCAAAACAGGAGATGGACGATTCATGGCAGGCGATTGTATCCCGCCGGCCGCATTTTCACGAATACCTGACACGGGCTACAATTGCCACCATTATGCAAGCCGATTATGTACAGAGACTCAGAATGACCTTTGGCAAGGCTGGCCCGGCCCGTTATATCAGCCATTTAGACCTGGCGCGGGCATTGGAGCGGTCGTTAAACCGGGCCGGTTTGCCGGTGGCCTATACACATGGGTTTAACCGCCGTCCCCGGCTGCAAATGGCGACAGCACTGCCCCTGGGTTATACCAGCGAATATGAACTGGCCGATGTGTTGTTAGTGGAGCGGGTGGAACCGGAGCAGGCACGGCAGCAGTTGATGTCCCGCATCGCGCCGGGCATTGATGTTTTCCGTATGGTGGATGTGCCTCTGCAAGCTCCTTCTTTGCAAGCCAGCACGCTAGAATCCACCTATGTCGCTACCCCTTTGGATGCGATTGACCATTTCGAGATGGCAGCGCGGATAGATGCATTGTTAGCCATGCCCGAAGTGCGGCGGGAACGGGAGCATAAGGGAAAGATGAAGGCGTATGATCTACGGCCGTTAATCCTTGACCTGTGCCTGTTGGAAACGGCCGTTGCCCCGCTGCAAATTCAGATGCGCCTGCTGCTGCAACCCTCGCTCACCGGGCGTCCTGATGAAGTGCTGCTGGCGCTGGGCATAGACCCGTTGGCGACGCGCATTCATCGTACCTGCATCGTGTTGCAAGATGCGTAGACAGCCTATCAGTCGCCGGTGGCGGGTGGCGACCGCCACGAGTTTGTTCTGGTTAATGGGGTGTATGCTGGTCACTTCAACAGTAACCCCTACCCCTTCGCGGGCACCCCTTGCCACCTCCTTACCTGTCACCAGCGTCACACCCACACCATTGCCGGATTCCGGCTGGCAGGTGTTGCAGGTGGGCCTGGAGCAGCGCCTCATTCGCCTGTTTGCCGCCGACGGCCGTGTCCGTGAAGAACTCTCCATCTTTCGTATGGACCCGGCATTGTACACATTTCAGGTAGCGTATCACCCCGGCGAGCCGCAAACTTTGGCACAGTGGCAGGCCGAAACCGGTG
>CAYXUZ010000047.1:23931-39219 GCA_964467705.1 uncultured Ardenticatenaceae bacterium | reverse complement strand
GCAAAAACGCAGTCTGCCTTGCTGGAAGCCATGGAAGAGCGGCAGGTGACGATTGACGGCACGCGGTACGATTTGCCTGACCCATTCCTGGTAATTGCCACCCAAAACCCAGTCGAGTATGAGGGCACATATCCCCTGCCGGAAGCGCAGCTTGATCGTTTCTTTTTTAAGATCAAAGTGCCTTATCCGTCACCACCGGCCGAAGCGGAGGTGCTACACCGCTATCACCAGGGATTTAACCCCCACCAACTGGCAATGACAGGTGTACGGCCGTTGTTGACCCTGGAACAGCTTACGGCCGTGCGTCAACACATCCAGACCATCACCGTCGAACCAGGCATCATCACCTACATCACCCAGATCAGCCAGGCTACCCGTGACGCCCGCGAACTCTTTCTGGGCGGCAGCCCCCGTGCCTCGGTGGCGCTGCTGCAAGCCGGTAAAGTCCATGCGGCGCTGCACGGCCGTAGCTTTGTCACCCCCGACGACGTGAAAGCGGTCGCCCTACCCGTTTACCGCCACCGCATCATCCTCAAGCCTGAAACACTGCTGGAAGGGCTAAACGCCGACGCCCTCATCACCCGCATCCTCAATTCTCTGGAAGTACCGCGCTAACTCACATACCCATTATGAATAATCAGGTTGCTGTTGGCAGGTATCCTGCGTATAATGCCTGCACAGTTAAGAACACAACAACGATGAATGAGAGTAGTATGGTTGTGTGGCTATGCAGAGAGTTAGCGGATGGTGCGAGCTAACAGGTCAGCAATCAGAATCCACTCAGGAGTTGCTGCCGAAAGAAGGCAAGCCGGGTTCGCCCGTTATTGCGATAAGAGATCGGTAATCGGTTATCGGTGAACGGTAATCGGTGCCGGTAAAACCAGGTGGCACCACGGGCCCCCTCGTCCTGGAAATGGCGAGGGGGCTTTTTGTTTTTATGTGTCGGGTGTCAAGTGTCAGGTGCGAGAGGAACTTGACACCTGACACTTGAACACTTGACACTTTTTAAGGAGAGTAGACCATGTTAGACATGAACTTGATACGTGAGAAGCCGGAGTGGGTGAAGGCGCAGACGGCCAAACGGAACACGACGGCGCCGGTGGATGAGATTTTGGCAGACGACGGCCGTCGCCGCGAGATCATCCTGGAAGTAGAAGAACTACGCCGCCAGCGCAACGAAAGCTCGAAGCAAATTGGCCTGTGGATGGGCAGCCTGAAAAAGCTGGAAGCCGATCTGAAACGAACCGAAGCCGGGCAGGAGGTGGGGCAAGATGCGGCCATGCTGCAAACCCAACTCAACGCCATGCAGTACAATGTGGACGAGGCAAAGGCCGAGACAGGACGCATCGGCGACCGTATCGCCGAACTGGACGAAGAACTGCGCCAGGTGGAAGCCCACCTACGCGACAATATGCTCTGGGTGCCGAACATCGTGCAAGAGAGCGTGCCCGTTGGCCCGGATGAGTCGGCCAATGTATTCCACCCACCGCAAGGCGCGCCGAAGCCGGTATTTGATTTTGACCCTAAAGCGCATTGGGATTTGGGGCCGGCGCTGGACATCATTGATTTTGAGCGGGGGGTGAAGCTGTCAGGCAGCCGCTTTTACGTGCTGAAAGGCATGGGGGCGCGCTTGCAGCGAGCGGTCATTCAGTTCATGCTCAACTACCATCTGGAGCATCACGGCTACACGGAAATCCAGCCGCCGTACATGGTGCGCTCGGCCATTTTTGAGGGGGCGGGGCAGTTGCCGAAGTTTTTTGATAACATTTACCGTGATGCTGAAGAAGATTTTATGTGGTTGGGCACGGCCGAGATCGCCCTGACCAACCTGCACCGTGACGAGATTCTGGCAGAGGAGATGCTGCCGCTGAAATATGTCTCATATACCCCCTGCTGGCGGCGGGAGAAGATGAGCGCAGGCAAGGATGTGCGCGGCATTAAACGCGGCCACGAGTTTCATAAGGTAGAGATGTACCAGTTTACGCACCCGGACAAGAGCCTGGAAGCGCACGAGGAGATGAAACAACACGCCCTCGACATCTGTGATGCGCTTGGGTTTCATTATCGGCTGGTAGACCTGGCGACGGGGGATGTGGGTTTTGCTATGAGCAAGACATATGACATTGAGGTCTGGGCGGCGGGCTGCGGCGAATGGCTGGAAGTCAGCTCGATTTCAAACGCCACCGATTTCCAGGCGCGGCGGGCCAATGTGCGGTACAAACCGGCCGATGGCGGCAAGACGCGCTTCCCGCACACGCTCAATGCGTCGGGGCTGGCGCTGCCGCGGGTAATGATCGCCATTATCGAAAACAACCAGCAGGCGGATGGGTCGGTGGTGGTGCCGGAGGTGTTACGGCCGTATATGGGCGGTGTAGACATCATTCGCTAAACACGTTTGTAGCAGGCGATGAATCGCCTGCTACAAACAAGAGAGGGAAAAACCAGATGGGAAAAGTACGTTGGGGTTTACTGTCTACAGCCAATATCAACCGGCGGGTGATTCCGGCTATACGACAATCGGTGCGGGGGGAACTGACGGCCGTAGCCAGCCGTAGTCAGGAATCGGCCGACAGTTACGCGCAGCATTGGGACATCCCCCGCACCTTTGCGAGCTATGAGGCGATGCTGGCCTCTGATGCTGTGGATGCGGTGTACATTTCATTGCCCAACCAGCTACACGCGGAATGGACAATTCGCGCTTTGCAGGCGGGCAAACATGTGCTGTGCGAGAAACCTTTTGCCCTGACACTGGCAGATGTAGACCGCATGATCGCGGCGGCACAGGCAACAGGGTTGGTGCTGGCAGAGGCGTTTATGTATCGCCACCATCCGCAGATGAAGCTGGTGGAGGCGTTTGTGCGCGACGGCCGTTTGGGGGATATCGCCCTCGTGCAATCGATATTCAACTTCCAGTTGAAGTCACGCGACAATATCCGGTTGTCACCAGAACTTGGTGGTGGCAGTTTGTGGGACGTGGGCATTTACCCCGTTAGTTTTGCCCAGTTTGTGATGGGCGGGCCACCGGAGTGGGTATTTGGCTTTCAGGATGTGGGGGATACCGATGTGGATGAGTTTTTTGCCGGGCAGTTGCATTATGGTCACGGCCGTGTGGCCCAGATTAGCTCCTCTTTCCGCACACCATACCATACCCGGTCGGTGGTAGTGGGGACAAAGGGGCGGTTAAGGATGTCACGGCCGTTTACCAACGTGGAAGAGAGCGAAATGGTCTTTTTCCCTGATGGCGGCGAGCCGGAATATGTAGATATCCCCGACGAGCCGCTTTACCTGGGCGAAATTGAAGACATGCACAACGCCATTTTGGACGGGAAACCGAATTACCTCTCCCTGGCCGAAACCCGCAACCATGTGCGTACCGTCCTGGCGCTCTATGAATCGGCGGCTGCCAGTCAGCCCATTCCCTTGTAAGTTCAGAACATCCATCTTCAGCAAATTTATAAACATCTGGCGGTCATCAGACCGCCAGTTTTGCTTTGCGCGAACGCAGGACAGAACCGGCTGTTTTTAGGACAAAACGCTGTTTCGGCCATGTTACTGTAACGGCGTGATCACAGCAATATGAATGAGATGCTGGTCACAAACAAATCTGAACAAGCATCATAAAAGATGCAAAAAGGAGCAAATAAAATGTTAGAAAAAGTGCAATCAATTTGGAAACTAAAAGTATGGTTGATGTTGGCGGCGATGATGCTGTTGTTGGGAGTTGTTGGTTCCGTGGCGGCTGCCCCAGAGGTGCAATCCTCAATACAGGTGGCACAGGAACACGCACGAGGGTTATCCCCTGAGAGAATGGCATCTGTTATCATTATGCACTATGGCCCAAATGGGAACCCAACAGGTCGCCTGCATAACCTGGCGATTGATGAATACTATGCCATCATTGACGCGCTTCTCGCCAGCGGCCATTCATTGTCCCCGCAAAATGTTGATTGCATGGGCCACAGAATGAGAGGGGATGACTGCAATTTATGGCCGTAAAACTGTATAAGACAGTCTGCTAATTTGTTGCAATGAAGACACGCCGGTAGTAAGAATATACCGGCGTGTTTTGTTTCACCTCGTTCACTCTTGCCATCCATTCGCCAACCAGTGCAAAAAAGCGGGCATATTGGAAACCCAATAACTGTATTCATGTTCACCCGGCGAAACGACCATTGTGGTATCTATGCCAGCCGTTTCTAGCAGTGTCGCCATCGCTTGTGCTCGCTCTAGCATCAGGGGGTCTTGTTCGCCACTGTTCAAAAAGAAGCGAGGCTTCTGTTCTGGTGGCAATGCCGCCAGCCACTCTTGTAGGGCCGGTTCTTCACCGCTGATCAGTCCGCTGCCAAACATGCCCACGCTGCCAAACTGGTCGGGGTGCTGTAAACCCAACCGGTACGCACCGATGCCGCCCAATGAGCCACCGGCAACGGCCGTGTACGGCCGTCCTGTTCGCACCCGGTATTGTGATGTAATGTACGGCCGTAACTCATTCTCAATTATCTCCCCCTGCGGGTCTGTTTCAGTAGATTCGGTGGCAACAATCAGGAAAGGGGGAACCTCCCCACTGAGAATCAATTCATCGGCCGTCTCCGCCACCCCCGCCGCAAACCAGTTTCCCGGCCCGCCACCACGCCCCGGCAGCAAGTACAACACCGGGTAGGTTTGCTCAGATTGGCTGTCATAACAGGGCGGCAGGTAAATCTGGAATGCATACGCATAGCCGCGTGACGTTTCCGCCAGCGAACCGGGTATCACCGTACCCGGCTCTTGACAGGCAAATGGGGTGGGCGTTGGTTCTATTGTCTGGGGCGAAGTTTGTTGGCAGCCAACCAGGACTGCCACAAACATCAGGAGTAGAAGAAGTCGCCTTTGGTCAACCATACACCTTCGCGCTCCTTCGCGCCCTTCGTGGATTAATGCGGCTGGTACGGCGCTTCTTCGTCAATGTTGCCCACAAATTGTGGCAGGTTCGTATGGCCCAACATCTGGCGGATGGCCAGGTTTTCGCCGGTGTGATACCAATAATGGTAGATGGTGCGTAACATGAGGGAGCCGGCGGTGAACTGGTGGGTAGGGTTGGCAAACGGCCGTTCCAACACCAAATCCTCCGTAGTGATGGCATCCAAAAACGGGTCGGCCGCGTTGGTCACAATTTCCCACGCTTCCCGCATCTCCGCCAGTGGAGGTGTAGCGGCCGGGCAGCCAAAACAAAACATCTCGTTCAACTCTGGCAGCAAAATTTTGTCCTGTAACCGTTGCAGCCAGTACCGCTGCTCCTGCCAGGCCAGATGGCCGATATTCCAGCTAATGCAATTCATGGGCAGGAAGCGGCGGCGGGCTTCCTCATCGGTTAAGCCAACCAGCCCGCGCTGAAATTCACTGCGGGCAAATCGCAATTGGGTCACAAGTGGATGGGTCATGTTTTTCCTCCTCAAAGATGTTCGTAGTAGGCGATTTATCGCCCCAGCAAGCAATGAATTGCCCACTACAAACATTATACGCCAGTTGCAAATCTATGCTGAAAGGATATGATGCACGGCCATGAGGCCGACCATTCAAGTATTACCTGATGAACTCATCCCCCAAGTTTTGCGAGAAGCAAAACGCATATTAGCCGAAATCGGCGTGGATGTGCGTGGGGCAGGGCTGCGGGAGCGGTTGTTGGATATGGGGTTGAAGGCGGAGGGAGCCGACGGCCGTCTCCTCTTCCCGCCCCACATCGTAGACCAGGCCATTGCCAGCGCACCACACACCTTCACGCTGTATGATAGGGACGGCCGTGCCCATGCCCAACTCGGTGGTGATAATGTCCATTTTGTGCCCGGTTCCAGCGGCCTGAAAGTGCTGGATTACAAAACAGGGCAGACGCGGCTGGCCAATACGGCCGACTTTGTAGAATACGTCCGCCTCTGTGATGGCCTGGAACACATCGCCTACTTAGCCACCGCCTTTTCCACCAATGACGACATCGAAGCGCAGGTGTCCGACGCCTGGCGGCTCTATCTCTGCCTGACTAACTCACGCAAGCCAATGGTTTCCGGGGCGTTCACCGAACACGGCGTGCCGCGCATGGCCGAGATGATGCAGCTATTTCGCCAGGACAAAATGGATTTGATTGCCCGACCGATGTCCATTTTTACCATCACCGCCACTGGCTTTTTCCGTTATGGCGAAGATTCCTGCCAGAATTTGCTGGACTGCGTGGAGTGGGGCATCCCCATTGAAATTGTGCCCGTGACGCTGATGGGTCTGATTGCCCCGGTGACGTTGGTGGGGGCGACGGTGTTCCACGTGGCCGATGTGTTGGCCGGGCTGACGATGGTGCAGATCGTCAAGCCGGGGACACCGGTCTTGTTTGGTGGGGCACCGGCAGCGTTTCATATGCAAACGGCCGTAGCTCCCATGGCCGCTATCGAAAGCCTCAAACTCAATGTGGCCTACGTGCAGGTGGCCAAGTCGCTCAACCTGCCCACGCAGGCATACATGGCCCTCAGTGAAGGCAAATTTGTAGATGCCCAGGCGGGTGCGGAGACGTTTGGCAGCGCCTTGCTGGCGGCGTTGGCCGGTGTTAATTCTGTTTCCGGGCCGGGCATGTTGGATTATGTGCTCACTTTTAGCCTGGAAAAGTTGGTGGCGGACAATGAATGGTGCGGGCAGGCGCTCCACTTTGTGCGCCAGACACAGGTAATGGATGACCTGCCCACGCTTGATCTGGCGCGGGAATTGCTGGCTGAACAGCATCTCATCACCGCCGCACACACCCTCACTCATTGGCCGCAAGAGCTGTATCTAACCAAACCCACCACCGACCGCACCAACCGGGAGACGTGGCAAAAGCTGGGCGGCCACACCTTTGAGCAGCGGGCCAAGCTGGAAGTGGTGGAGCGGCTGGCAAAATATGAACCGGTGGAGACGGACACGGCCGTACTCGCCGAAATGCAGCGCCTCATCAAGTCCGGGTTGGTCAAGCAGGTGGAGTTGCCGGAAGTGGTGGCGGCAGCACGGCCGTCGGCCACCTCATCTGCCCCATCGCGCCGCCCCCGTCGCCGTACCCGTCATTCCTGATTACCTGTATAATCCTGTACCTGCTTATTTCATCATTGCATCATCAAAGATTACGCAGATTTCGCAGATAAGAAATCGGAGAAATCTGCGCAATCTTTGATTAAAAAGTTATGCCGATACCTACCCCTTTTCATGCGCGGACAGCGCCGCTGGTGGAGAGCTTTGACTGGCGTGACTGGTCGGGTTTTTTGGCCGCCAGTTTGTATGAACCCAGCCACGAGCGCGAGTATTACGCCATTCGCAATGCGGCTGGTCTGATTGACGTTTCTCCCCTGTTCAAATATGAAGTCACCGGGCCAGACGCGCTACGCCTGGTAGACCGGGTGATGACCCGCAACATCGCCAAATGCGCTGTGGGGCAGGTGATGTACACGCCCTGGTGTGACGAAGAGGGGCAGGTCATTGATGATGGCACGGTGGCGCGGCTGGATGATAACCATTTGCGCATTACGGCCGCCGACCCCAGTTTGCGTTGGTTTCAGGATGTGGGTTATGGCCTGAACGCGCAGGTGGTGAATGTGAGCGATGACCTGGCGGCGCTGGCGCTGCAAGGGCCGCTCAGCCGGGCTATTTTGCAGCAGGTGGTGACGGGTTTTGATGTGGGCAAGTTGCGATTCTTCCGCCTGGGGCAGGGGCAAATTGACGGCCGTGCCATCACCATCACCCGCACCGGCTATACCGGCGATTTGGGCTATGAACTGTGGCTGAGTCCGCGGGAGGCAACGGCCGTGTGGGACATACTCATGGACGTGGGCCAACAATACGGCCTGCTGCCCGCCGGGATGCTGGCGCTGGATGTGTCCCGCATTGAGGCCGGGCTGCTGCTGGCGGACATTGATTACAAGTCCGCGCTCAAAGCGGTCATTCCCGCCCAATTGTCCTCGCCGTATGAACTGGGGCTGGGCTGGGCGGTGGCGCTGGACGGGGCCGATTTTATTGGTAAACGGGCGCTGCTGAAGGAGAAAGCGGCCGGTTCGGAGTGGACGTTTGTGGGCGTGCAGGCCGATTGGCTGGATTTGGAGCGGCTGTTTGGGGCCAAAGATTTGCCGCCCAAAGTAGCCGGACGCGCCTCGCGCACGGCCGTGCCGCTCTATAAAAATGGCAAACAGGTGGGGCAAATCACCAGCCACACCTTTTCCCCTATTTTGAAGGAGTACATCGGCATTGGCACGGTGTATGCACCCTACGGCCAAATCGGGACCTCCCTGGAAATGGAATTTACCATCGAATATCACCGCCAACGGGCCAAGGCAACGGTGGTCAAGACACCGTTTTTTGACCCGGAACGGAAGAGAAAGTGAGCAGTGGGCAGTAAGCAGTGAGCAGTTAAGGTGTTTCTACTGCTTACTGCTCACCGCTTACTGCTTACTTTTTTAAGAGGCAACATGACAAACGAACACTTCTTCATTACCGGCATTATGGGCTGCATTGGGGCGTGGGTGGCGCGCAATCTGGTGCAGGCGGGGGTGCCGGTAACGGCCTTTGACCTGAGCGAAGACCGCCATCGGCTGGAATTGATTATGACCCCCGATGAGATTGAACAGATTGATTTTGTGCGGGGCGATATTACGGATAAGGAGACGGTGGTCACGGCCGTGACCCAATCCCACCCTACCCATCTCATCCATCTGGCGGCGCTGCAAGTGCCCTTTTGCCGGGCCAACCCGCCGTTGGGGGCAGCGGTGAATGTAACGGGCACGGTCAATATCTTTGAAGCAGCCAAACAGGTCGGATTGGAAAAGGTAGTGTATGCCAGCAGCGTGGCGGTATACGGCCGTAAAGAACTATACCCCACCCGCCTGCTGCCGCACGACGCGCCGCTGCATCCACAAACTCTGTACGGCGTCTATAAACAGGCCAATGAGGGTACGGCCCGTATCTACTGGCAGGATGCGGGGCTGGCGAGTGTGGGGCTACGGCCGTTTACCGTGTACGGCCCTGGCCGTGACCAGGGCATGACCTCTACCCCCACCCAGGCGATGCTGGCCGCTGCCAAAGGGGAGGCATATCACATCAGCTTCGGCGGCTACAATGGCTTTCAATACGCCGATGATATTGCCAAGATTTGTATTCAGGCAGCACGAACGCCGTTTCAGGGGGCTGAAGTCTTCAATATCAAGGGGGCGGTAGCGCACATTCGGGAGGTGGTGGCAGCAATTGAAACGGCCGTCCCCTCCATCAGCGGCCGCATCACCTATGAAGAAACGCCGCTGCCTTTCCCGGATGGACAAGAGGACACAGCCCTACGCGCCTGGTTAGGCGACATCCCAGACACACCCTTAACAGATGGCGTAGCGCAGACGATTGACCATTTTAGAAGGGGGTTGGCGAACGGCCGTTTAGACCGGTAACTGCCACAGGACAGGATAGTTCACAATAGGGCGCTCAAACTCTACACCGAGGGCGATGAATTCCTGGGCCAGGGCGGCCATTTCTGCCAGCGATGACATGGCCTGGGCGTGTTCCAGCGTATCCCAAACACTGACGTTGATCATTGTACCTGTTGTCTCGTCTGAACCGGCGTAGTAGTTGATACAGCCGGGCAACTGGCGTATGGCAGGCATGAGTGTATGGGCCGCTGCTTCTAGCCGACCAGTCACTTCTGTGTGCAACATCCTCGGATAATGACCTTTTGAGATGCGAACATACATAGCTTTATCCTCAAGGTGACACTTACCTGTAAGGTGGCCGTCACCTGTAAGGTGGCCGTCACCTGCTGCTATCGGTAACGTAGATGTTATGATTGGCGGACGATAGCTTCGTAAATGGCTTGCAGGTCTTCGTCGTTGTAATAGTGGATGACGACACGGCCGCCATTCCCACTTTTTTCGATGTTGACGCGGGTGCCAAGCGAATCGGCAAACTGGCGTTGCAGGTCGGCTAGTTCAGGAGGTAAGGTGGGGCGAGATTTGGGGGTGGGTTTTTGTTCGGCCAGCAGCTTTTTGACCAATGCTTCCGTCTGCCGCACATTCATTTCATGTTTGATGATCTGGTTCATGGCGGCGGTTTGGGCTTCAGGGGTGGGCAGGGGTAAAAGGGCACGGCCGTGTGCCCCGCTAATCTCTCCATCGGCCACTGCCTGCTGGATGTTGGGCGGCAAATTAAGGAGCCGCACCAGATTGGCAACGGTGGAACGCCCTTTGCCCACCCGTTTGGCTACCTCTTCCTGAATCAGACCAAACTCCTCTATCAGTTGTTGGTACGCATGGGCTTCTTCCAATGGATTCAGGTCAGCGCGCTGGATATTTTCAATGATTGCCAGTTCCAGCATCTCTTGAGGCGTGGCCTCTTTGCTGATGACAGGCACTTCGGCCAACCCGACCTGCTGGCTGGCCCGCCAGCGCCGTTCCCCGGCAATCAGGGTGTACTGCTCCCCACTTTGGGTGACGATGAGCGGCTGAATCAGGCCATGCTCTTTGATGGAAAGGGTCAGTTCGGCCAGCTTTTCGACGTCCATCACTGTGCGTGGCTGGTGGGGATTTGGCTGGATGGCGGTGATGGGCACGGTTTGTACTCCCCAAACCGCTTCATCTGTGCTGGTTACAGTTTCCACACCGCTAGGGATAAGGGCGTTCAAACCCCGCCCGAGGCTGCGTTTTTTGGTCATGCGCCATCTCCCTTTACCAGTTCGGCCGTCAGCACTTTATAAGCAATCGCGCCAGGCGAGGTGGGGGCGTATGCGCTAATGGGCTGGCCGAAGCTGGGGGCTTCGCTGAGGCGCACATTGCGGGGAATGATGGCGCGGAACACTTTGCCGGGGAAATGGGTGCGCACCTCTTCCACTACCTGGCGGCTGAGATTGGTGCGGCTGTCATACATGGTCATAATCAGGCCGCGAATTTGTAGCTGTGGATTGAGATATTTTTGCACCAGTTCGATGGTTTGTGTCAGTTGGGTCAGCCCTTCCAGCGCCAGATATTCGCACTGCACGGGGATGAGGACGCCATCACGGGCGGCGGTGAGGGCGTTGACGGTGAGCAGCCCCAGACTGGGTGGACAGTCAATAAGTATGTAGTCGTAACGGCCGTTCACCTTTTCCAGCACATTGCGCAGCCGATATTCACGGCCGATGGCGTTCACCAATTCCACTTCGGCGCCCGCCAAATTAGGGTGCGCGGGCAAAATGTCCAGCTTGAATTCCGGCTGGCTCTGGCGCACCATCTCCAGTGTGGCCGATTCCAGCAGTAAATGATAAGTGGATTGGGTGAGTTGGTATTTGTCGTAACCCAGGCCGGAGGTGGCGTTGGCCTGTGGGTCAATATCCACCAGCAGCACCCGCCGCCCACTGCTGCCCAGATAAGCACAAATGTTGATAACGCTGGTGGTTTTGCCCACGCCCCCTTTCTGGTTGGCAATGGCGTAGATTTTGGTCATAGGTGTAATTACTCAATTACCTCTTTATCTCATATTGGTTTGCAGCCACTCTAACCGCTTCCGTCACCGCATCAATGCCGCTTTGGGTAACGGAATGGGCGGCGATGAAGTTGGCAAAGTGGGCAGCCTCAATGGCGTCGCCCGTCTGATGGTAACGGATAAAGTAGGCGGTGGCAAAAATGTCACCCGCGCCGGTGGGGTCTACCTGGGTAATAGAAATGGTGGGAATGCGCACGGCCGTGTCCCCTTGCAGCACTAGGCACCCTTTTGCGCCGCCGGTCAGCACCAGCAATTTGCACCATTCCCAGTATTGCCAGAAGGTGGCTACGTCCGGCAGGTCTTCCTGGCTGAGGACAACCACATCGGCACGGCTGAGAATGGTTTGTGCTTCCGGCCATTCACGCGGATGCACACGGCCGTCGCCGCCCCATTCCCGCAACCACCCCTGCGGGGTCAGGCAAACCAGGCTCTGCGGGAACTGTTCAATCAAACGGGTATCCACTTCATGCACCACCGGGGCCAGATGCACAATGGCCGGTTCATGCCAGCCTGCTGGCAGGTGTGCGGGGGTGATGGTGGTGGCGGTGGCATGGACGGTCTGGACACGGCCGTGCGGCGTATAAACATTCTCAAACGTCGTGGTGGCGGCAGAGGGCACATTGTGAACGATGAGATCGGCCAATACGTGACTGCTGCTGAAATCGGGGGCATAGCTGGTGAGTACGGCCGTGTGGCTGCCCAAAGCCGCCGCCGTCCGCCCCGCATACGTCACCGTGCCGCCCGGTTCGTCCCCGTGCGGCGTCAGGTCGCGGGTAATGTGGCCGATCAACAGATAATCAATAGCAGTCATGGGCAGGAATTCTAGTAGGCATAAGGGTTGGCGGCAAACAGGTGGAGGAGATTCCTCACTCCGAAGACTTCGTTCGGAATGACAGGAGAATTGGATTTCGGTTTACGGATTACCGATTACGGATTACCGCTCCCGATTCAACCACCTTACCGTCAACTCCCCCAATCGGTCGGTGCGCTGGCGCAGGACAGTACATTCCGGCAGCGCGTCCAGAAATAGCTGGCCGTACCGCTTCGTCAGTACCCGTTTGTCCAGAATCGCCACCACCCCTTCATCGCTGCCCCGCCGTATGAGCCGCCCAAACCCTTGCCGGAAACGCAGCACCGCCTCCGGGATCGAATACTCAAAAAAGGCGTTATCATACGTCTCCGAACGGGCGGCAAAAATGGGGTCAGAGGGTACGTCAAACGGTAGTTTTACCAGCAAGACCGCCTGCAACGCATCGCCAGGTACATCTATCCCTTCCCAGAAGGAGCGGGTGCCCAGGAGGACAGCATTGGCCGACGGCCGTTTGAACTGCTCCAATAACTGCTGGCGGGAACTGCCCGAATTTTGCACCAACGTGGTAATACCCCTGTCGGCCAATACCCCTTCTACCGCTTTGGCCGTTTGCGCCAACTGACCGTAAGCGGTGAAGAGGGCCATTGTCCGCCCGCCCAACGCCGTGGCCACGTCAATAATCGCTTCCTCCACATAGCGTTGGTAGCCGGGCTGGTGCGGTTCGGGAATGTCTGTGGCCAGGTAGAGCAGGGTCGAGTTTTTATAGTCAAAGGGGGTGTCTACGGCCAGTTCGCCCACCTCGTAGGCATGCAGGCGATTGCGCACATAGGCGAAGGTAGGTTCCGTTTCCCATTCGCCGGGTGTGGCCGTGCGCAGGGTAGCCGAGGTGAGCACCACCGTCTCCAACGCCTTGAAAATGTGCCGTTCCACCAATGGCCCTACGTGCAAGGGGGCAGCGTGCAGGGAAATACGATCCTTGAAGATTTCTACCCAGTAAATCATCTCTTTGGCGGGGTTGATGATGATGCCGTCCAGGTTGGCGCGGGTTTCTTCCAGGGTACGGCCGTTGCTTTGCAGCGCCGCCAGCATCTCCTCTTCTTCCTCAATTTCAAACTGGTCGCTCACATCGGCTAGGCCACCAGCCAGCTTGTCAAAACCGGAAGCGATGCGTTTCAGGTGCGTATTCAGGTTATCCCAGCTCAGCTCTACTTCGCTGTAACCCTGCTGGCGGCGCAGGTCAGGCGTCAGTCGGATTTGTTCGGCAAACTGACTGCGCCGGTTGGTAAATTCGGCCAGGAAGTAGGAAAGGGTCATAAAAAACTCTTCCAGCCGTTCGGCGGCTAATTGTCCTTCGCGGCGCATGGCGTTAATCAGTTGGGCAAACTTTTCGGCGAAATCGGGCGGCATGGCCGCCTGCACCCGGCTTTGCACATCGGTCAGCAACCCGGCGCGGGGTTTGTTGATTTCGTCCAGCACTGCTTCCAGAAAGCGGCGGTCGGCTTGAAAACTGAGGCCATTGGTCACGGCCGTTTCCAGATGATGCGCCTCGTCTACAATCAGGTCATAAAATTGGGGCAGGATGTGGTTCTCATTGGCCACATCCGACAGCAGCAAGGCGTGGTTGACGATGACGATCTGGCTCAGCTCAGCCTGGCGGCGCACGTGGTGCAGCGGGCAATTTTCCAGAGCGCATTGGTCCAGTGTGCAGGCATTGTTTTCTCCGCTGAGTCGCGCCCAGGCCACCCGCTCGCCGGGTGTACGCAGGTTCAGTTCGGCCACATCGCCCGTTTTGGTCTGCCCCAACCAGAGCAAAATGCGGGCATAGAGCGCCATTTCGTCGGCATTGCTCGGCCCACTGTGGCGCATCTGTTGAAAAAGGCGCGTGCAAATGTAGTTACTGCGCCCCTTGCGCACACAGGCGTTCAGTTCAAAGGGCATGATCCGCTGTAATTCGGGGATGTCCTTGTTGATGAGTTGGTCTTGCAGATTGATGGTGTTGGTGGAGATGACGACGCGACGGCCGTTTTGCGCCGCCCAAAATGCCGAAGGAATGAGATACGCCACCGATTTACCGGTACCCGTCGGCGCTTCCACAATCACATGCGAGCCGTAGTTGAAAGCATCCACCACCGCCAGCAGCATATCTTCCTGCTGCGCCCGATATTCATAACCGGGCACGGCCCGTTCAAAATTACCGCCCGGTCGAATGATGCTGGCGACCAGTTCCGGGTCTATCGGTTTGGGCTTTTCGGCGGGAGTCAGTGGGCGGCCCTCTAATTTTGGCGGGTTAAACAGGCGTGGCAGCCGCCCGCGCTGGCGCAGTTCGCCCCCTTCAAAAGCGGTACGCGCCCGCGTCGCCAGCACATCTTCAAAAAAGATTGTCTCCGGCCAGCCCAGTTTTTTCCCGGCCATGACAATCTCGTCCAACTGCGCCAGAGGAATTTGCATGGCCCGTTCTTTGAGCGCCAGGAATAGCTCCACCGTCAATTCGGCGTCGGCCAGAGCGCGGTGCGCCTGCTCACCGTCCGGCGTGGGCAGGCCAAGAAAACGGGACAACGCATCCAGCCCATAACGGCCAGCGTCGGGAAACAGGACGGTCGCCAGGGTGACGGTATCTAACCGAGGATTGCCCACACCCAGCCTTTCAGATTGCAAAAATCCCAGATCAAATTCCACATTGTGCCCCACCAGCACATGATCGCCTAACACCGCCCGCAGCCGCGAGCGCAGGTTGAACATGCCCGGCGCACTGTTCACCATCTCCTGGGTGATGCCGGTGAGCCGGGTAATGTATGGCGGGAGGTCCTTATGGGGGTTCACCAGGGAGCTAAATTCGTCCAGGATGTCATTGCCGCGAAAGGTGATGGCGGCCGCTTCGATGATACGGTCGTTGGTCGGGTCAAGACCAGTGGTTTCCAGGTCTATGGCGACATAGGTTGTTGACATAATTCATAATCCATCATAATCCGCGAAGGACGCGAAGGGTGTGAAGAGCGCGA
>CAYXUZ010000047.1:19964-23921 GCA_964467705.1 uncultured Ardenticatenaceae bacterium | reverse complement strand
TTTATCGGAGAGGATTTCGTGCCATTCGTGAAATTCGTGGCTTCTCTAATAGCAAACTCGCAGTTAGTCATAAACAAGCGGGAATTATAGCACGGATTTTCTAGGCAGTGTTGTTGTCCGGCGATTGAAATCGTGGCAACAGGCAGCTAAGCCCACACTTCACCGGGTTCAGGGCAGGCACTCCGTGGGCTGCGCACCAATCGGCTTTTCGCTACAATCGGGCCATGTCTTACCTGAATGGCGCATTGCAAGGAAAACGGGTGCTGGTGACCGGGGCTACCGGCTTTATTGGCGGACGGCTGGCGCAACGGTTGGCGGTGGAAGAGGGGGCAATGGTGACCGGCACGGGGCGCAATCTGGCAAAAGTCCCCTTTTTGGCTGAAGCAGGCGTCACGCTGCAAGGGTTGGATTTGCATAATGAAGGGGCTCTGCGCACGGCCGTAACCAATCAAGACCTCATCTTCCACGCCGCTGCCTGGTTGGGGGGTGGCCGGATGAAGGATGACCCAGATGAGGCCATGGCGCTGAACGTCACGGCCGTCGAAACCCTCATCCGCCTGGCGTATGAAGCAGGCGTGCGTCGGGTAGTGACGGTGAGTTCCATTGCCGCCTACGGCCGTCCCGACAAACTGGAAATTGACGAAGAAACCCCACTGGGCACCAATCAGGCAGATGTGTACGGCCGTACCAAAGCTCTCGGTGATATGGCCACACGTGAAATGGGGGCCGCGTTGGGGCAGGAAGTGGTGGTGGTGCGTCCGGCGCTGGTTTACGGCCCCCGCTCGGCCGCCTGGACGGTGAGCCTGGTAAAGTTGATCCAAAGCGGGACGCCAGTTTTGTTTGGCGACGGTTCTGGTTTTGCCTGGCCGGTGTACATTGACAACCTGATTGATGGGATGCTACTGACGGCCGTGCGACCTGGCGTGGCCGGTGAGGCGTTCAATTTTTGCGACACGGCCGTGACCTGGCAAACATTTATGGGGTATTACGGCCAGATATGCGGCCGTAGCCCGCGCCGCCTGCCTCTTTGGACGGCACGGCTCCTGGCCGAGGCTAACAGCCTGTTCAAATTGGGACTGCCCTTAAACCGGGAACGGCTAAAGTTCCTGACGCGCCGCTCTGTTTATTCCACGCAAAAGGCAGAAACTCGGCTCCACTACCGGGCGCAGGTTTCGTTGGCTGAGGGAATGGAGCGGACGGCCGCGTGGCTGCGCGAAAATGGTCTGGTCAAATAGCACCAATGGCGGTAAACTTAGCTCCATGAATAAAGAGATTTTAACGCAAGGGGGTGAGAGTATTGCCAAAGGTTGATTTGCGACCGAATGAAACACAGGAACAACTGTTTCGCCGTTTCAAGAAGTCTGTGGTGAAGAGCCGGGTTCTGACCGATGTGCGCCGCAAGCGTTGGTATGTATCCAAGAGCGAACTGGACCGTATTGAAAAGAAAAAAGCGGTACGGCGGCAGCGCAAGATTCAGAAAACTGGCGTTTAATTTTCAAAGTTGACACAATCAAAAAGCCTCAACCACATGTTGGTTGAGGCTTTTTTGTTACCACAATGAGCGAAGTGCGTATTCCGCTGCAACAAAAAACGGCCGGGTTACGGCCGTTTCATCATCATTCTTCGTGCTTCTTTGCGCCCTTAGCGGATTCTAGTAAGCGCCTTCACCTTTCATCACAGCGGGGAAAGTGCGGAACAGGATTTTAATATCCAGCAGCACAGACCAGTTATGGACGTATTGCATATCCAGTTTCACCCGTTCGTCGTAGGTAGTATTAGAACGGCCGCTTACCTGCCACAGGCCGGTGATACCGGGCATTACCGCCAGCAAATCGGGGCCATACGCACCATATTTTTCGATTTCATCCGGGGCAATGATACGTGGGCCAATCAGGGACATATCCTGAAACAGGACGTTGAACAGTTGGGGCAGTTCATCCAGGCTGAATTTGCGTAGCAGTTTGCCCACTTTGGTCACACGCGGATCATCTTTCAATTTGTAGTTACTGTCCAGTTCAGCTTTGAGTGCGGGATGCTGCGCCAGGATTTCGTCACCATTGATATACATGGTGCGGAATTTGAAGGCATCAAAGACACGGCCGTCGCGTCCCAACACCCGCCGCCGATAAATGATCGGGCCGGGGGAGTCAAATTTCACCGCCAGCGCCAACCCTAAAAACAACGGCCACAAAACCAGCAGCGCCGGGATAACAAGGGCATAATCAACCAAACTTTTCAAACCGGCATACGCTTGTTGTGCGCTGATGTGGGTGTTATAGCGGGTGGTGAAAATGGATTGTGATGCGATCATGTCCCGTTTGCCTCCAGTAGATTAAGTGAGAACTGCTGTGATGTTGTTTGTTGAATAAAATCGGGTGTCTTGTTTCAGACAATGGGAATTTTAGGCATATCCCCTTACGACCAACCTTATGAAAAACTTACGACTGGCTGACGGCCGTAGAAATAAAAAAACCCGGCTTGTATGAAAAGCCGGGTCTCTAATCATTCGTCGGTGACGCACCCTTCGGAAGCGGATTTCACGCCCTTGATGTATTTGTAGAGCGTACCGCGTGTCGCCTTGTATGGCGGTGCCGCCCAGGCCGCCCGGCGGGCAGCCATTTCCGCCTCGGATATAAGGACATCTATCGTATTTTCTGCTGCATCGATCGTGATTGAGTCGCCATTTTGCACCAGGGCGATGGGGCCACCTTCCTGCGCTTCCGGGGTAATGTGGCCGACAATAAACCCGTGAGAGCCACCGGAGAAACGGCCGTCGGTCAACAACGCCACATCCTGCCCCAATCCCGCGCCCATAATGGCGCTCGTCGGCGTCAGCATCTCTGGCATCCCTGGCCCACCCTTCGGCCCCTCAAAACGAATGACGATCACATCCCCTTTCTGAATTTCGGCCTGCTCCAGCCCGGCCAACATCGCTTCCTCTGAATCATAAACACGTGCTGTGCCCGTAAAAACAAGCCCCTCTTTGCCGGTAATTTTGGCGACAGCCCCTTCAGGGGCCAGATTGCCGCGCAAAATCTGAATATGCCCTGTTTCTTTTATCGGTCTTTCCAGTGGATAAATGATCGGCTGACCTTCGCTTAATCCGGGTAAATCGGCCAGGTTTTCGGCGATGGTTTGGCCGGTTACGGTCAGGCAGTCGCCGTTGAGCAGGCCGTTAGCCAGCAAATACTTCATCACGGCCGGGATACCGCCCACGTTATGTAAATCTTCCATGACATATTTGCCGCTTGGTTTCAAATCGGCGATGAAGGGCACACGGCTGCTAACGGCCTGGAAATCGTCAATGGTCAGGGATACCTCTACTGACCGGGCCATAGCAATCAGGTGCAGCACGGCGTTGGTGGAACCGCCGGTAGCCATGACGACAACCATAGCGTTTTCAAAGGCGGCGCGGGTCATAATGTCGCGTGGTTTGATGTCTCGTTCCAGCAACAGGCGCACGGCCGTGCCCGCCTGCATACATTCCGCCAATTTTTCCGGTGAATCGGCCGGGTAGGAGGAGCTATAAGGCAGGCTCATGCCCAATGCCTCAATGGCCGAGGCCATGGTATTGGCGGTGTACATGCCGCCGCACGCGCCTGCGCCGGGGCAACTGTGACGCACAATCGCCTGCCGTTCTTCTTCGGTGATGCGCCCGGCCAGATATTCGCCATAGCTTTGGAAAGCGGACACGATGTCGAGTTTGTCGTGTACGGCCGTGCAGCCCGCCCGAATCGTCCCCCCATACACCATCAGCCCTGGCCGGTTCAGCCGCGCCAACGCCATGATGCTGCCCGGCATGTTTTTGTCACAGCCCGGCAGCGTAATCACCGCGTCATACCATTGGGCACTGACCACCGTTTCTATAGAGTCAGCAATCAGGTCGCGGGATTGCAGGGAGTAGCTCATGCCGTCCGTGCCCATACTGATGCCATCGCTGACGCCGATGGTGTTAAA
>CAYXUZ010000047.1:499-19954 GCA_964467705.1 uncultured Ardenticatenaceae bacterium | reverse complement strand
CCACCAGACCGGCGGCCTGCACCCCTTCTTTCACCTTCGCGGCCAGGTCATTCAGGTGCATATTGCAGGAGTTCCCCTCGTACCACATGCTGGCAATGCCCACCTGTGCCTTGTCCATATCGGCCGGCTGCAAACCGGTAGCATACAGCATCGCCTGCGACGCCCCCTGCGATTTCACCTGCGTAATGCGTGAACTGTATTTATTAAGCTGTGTCATTTCTCCTCTCCAATTAATCGGGATCAACCGGATAAATCCCCAGATAATGTGTTTCCCGTAACCCTGTTTTCAAGCGGCACTGATTCCGTAACGCATGAATTTAGCCCGATTCGCTCTGGTTTTCCAGTTCTGCCAGATGTTCAAGTTCGTGCAACGCCTGACCACGCGCCTGCCAGTAAACGGATTCCTGCCGTTTCTTGCCCTCCTCGTGAATCGTTCTGCCCCATTGAGACTCGGTTAACGAGGCCAGAACGCGAAGCAGGACGGTACGCCGGAATTTGAAGTAAGCCAGCAAATCGGCAAATGGCAACAGGTCATATCGAACCAGTTTGCCAAATTGCCGTTCAGGGTGAATGGCGAGTATAAGAGGTTCCTTCAACAGCAGTGCCGCGTAAATCGCTTCGGCCGTGCGGGCTTCGCAGTGGAGCAAATGAGCCAGAATTTCGGTGGGCGACCGTTCGCCAGCTCTGATTGGCTGGCTGAGTTGCGCCACGGTAAACAACTGGCTTGCCTTTTCCAGCTTCTCTGGGGTGCTTGCCAGCAACGCCAAGACCTGCGTGATATTGGCCGATGTCATCTCTGTAGAAAGGGTCTTTTTCATAGGCATACTTTAGAGGTTAATCCAACACGGCCGTACCCTCAATCTCGATCAAAAATTCCGGCCGGGCCAGGGATTGTACGCCGATCCAAGTGGTCGCCGGGGGATGGTCGCCGGGGAAAAAGGCTTTCAGCCCTTCGCTGACCGGGGCGGTTTTATCCATCCAGTCGTGGACGATGTAGATACGTAAAGCCACAATGTCTGTCAGGGCGCCGCCGGCGGTGGCCATCACGGTTTCCACATTCCGCAAACTCTGCCACACCTGCGCCCGCAAATCGTTTTCACCGATGATATTCTGGTTCTCATCCCAGGCCACCTGCCCCGAAAAGTAAACGGTGCGGCTGCCCTGCGCCACCACAATTTGCGAAAAGCCATACTGACGGCTGGAAAACAAGGAATCGGGATTCAGGGTAATTTTGCTCATAGTTTCTCCGGCAACACACTCCCATCCAGCAGGCTGTGATGGTACGACCAATCCCAGAACCAGTAAGCCAGCCCTTTCCATTGCCCCCAATCGGCGAAGGCTTTTTCCACTTCGGCACGGCCGACCGGCTGTTGGTCATACCATTCATACGACACCAGCTTAAACGCCCAGGAATCTACGGGCACGGAATCGTAATGCCCCATGAGCATCAACAGAGAGGCGGCGGCATACGGGCCAACCCCTTTGAGCGAGAGCAGGCGTTGGCGGAGTTCGTCGGTGCTGAGCACGGCCGTCCGCCAACTCTCCAAATCCAACGCCCCACTTGCTACTTTTTGCGCCAGTTCCAGCACATAGGGAGCACGGTAGCCCAGTCGTGCCGTGTTGCGCAGCGTCTCCACATCGGCGGCCGCCAGCCGGGCCGGGGTAGGAAAAGCACAGCGCTGCGGATCATCAGGCAGGGGTGCGCCAAAGGTGTTGGTCAGTTCCAACGCCATGCGTTTGGTGCCGCCCCAGGTGGTGTTCGTGGTCAGGATAACCTTGACCACATTTTCAAACAGGGTGGCCGCCCGCAGCAGCCGCCCCTGCGCCCGCTCTGCCACGTGCGCCAGCTTTGGCTCGTGCCGGGTAGCGGCATAAAAATCGCTGAAATCCATCTCCAGCCCCAACATCCAGGTAACGGCCTGCTCCACTTCGGCGTGTTCTGTCTCCGTCAGCACCGTTTCCGTAGAAACACGCACACCGCCCTCAGCCGCGCCTACATGAAAGGCAATCACCCGACCAGAAGTCAGTTCCAGCACATAATCAAACCCATTTTCCGCGTCAGGCCCAGTAAATGGGGCCAACTGTACCCATCCGTGTGAATTGACCACCGTTGCCAGCGAAAACGGCCGTCGGGCCGCCAGAATCATTTCCATCACACCACCTCACTTTGCCACGTCAGCAAACGCCGCATTAAAAAAATCCACCATGCGTTCCGCATATTCCTCCGGCCGATGCGCCGGGCCATCACAATGAAACGCTTCTTCAATCACCCACACGGCCGTACCCTCCCCAGCGTAGGTGGCATACCGGTTGACAATCAGCGATTCGCTGCCATACAAAGGATGAAGTTGCCCACCGGCCACCAGCATCACCGGGCGCGGCTCAATTTGACCAATCTGGCTGATGAGCGGCGGCGGCGCTTCGATACCCAATTTTTGGGCAAACATCCAGTCAAGCATGTAATTAGAAGCTCGAAACAAGAAGATCAAGGGGTGACCGGATGGCGGAATATCATCAGCACGCACACTGGATGCACCATCAGCCCACACGGCCGTTATGCCCGGATATTGTGCCGCACTTTGCACGGCAATCTGCCCGCCCACCGAGCAACCGGCAATCCCAATGGCAGCATCCTGGGCGTCGGCACGGCCGTGTACATACTCCATTGCCGCCCCCACATCGGCCGGGTCTTCCCAACCATAAGAACGGTGGTCGCCCTCGCTTTCGCCGGAAGCCCGTTGGTCATACAGCAGCAGGCCATAACCGGCCTCGTACAACCGCTCAGCGTGCCAGATGTTGCCGGTGCGGTTGCCGCCATACCCGTGCAGCAAGATGATGACCGCGCCGTTTTGCGGCGGCACAAACCAGCCCGCCAGCGTTAAACCATCTTCGCCGGTAAAGGTGACTTCCTCCGCCGGAAAGGCCAGATCGGCCGGCATTTCCACCGTGCTGGGCGCGGGGGCCGTTTCCTCAATCACAGTGCGCACGTTCAGGTACATGGTCATCAAGAAGGCAATGATGATGAAGGAGACAATGGCGAACCCGGTCAACCTCAGAACATAAAGGATCAGGCGTCGGACGGTTGATGGGCGCGCGGCTGTTGGCAACACGGCCGTTGCCCCCCTGCCGGGCCGCCGTCTCACCCAAACAAACAGGGCAAACAACAAGCATACTAAAACCAGCAACGCCAGCAGAATGTCTACAGGAATGTTCGCCATCTTGTTACCTGGCAATCAGACCAGCCACCAGATCACCCATTTCGGCGCAGCCTACCACGTTTTCGCCCGGTTTGGCAATGTCGCGGGTGCGGTAACCTTTTGCCAGGGCTTGAGATACGGCCGTTTCCACTGCCCCCGCCTCCTCGTCCAGATTCAAACTCGACCGCAATAACATGGCCGCGCTGAGAATGGTGGCTAACGGGTTGGCAATGCCCTGCCCAGCAATGTCTGGCGCGGAACCGTGAATTGGTTCATACAGCCCCACGCCGCCCGCCGCGCCCAGCGCGGCCGACGGCAGCATCCCCAGCGAACCGGTGATCATCGAAGCCTCATCGGAGAGGACGTCGCCAAAGAGGTTGCCCGTCACCACCACGTCAAAATCGGCCGGACGGTTGATCAGGTACATGGCCATGGCGTCTACCAGGATGTCCTCGTACTGCACATCCGGGTTTTCGGCGGCCACTTCGTGGGCCACTTCGCGCCAGACGCGGGAGACGGCCAGCACGTTGGCCTTGTCTACACTGGTCACTTTGCCGCGCCGTTTGCGGGCCAGGTCGAAGGCCACCTGCACCACGCGCCGGATTTCCATTTCGTTGTAGCGCATGGTGTTGAACCCTTCACGGCCGTGTTCCCCCACCGTGCGCCCCTGCGGCGACCCAAAATAAATGCCTCCTATCAATTCACGCACAAACATAATGTTCACGCCGCGTACTCGCTCTGGCTTGAGCGGGCTGGCGTCGGCCAGAGCCTCAAACACCTTCACCGGCCGCAAGTTGGCAAAGACACCCAATGCCTGCCGCAGCCGCAGCAGCCCTTGTTCCGGGCGCACTTTCAGAGTGGGATCATCAAATTTGGGATGCCCCACCGCGCCCATGAGCACCCCCTGGCTGTTCAGGCAGGCGGCCAATGTCTCTTCGGGCAGGGGATCGCCCAATTCATCAATGGCCGCGCCGCCGTAGATGTATTCGGGCATATGAAAGGTATGGTGGTAGCGCTGGGCTACGGCCGTCAATACCTTCTTCGCCTCCACAATAATTTCCGGCCCAATGCCATCACCGGGCAGTAGTGTAATCGTTGCTTCCATTAAAAACTCCTTCAAATTGTTTTAACGCAAAGACGCAAAGAGTGAAAGGAGGCAAAGATGAAGAGGCTTAAGAAAAATCTGCGTCATCTGCGAAATCTGTGGATTATTTTTTCAAATCGGCGGCTGTGCCATTGCTGGCAGTTTGTAGGGTGGCAGGGGAAATGGCAAAGACGGCGAAGGGGGTGCCGGCGGCGGCCCAGATGACCTCAAATGTCAGCAAATCCTCGTCAATGAAGATGCGGAGGGGCTGGCTGTGTCCAAAGGGGGGCACACCGCCAATGCTAAAACCGGTCTGTGCCTTCACAAATTCGGCATCGGCGCGCTGCACCTGTTTACGGCCGACGCCACACAACGCCGCCAGTTTCTTCTCGTCCAGTTGGTTCGCGCCGGAAACCAGGCAGATCACGGCCTGGCCCTCTACCGTAAAACACAGACTCTTCACAATCTGCGCCACCGTACAGCCAATGGCATCGGCCGCCTCCTGCGCGGTGCGCGTCGTCTGGGCAAATTCCACAATCTCAATAGTCAGGCCCAATTTCTGGGCCGCGTCGGCTACTTTTTGGGCAGATGGGTGCATGTTATGGTGATTTCACAGTATAGGGCAAATAAGTGGTCAAACCCTGATACGTAAACGAGATGCTTCTGAGGGCGATGTTGTCCACACAGGTATCATTGATATCGTCGGCATAGCGCCACAGCGTAAACGTGACGGCATCACCGGGATAGGCAGGGAAGCCTTCCAACCCTTGAAATGTAATCAGTAATTCTTGTATCGAAGAGTCATTCGCTTGCACGATATACTCATCACTTGAGGAAGGATCGCCAGCCCAATAAGGGTTAAATAAGGCGGCTGAATGTGCCGGCCCATAACCCACCAGCTCTGTGCGCAAAACATAAAAGCAGGGGAATGTGTTACCGCTGTAGGCTGTCAACAGCAAGCGCGCCTCAAAGTCACCGCCGGTGGCGAAATCCGGTGGTATAGTGAAGTTCACTAACGTCAATGGGTAACCGGCATTGGGAAATAAAACATAGGGTGGTATGTCCGGTATGCCGCCCGTGTCACCCTGGTGGCTTGCGCCACTACGAACCGTAGCCGCGCCAATATCGGAATTAATAAACCTGGGGACTAAACCACCGCCACCTTGCACTGCACCTTGTTCACCGACAACGGCCGTGCCATCAGCCGCCGATTGGGCCACACCTATCACTTTCTCTGCCAAAAATACGCAAGCTAACACAATAAGAAGGATCAATAAACGGTCAATTAAACGCCTGTCCACAAAACGTCTCCTTTTTTCGCAACTCACAATTTCATGCGGATTGCGGAATACGGATTGGCTTATTCATAATCATAATCGTCGTCAAAGTCTTCTTCAAAATAAACGCGGTCGCGGCGGCGCTGGAGGTAGCGGTCAAATTCGGGGGAGATGTCGTCTTCAAAGCTCGTTTCCAGGCTCACGTCCCAGACCAGATCGGCGAAGTCTTCGTCGGAGACATCACCGCCCTCTCCCATCTCCAAATTTTCTACCTGCACCTGCAAACTATCCCGCTGCGCCAGCCGTTCGGCCAGCAAATCGCGCATCTGTTTTTCCAGTTCGGCCAGATAGTCACGGCCGTCCGCCTCCGCCAACGCCATCTTCTTCATCAGCTTTGCACTTTCATGCTTCTCCAGCCTCGACACCTCTTGTTTAATCTCCGCCAGCCGCCGTTTGATGCGCGTCACCTCACGCAGCAGCGTTTCCGCCAGCTTTTGGTCCGCCTGGCTGTAATCCAGTTGGTGGTTGGTTTCGGGGGAATCGGCCAGTTCATGCAACTTCTGTATATCACCGGCCGCATAAGCCGCATTGATGGCCATCATCAGTTGGGTACGGTAGGCGCGGTCAGTTTCGTCTACGGCCGTGTCCGGGTGAAAACGGCGCGCCAACTGCCGGTATAGCTTCTTCATCTCCGCCCGTGTATCTTCATCCTGCTCTGGGCGGGCGCTGGTCGGCGTCTCTCGATAGCGATACTCACCCTCCTCGGTGGCACTGTGGCCCCGTGCCCAGGCGGCCGCCTCGCTGGCCGCTTCCGCATGCCACCCCTCACCAAACCAGCGCAACTGCCGCCGCAGTTCCCGGATTTCCTCATCCAATGCACTTAACTTGCGCGTGAAGGGGCTGAGCCGTGCCCGCAGCCGAAATTCAAAAGCGTTGATAGCCGCATGACGCTCGGCCAGTTCCGCTTCCGCGTCCACCAGTTGGGGCATCAGGTCTTCCAGTTCGACCCGCAAATGGGCCACCTGCTCTTGCCAGTCATCTGTTGTGGGGGTGAGTTGCTGCGCAAACATGCGCGTATTGTAGCCAAAAGCGCGGGGTAAGCCGAAAAATGGAAAATGAGGAAACGGCCGTTACACCACCCGTTTTGCCAGCCAGTTGTGAGTGGTCACGGCCGTCTCCCTATTTAATCCAACGTCACCATTTCATAACTGAGATCAGCGTCTACAAAGTGGATGTAGAGTTGCCGGGTGTTGGCGTTGCCCGTCATCCAGGCGGCACGGCCGTCTAGCAAAAAGGCATCATCGCCGCGATGCAGGTGGTGGGCGCTGGTGATCAGCGTGGCCGGTTGCAGGATGTTGCCCTGCGCGTCAATGCGTAAGCCATACACCCCGTCAAAGGTGTTCGACGAGCCGTTGCTCTGCCACTGCTCCCAGAGGACGATGTACTGGTCGCCACCAATACCGATCAGTTTCGGCCGTTCGGCATGCAAATTGGATCCGGCGGAATAGTTGGTCAGCCAACGCAGACGGTTGGTGTATTGCGCGCCCGCGGATGTGACGGTCAGCGTATCTGGCAAGGCGGGATCCAGGCTGTTGTCGCTGGCGTTGATGCGCACAATCGCCAGATTGCGCGGCCCGTTGATAACGTCGCCCGTGTCCGGCGTGCTTTCGCTGGCAAACAGAGCAATATAGCCGTAAACGAGGTCGTTTTCGATCAGGGCGATGTTGCCCAGGCGGGTGCGGGTATTGTTTTCGCCCAAAGCTCCTTTAATGCGAAAGAGAGAATACGAGTCATGGTTACGGCCGAACACCAGATAACGTGGATAGGCATCACCTAAATGGTGTTCAATGATGCTCTGCCCATCAAACAGCAGCCGCTGGTCAAAAGAGTGGCTGACCCAGACGGAAGAGACACGGGTGACGGCGCCGTTGCTGGCGTTCAGTCGAGTAGACAGCGCCTTTTGGTGGCGTTGGCCGCCAATGTTCCAGTCCGGGTCGGTGTTGATGCTGTGTACCAGGGCGATTTCGTTGCCACCCACAGCCAGGCGGGCCGAGCCAAACGTCATGGGGTTGATGATCATCTCCGCGTTGTTGTTGAAGGCGTAGCGGGCGGTGTCCAGGTCAATGTTGAATTGCACTTCACTATCCGGGTTCAGCTTGACGACGCGCACAATATCGCTGCGGTAGGTGTCTAGCGGCGGGTAGGTGGGGCTGATCAAGGCGCTCTCGTCCACGGCCGTGGCGTAATAGAGGTTGCCGTCATCGTCCATCGCCAGCCCCATCACCCGATCGAGCATCGGCATCTCGGTGAAAGCCTGGGTTACGGCGTAACCATTGGCGTCAGGAACGATGGACAGCAGCACGGCATTCCAGGTTGTGGTGGGATCATAATCCTGCGCCAGCACTGCTAGTTCTGTGCCGTTGGAGGCGACGATGATTTCCGGTTGTTTGCCGTAGTTGGTAGCCCAACTGGCCGGGCCGTTCAGGTCGCTCTGGCTGGCGTCAAAGGGGAGGAGCAGAGCCGCAATGGGGATGTCGGGGATGCCTGGCTTGAGGATGAGCGGCAGAAAGAGCGGGTTTGAGCCATCCCCAGAGGTTACGGATGGAGAAGGATGGGGCGCGGTCTGGGTACGGCCGTCAGCCAGACCATGGCCGTCTGCTCCTCTGGTCATAGTGGGTGACAAAACCACCATGACTGCCATCATCAGCAAAGTGACTGTCAGGTATCCGGCATGTTTTGTGAACTTCATGTTGAACCTCCCGTGTGTGATAGGCAGATATTAAACGCCTTTAGCGGCTGAGGCAAGCAGGAGGAGTTTTATAAAAGCCTGGGGATTCCATCCCCAGGGGAGACGGCCGTTACCCTTCAAACAAGGTCGGTTTATGGTCTGGTAATCAACCAGCTTTGCCGAGAAATTCTTGCAGCAGAGTGTTGCACGTTTCTGGCGCTTCCATGTTCACCATGTGCCCCACCCCCGGCAAAATGAACGTTTGCGCTTGAGATATCTGCTGGCTTAACACGGCCGTAATCTGCAAAAAGTCTGGCGTATCCTGTTTACCCGCTATCACCAGCACCGGCATCTGTAACTCGTGCAGGCGCTGGGCGGCGGGCGGTTCGATTCCCTGTTCCGGGTTAGAATGGACAAAGTGCCAGCCAGAGTAATCGTTAATCATCTGGGTCAGGCGGGTGGCTACGGCCGTTTGTTTCATAGCCGGGACAAACAGCGGATGGGACAGCCAGGATGCTTTAGCCGCCGGGATGCCGCCCTCGCGCGCCTGCTGCCAGACCAGCCTATCTCGTGCTGACCCTTCAGCCGACCAGGAAAAGCCCCCCAACACCGTATCCAGAAGCGCCAGTGTGTGTGTGCGTTGTGGATACATCAGGGCAAAATCAAGAGCCACCGCTCCTCCTTTGGACAGCCCTACCAGAGACGCTTGCTCAATTTGCAAATGGTCAAGCAGAGCGCGCAAATCTTCAATATGAGAGTAGGGTTCGTCGTTGGGCACGGCCGATTGCCCAAAACCGCGCATATCGTAACGAACAACTCGGAACTGCTGCGCCAACGGCCAGAATTGATCATCCCACATGCGTGTGTCCAGAGTGAAACCATGAATGAACACGACGGGACGGCCGTTACCAGCCACTTCATAATAAAGTTGTGCTCCACTTACTTCTGCAAACCCTGTTTCGTCATTCATCTCTTTTATCCAGGTGCAGCGCACTTTTGTGGTATGTCACCCTGAAATCCCCTATAAATTGCCGAAGTATAACGGCCGTTGTGCAATCCGCACAAGAAAAAACCAATTCTTTTGTGTATTTGCGTCTGGCGCGTTTGCCGATACACTGGATACACTTACGGTAGAACTTACACAGCCTGTAAGAAGAAATTTATGAACGTATTTGTACTTAGCCTCGTCCTTATTATCGTCCTTATTATTCGCAATAAGGATCACATGCTGTTGGGCAGAGGTTAAGGCAAAGAACAAGACACAGAGCAACCACAAAGCCGCCCCCAACAGGGCGGCTTTTTTGTTCTCAGGATGATAGGTGTGATGCAAGTAGCAAGTAGCAAGTGGCAAGCGGCAAGTGGCAGGTATCTGCAACCTGCAACTTGCAACCGGCAACCTTTCACCTCCACCCCAATGCAAGCCCGTACCACAGGGCACAAGTCGTTATGCCAGAGGCAGAAAACGGGATTTAGCTGTTTTCTGCCTCTTTTATTTTCGTTTGTAGTAGGCACTTTAGTGCCGTTTAGTGGCGATAAATCGCCAACTACAAACACCATTGAAGGAGCAATCTGATGAGCGAAATGAAGACTGGCGGACAGATCATCTGGGAAAGCCTGCTGGCCGAGGGTGTGGAAGTGGTCTTTGGCCTGCCCGGTGGGGCCATCCTGCCCGCCTATGATGATCTGGCAAAATATGAGTACCCCATTCATCATGTGCTGGTGACACATGAACAGGGGGCGTCCCACATGGCCGACGGCTATGCCCGCTCCACCGGGCGGGTGGGCGTTTGCATGGCCACCTCTGGCCCCGGAGCCACCAACCTGGTGACAGGGCTGGCAACGGCGTATATGGACTCCACGCCCATCGTGGCCATCACCGGGCAGGTGCCCACCTCGCTGCTGGGGCGGGACGGTTTCCAGGAGGCGGACATTCAGGGGGTGACGCTGCCCGTCACCAAACACAATTACCTGATTACCGATGTGCGCGATTTGCCGGACGCGCTGAAGGAAGCGTTTTATATCGCCCGCACCGGCCGGCCGGGGCCGGTGCTGGTGGATGTATGCAAAGATGCGCAGCAAAAGACGATGCCCTTCACCTATCCAACAACGGTCAATTTGCCCGGTTACAACCCCAATTTGAATGCGCCGGACGCTACGGCCGTTGCCCGTGCCGCCAAACTGGTGAATGGCCGGTCATCGTCGCCGGGCAAGGCGTCTCCATTGCCCGCGCCGAAGCCGAGCTGCGGCAGTTGGCGGAAAAGACCAATATCCCCGTGGCCACCAGCCTGTTGGGGATTGGCACCTTCCCGGCGACGCACCCGCTGTCCATCAGTTGGGGCGGGATGCACGGCGAGGCGTATACCAATTACGCCCTGCAAGAGTGTGATGTGCTGCTGGCGGTGGGGGCGCGGCTGGATGACCGGCTGACGGGCGCGTTTGATACCTTTGCCCCTAAAGCCAAAATCATCCATGTGGACATTGACCCGGCGGAGATGGGCAAAAACATCACCATTGACACGCCGGTCATTGGCGACGCGCTGCTGGCGCTGCGGGCGCTGCTGCCCCAGGTGGAGCCAAACGAACACCCCGCCTGGCTGGAACAGATTGCCGAGTGGAAATCGGAAACCAGCTATCGCGATATTTTGCAGCAGGAGACGGATGAACTGGTAGCCCCTTATGTGATGCGCACTTTGTGGCACGCGACGGGGGAGGGCAACGGCCGTGCCACCGTTGTCACCGACGTGGGCCAGCACCAGATGTGGGAGGCGCAGTATTACCACCACAACCGGCGGCGCAGCCTGCTCACCTCTGGCGGTCTGGGTACGATGGGTTACGCCCTGCCGGCGGCCATCGGCGCGCAAATTGGCAACCCCGACCAGGAAATCTGGGTGGTGGCCGGTGATGGTGGTTTCCAGATGACGATGATCGAGCTTTCCACTGTGGTGCAGGAGCGGCTGCCGATCAAGATTGCCATTATCAACAATGGCTACCTGGGCATGGTGCGCCAGTGGCAGGATGTGTTTTACAACAAGCGGCACTCTGGCACACCCCTGTTCAACCCCGATTTTGTGAAGATTGCCGAGGCGTATGGCATCCGTGCCCGTTCGGTCACGCGCCGCGAGGAGGCGTTTGACGCCATCAAAGAAGCGCAGGCGCATGACGGCCCCTACCTGCTGGACTTCCAGGTGGAGGAGTTTACCAATGTGTATCCCATGGTTGCGCCCGGCAAGAGTAATGCGGACATGATTCGGCGGCCGGCACCGGCGATGGGGAGTGGGAAATGAGCCGTTATTCGTAAACCGTGAACCGTAATCCGAAGTCCATAGTCGGATTACGGAATACGGATGACGGATTACGAAAAGGAACCAATGAGATGACTGAGAATGGAATAGAACGACACACGATGATTGCCTGGATGGAAGACAAACCGGGCGTGTTGAACCGGGTGGCGGGGCTGTTCGGCCGTCGCAATTTTAATATCGAAAGTCTGGCGGTCGGGCACAGCGAGAAGCCGGGTATCAGCCGCATGACCTTTGTGACGCGAGGTACCGACCGGGACATGCGCCAGGTGCGCACGCAGCTAGACAAGCTGATTAACGTGACGCACATTGAGGATGTGACCAACCAAAATCCGATCATGCGCGAGTTGGCGTTGATTAAGGTGCAGGCGAGCAGCGAAGACCGGGCGGAGGTGATGCAGTTGGTGGATATTTTCCGCGCCCAGATTGTGGATGTGACGCTGGATTCGCTCATTATCCAGATTGTGGGCAAGGAGAACCAGGTGGATTCGCTGATTGACCTGCTGCGCAACTTCGGCATTATCGAGATGGTGCGCACAGGCCGGGTGGCCATGGTGCGCGGGAGTATGAAGGCGGCAGTGGAAGAGGATGAGACGGCCGTGCCGGTGTATGGGAATGGGCATAAGTGAGCAGTGGGCAGTTAGCAGTTAGCAGTGGGCTTGACTGCTCACCGCTTACTGCTGACTGCTCACTTTTATTTACAAAGAAGGAGATCAAATAGTGGCAAACATTTACTACGACAAGGATGCAGATTTAGGTTTGCTGGATGGCAAGAAGATTGCGGTATTGGGCTATGGCAGCCAGGGACACGCCCATGCGCTGAACCTGCGCGATTCGGGCGCGGATGTGCGCGTGGGGTTGTACCCCGGCAGCAAATCCTGGGCGAAGGCGGAAGCGGACGGGCTGACGGTGAAAAACGTGGCCGATGCCTGCGCCGAAGCAGATGTGATCATGGTGCTGCTGCCGGATACGACGCAGGGGGCGGTGTACAAAGAGTCCATCGAGCCGCACCTGACGGCCGGGAAAACACTGATGTTTGGGCATGGTTTTAACATCCGTTTTGCCCAGATTGTGCCACCGGCCAATGTAGACGTGAGCATGATCGCCCCCAAAGCGCCCGGCCATCGCGTGCGCGAGGTGTTTGTGGAAGGGGTGGGCACACCGGCGCTGCTGGCGGTGCATCAGGATTATTCCGGGCAGGCGAAACAGTTTGCGCTGGCTTATGCCAAAGGGTTGGGCTGCACCCGCGCCGGCGTCATTGAAACGACCTTTGCCGAGGAGACGGAGACGGATTTGTTCGGCGAGCAGGTGGTGTTGTGCGGCGGCGTGGCGGCGTTGGTAGAGGCGGGCTTCAATACATTGGTGGAAGCGGGCTACCAGCCGGAGATCGCCTACTTTGAGTGCCTGCACGAACTGAAATTGATTGTTGACCTGTTTTATCGGGGTGGACTGAGCTATATGCGTTACAGCGTCAGCGACACGGCCGAACACGGCGATTATACCGGCGGCCCCAAAATCGTCACCGACGAGACGCGGCGGGCGATGAAACAAATCCTGGCGGACATTCAAACGGGGGCGTATGCGGAGGGGTGGATTGATGAGAATGTGAACGGCCGTCCCTGGTTTGAACAACGCCGCGCCGAAGCCCGTAGTTCGCAGATTGAGCAGGTGGGCAAAGAACTGCGGCAGATGATGCCGTGGTTGAATCCGGTGGAGATTGAGTGAGTGAGTGTCAGGTGTCAGGTGTCAGGTGTCAGGTATAGAGGGCTTGACACATGACACTTGATACGTGACACCTCTCCGAAGGAGAGTGAGCGATGGATACGGTAGTGGTCTTTGACACGACGCTGCGTGATGGCGAACAGTCGCCGGGGGCGACGTTGAATGTGGAGGAGAAGCTGGAGATTGCCCGGCAGTTGTCGCGGTTGGGTGTGGACATCTGCGAGGCGGGTTTTCCCATTGCTTCGCCGGGTGACTTTGAGGCGGTGCGGCGGATTGCGGAGGAGGTGGGGCCGCTTACCGACGGCCGTAAATCCGGCCAACCGATGACCATTGCCGGTCTTGCCCGCGCCAACAAAGAAGACATTCAGCGGGCGTATGACGCCGTGAAGGTCGCGCCCCGCCATCGCATCCACACCTTTTTGGCGACCAGTGACATCCATCTGAAGCACAAGTTGAAGATGGATCGGGAGGAGTGTGTGGAGCAGGTGATCACGGCCGTGAGCTATGCCCGTTCGCTTTGTGATGATGTGGAATTCTCCCCCGAAGACGCCGGGCGTTCTGACCCTGATTTTCTGGTGCAGGTCTTGGCTGAGGCGATCAAAGCGGGGGCAACGACGTTGAACATTCCCGATACGGTGGGGTACACCACGCCCGAAGAGTTTGGCTGGCTGATCAAGTATCTACGGGAAAACACACCCGGTGCGGACAAAGTGGTCTGGTCGGTGCATTGTCACAACGACCTGGGGCTGGCCACGGCCAACACGCTGGCCGGGGTGCAAAATGGGGCGCGGCAGGTGGAAGTGACCATCAACGGCATCGGCGAGCGGGCCGGCAATACCTCGTTGGAAGAAGTGGTGATGGCCATTCAGACACGGCCGCAAAACTTTAGCGTGCAAACCAACATTGACACGACGCAGATTACCAAAACCAGCCGCATGGTCAGCGCCTACACCGGCATGGTGGTGCAGCCGAACAAGGCGATTGTGGGCGCCAATGCCTTCGCCCACGAGGCGGGCATTCACCAGGATGGGATGCTCAAGAACCAACAGACGTATGAAATTATGCGACCGGAAACGGTGGGGCTGAATGCGTCCAAGCTGGTGTTGGGCAAACACAGCGGCCGTCACGCTTTCCGTACTCGCATTGAGGAACTGGGCTACGGCGACCTGGACAAAGAGGAACTGGACGCCGCCTTCAAACGGTTTAAGCGGCTGGCGGACAAGAAAAAAGTGGTCACGGACGCAGACATTCAGGCAATTATTGCCGACGAGGTATTCCAGCCGCCGGAAATCTGGAAGCTGGAACATATTCAAATCTCCTGCGGCGACCACAGTATTCCCACTGCCTCCGTCTGCCTGGTGGGGCCGGATGGCGAAGAACACCGGGATGCGGCGTTGGGCACGGGGCCGGTGGATGCCTGTTACCAGGCGATCAACCGCATTATTGGCGTGCGCAACCGGCTGATGGAGTTCACCATTAACGCGGTGACGGAAGGTTTAGATGCCCAGGCGGAAGCGACGATTCGCATTCAACCGGAAAATGGGGAGCGGGAATATGGCCTGAATCCGCAGACGAGCCAGGCGTTTGTGCGCTCGTTTAGCGGGCATGGGGCCAGCACGGACATTGTGGTCGCCTCGGCCCGCGCCTACCTGAGCGCCTTGAATAAGATGCTGGCGGCGCGGGAGGAAGAGGTGAGTGTAGTGGCGGTGAATAGTGAGCAGTAAGCAGTGAGCAGTAAGCAGTGAGTCTACTGCTTACTGCTCACTGTATACTGCTTACTTCTTCAAAAAGATGGCACAACTTTACGATTCGTTGAATGACAAACTGGCGGCTTTTATCAAAGAGCAGCATCTCTTTTTTGTGGCGAGTGCGGCTGGAGACGGCCGTATCAACCTCTCTCCTAAAGGGATGGATACGTTCCGGGTGTTGGACGCAAACCGGGTGGCGTTTATGAACCTGACGGGGTCGGGCAATGAAACGGCCGCGCATTTGGCAACAGACGGCCGTCTGACCATCATGTTTTGCTCGTTTAGCGAAAAGCCGTTGATACTCAGGTTGTATGGACACGGCCGTGCCGTTCACCGGCGCGACGCGGAATGGGATGAATACGCGCCCCTGTTCTCGGATTCGGTGGGTAATCGCAACATTATCCTGATGGCGGTGGAATCGGTGCAGACTTCGTGTGGCTTTGCCGTGCCGTACTACGAATATGTGGGGGAACGGCCGTTGCTGACCGAATGGGCTGAAAATCGCGGCGAAGCCGGTCTGGCAAAGTATTGGGCCGAAAAGAACCAGGTGAGTATTGACGGGCTGCCAACGAAGTTGCTGAGAGATTGAGAGATCAAGAGATTGCATGGAATCCAAATTCCAGGCCACGTGTCATTCCGAACGGAGTCTTCGGAGTGAGGAATCCCACACAAAGACGCCGTAGGGATTCCTCGTCGAAGACTCCTCGGAATGACACTTTCCCAAAATTTGGACCTACATATAGAAATATGACCATTACGCAAAATGTGTTGGGTGATACCGTCAACGACACCGTCTGGCAGGGCGGCGATCTGACCGACCGCTACCTGAACGGGGTGCGCGGGGCGATTCCGTTGGCGCAGGCGCAGATGGATACGATGCTGCGCTTGATCCGCTGGTCGCAGGAAGAGGTCAATTTTGTACTCGACCTGGGCTGCGGTGATGGCATTTTGGGGCAGGCGGTGCTGGATCAGTACCCGGCGGCACGGGGCATCTTTGCCGACTTTTCCGCTCCCATGCTGACGGCCGCACAAAAACGGCTGGCCGGGTATGGCGAGCGGGTGCGGCTGGTGGAAGTGGATTACGGACAGACCAATTGGCAATTATCAATTGATAATTGTCAATTGAATGTTGTCGTCTCCGGTTTTTCGATTCATCATCAGCCAGACGGCCGTAAACGCGCCCTCTATGCCGAACTGTATGACCTGCTGACACCGGGTGGCATCTTTGTGAATGTGGAACACGTGGCCTCCCGCTCCAAGTGGGGGGAGATGCTGTTTGAGGAGGCGTTTGTGGATGCGATGGTGGCCTACCATCGGCAAAATGGGAATGGACAACCTCGCGATCAAATCGCCCATGAGTTGTATAACCGGCCAGATAAAGCAGCGAATAAGCTGACGGCCGTAGAAACCCAATGCGACTGGCTGCGCGAAATCGGCTTTATCCATGTGGACTGTTATTTGAAGTATTTTGAATTGGCGGTTTTTGCCGGTGTGAAACCCGGTTCCTGAGAATCATGATCTTTGTTTTTGTCATCCTGTTCTTATTCGGCATCCTTTTGATTTATGTCATTGTTTCCGGGCCAAAATTGCCGCCTGAAACGGATGCCGTGATTGATGAAGTGCTAAACAGCGAACTGCCGGAACTGATTATTGGCAAAACAGGTTTCGCTTTGTCAGACGGATTAAACATCTGGTATGAAAGCATTCTCCCTGCTGAAACGCCCAAAGGAACCGTGTTGCTCATCATGGGGGTTGGGGGTGATGCTTTGTTCTGGCCGCCACTCTTTATGCAGGCTTTTTTGGCGGCGGGCTACCAACTCATTCGCTACGATCATCGCAGCACGGGAATGTCTGATTGGATAAAAGATTGGGATCGGAAGAATCCCTATTCGGTGGTGGATATGGCTGGCGATACTATGGCTGTGTTAGATGCGAACGAGATTGAAAAGGCACATCTTGTCGGCCTCTCAATGGGTGGCATGATCGCGCAGGAAATGGCAATCAAGCATCCGCAGCGGGTGGCTTCGCTCACTTTAATGATGACATCAGGTTATATTGCCGACCCGGATATCCCCGGTTTAACCTCCCGTTATTTTCTTGAATCGGCCGTCAAAGGTATCCCTTTGTTCAAGTATCGCCTGATGGGCGGTGAGCGGAATCTGATCAAGGAGCGCATTGCCAAACAGATTGTGGGGTTCGGCTATGATGGTTTGGATATAAAAGAGATGGCTGAAGTCGTGTTGTATGCTCTGCGAAAGCGAAGGGGAATTCACCTGTGGGGCGCGTTGCAACATCAAACGGCCGTGACCGTTTCCGGCTCACGGTATGATGGATTAAGCAGACTGAGCATACCAACACTTGTTGTTCATGGAACGGCCGACCAGTTGATTCCTGTTGCGCACGGCCGGAAACTTGTTGAAGCTATTCCCGGCGCAGAGGGTTACTGGCTTGAGGGCGTGGGCCATGTTTTTCCAGTACCAGACATGAAGGCATTGATAACAAAAATCATCACCCATGTGGAACACAAATAGAAGGGAGAAGATAAATGGGTGGTATTGAAAATGACAGTTGTCTGATACGATCCCAATGCGATTGGCTGCGCGAAATCGGCTTTATTCACGTGGATTGTTATTTGAAGTATTTTGAATTGGCGGTTTTTGCCGGTATCAAACCGGGTCTGTAACATGACTTTAATTCCCGAATCTACTCTGACTTGCCCAGAATGTGGCTATGCTGAAAAACTCACATTGCCTCATGATTACTGACAGATTTTCCATACTTGCGCCAGGTGTGGTGCAAAACTACGGCCAAAGGCTGGCCATTGTTGTGTCTTTTGTTCTTATGGAGATGTGCATTGCCTATCGAAACAGCAAGAAGCCCAAGAGACCTAAAACTAAATCATTCTTGAAGAGGAAAGATTATTAATGAATACACCAAAGACGATTATTGACAAAATTTGGGAGAGCCATGTGGTGGCGGAGGAGGCGGGCAGTCCGGCGGTGCTGTATATTGACCTGCATTTGATTCATGAGGTCACGTCGCCGCAGGCGTTTACGGGGCTGCGCGAACGGGGGTTAAAGGTGCGACGGCCGTCGCAAACCATCGCCACCATGGACCACAGCATCCCCACCACGCCGATTGGTGTGCCTATTTCGGACGCCATTGCCGCCAAACAGATTGCCACCCTGGAACAAAACTGCCGCGACTTTGGCATCCAGCTTTTTGGCATGGACAGCCCCAACCGGGGCATTGTGCATGTCATTGGGCCGGAACTGGGGCTGACGCAGCCAGGCATGACCATTGTCTGCGGCGACAGCCATACGGCCACACACGGCGCGTTTGGCGCGCTGGCCTTTGGCATCGGTACGTCGGAAGTGGAGCATGTGCTGGCCACCCAATGTCTGCTGCAAACGAAGCCAAAGACGTATGCGGTGAATGTACACGGCCGTCTCCCCGTTGGCGTGGCCTCAAAAGACATCATTCTGCTGCTGCTCTCTAAAATCGGTATTGGCGGCGGCACCGGGCATGTCTTTGAATATCGCGGCGAGGCCATTCGTGGGCTGACGATGGAGCAGCGCATGACCATTTGCAATATGAGCATTGAAGGTGGGGCGCGGGCCGGTCTGGTGGCCCCGGACGATACCACGTTTGAATATCTGGCGGGACGGCCGCACGCGCCACAAAACGGGGCCTGGGATCAGGCGGTGGCCGCCTGGCGCGCCCTGGCTTCCGACGACGGGGCGGCCTTTGACAAATCCATTGACCTGGACGTACACGACCTGGAACCGATGATCACCTATGGCACGAATCCGGGGCTGGGCATGAAGATCACGGCCGTTGTGCCCGACCCGATGGACATTCCCGATCTGAGCGAACGGCAGACAGTGGCCAAGGCGCTGGCCTACATGGATTTGCAGCCGGGGCAGCCGCTGCTGGGCAAGCCGGTGGATGTGGTCTTCATTGGCTCCTGCACCAACAGCCGTATTTCCGATTTGCGGCAGGCGGCGGCAATTATTCAGGGTCGCAAAGTGGCCGACGGGGTGCGTGTGATGGTCGTGCCCGGTTCGCAGGATGTGAAGAAGCAGGCGGAAGCCGAAGGGCTGGACCGCATTTTCAAGGAAGCGGGCGCGGAATGGCGCGAGGCGGGCTGCTCGATGTGTATTGCCATGAATGGCGACCAATTACAGCCGGGGCAGTACGCCGTCAGCACCAGCAATCGTAATTTTGAAGGGCGGCAGGGCAAAGGCGGCCGTACCTTTTTAGCCAGCCCATTGACGGCGGCGGCGACGGCCGTGACCGGGCGGGTGACGGATGTGCGAACTTTGTAGAATAAAACGTAAAGCGTAAAACGTAAGGCAATCTCTTACGTTTTACGTTTTACGCCGAGACCTCTCATGGAA
>CAYXUZ010000047.1:0-489 GCA_964467705.1 uncultured Ardenticatenaceae bacterium | reverse complement strand
CACGTACAAGTCAAATACGCCGTCGAATTCGTCCGGCAGCTATTGTCGCAGGTGGATGAGGCGGCGGGGCTGGTGCTGGTGGGCGACCTGTCCCAATTCCGGCCGCAGGGCTTATTGGGCGTGACGCGGGAAGAGATTCCGGTGGCGAATGAGCTGTATCAGGCCAGTCACGGCCGTGTCCATATCCCGCTCTTGGGGCTGAACAAATACCACCTGAAAAAAGAGGTGCTGGCCCGCGTGGGGCTGCGTATGTTGATAACCGAGGTTCCAGGACGGCGCCTGGCTGGCCGACTATTTCCAACTGGAATTCCTGCAAGCGCTGGAAGAGGACGGGGTGATTAAGGTGGCGCTGGCACGGCCGTCGGCGCAATTAAATCAGAAGCAATTGGCAGGTAGAACTTATCATCATTGGAGATTGGGAGAGTGAGAGACTAAGAGAGTGAGAGACTGAGAGATTGGTTGTTCCAGTCTCCCAGTCTCCTAATCTCC
>CAYXUZ010000046.1:0-39278 GCA_964467705.1 uncultured Ardenticatenaceae bacterium | reverse complement strand
CCATAGACCAGACAAACGCTGGATATGGTTTCAACCCGGTAATGGGGAAATTTTGGATTGCGCGCTGAGTTTGCACACCCCAATAAGCTTGTGCCGGTACTTCCAATTCACCTAAAGAATCTTTTTCAATGCGATAGTCGCTCATAAGAACCTCTAAACTAAAAAGCCGAATTAGCACCCATGCACATCTGTGCCAGCGCTAATTCGGCTTTTTTAACTCATCCCCCTGATGAAGAGGGGTTTTTACTTAGTCAAGAGCGCTGTAACCAGGCCCTTCAGAGAAGAAGTCATAGTTGGGTGGAATGTCCTCGGTCAGGTCCAGAATTTCACCGCCGGCCAGCTGCTTTGCATTCAATAACTTAACCTGGTGACCATCCACTTCGCCTTCAAATGGTTGACCATCAGGTAAGAGTTCTTTTGTATTGGCAATCCAGACGCCGGCTGGGGCCGCATAATCAAAGGGTACTTCTTCTTCGGGGAAGATTGCTTCATAAGGACATTCCGGCACGCAAGCGCCACAGTCAATGCAAGTATCGGGATCAATGTAAAGCCAGGGCCACTCCTCTTCCGGTTTGCCCAGTACCATACATTCTACAGGACACACCTCCACACAGGCTGTGTCTCGCAAGCATAAACGGGTAACAATGTGGGTCATGTTTACTCACTCTCCTTCTGAAACCTTGAAGCTGATGTTGGTAATTGGTTGCCTGATTGGCTGCCAATTGTTATCTAATTGGCCGGTGACCAGATGGTGTTTGTACAAAATATCACAGGTGGTCAACGTCCTCATTCTAGCCCTAAGGTTAACCTTTGTCAATTTTTAATAAAGGCGTCAAAAGTAATCATTTTCAGGTGTACAACGGCCGTATTCCCACAAAAAAGCCCCGACTATAATGAGCCGGGGCTTTTGAATTAGAGCGGGTGAGTTCGCTTATTTGGCGGCCGCATAATTGGCAGCTGCGGCCTCCCAGTTGACTACATTCCACCAGGCATTGATGTAATCCGGGCGGCGGTTCTGGTAATGCAGATAATAGGCATGTTCCCACACATCCAGCCCCAAAACCGGTTTGCCACCTTCCATCAGCGGTGTGTCCTGATTGGGAGTAGACCCAACAACCAGGTTGCCACCACCATCTACATACAGCCAGGCCCAACCAGAACCAAAACGAGTAGCGGCCGCATTGTTGAACTTCTCTTTGAAAGCATCAAAGCTGCCAAAAGCAGCGTTAATCGCACCGGCCAAAGCACCAGAAGGTGCACCGCCGCCGTTGGGACTCATGACTGTCCAGAAGAGATTATGGTTAGCGAAACCGCCACCGTTATTTCGCACGGCCGTGCGGATTCCCTCTGGCACCGCGTTCAAATCGCCTAACAACGCCTCAATACTCTTCGTTGCCAGATCGGGGTAAGCCTCCAGTGCCTTATTCAGATTAGTGGTATAGGCAGCATGGTGTTTGTCATGGTGAATTTCCATGGTGCGCGCATCAATATGCGGCTCCAACGCATTAAAAGCATACGGCAAAGGGGGTAATTGAAAAGCCATAATTTTCACTCCTTTTGTTTGAAATATGGACTATTTGAAGTGGGTAAGATTGTGAACCAGATGAATTATGTAGTCTGGTTAAAGGTAAGGACCACAGTTTTGATTCTAGCCAGGGCATACCCCTTTGTCAACAAATGAAGAGGACACTGATCACATCGTTAAGAAAGTCTTCTTAACTTTTCAAATTGGCCTGTCATGCCGAGCGGAGTCTTCGGAGCGAGGGATCCTTCTCCTCTACAAATGGGAGAGATTCATCCTCGAAGACTAGCCGGCCCTGAGGCATCGAAGGAGCGGAATGACACGAGAAAGTTCAGATTATTTTGTTAGGTGAGATATTGGAAGAGGAATTCCTCAAACCGATGAGCATTAGCCAATACCGCCTGGCACAAGACATTGGCGTCCCGGCCATGCGGATCAACAAAATCATTCGTGGCGAGCGGGGCATTAGCGCAGACACAGCCCTGCGATTGGCGCGTTATTTTGGCATGTCGGTTGAGTTTTGGACCGGTATTCAAACGCATTATGAGATTGAGCAAGCCAGAATGAACCTGGGCGACCGGCTAGAAACAGAAGTCAAAGTTTTAGCGTGATACGTGATTCACGCATCACGTATCACGTATCACGCAACAAATCATGGCATCATCAATACTGGTTCTACCTGTTCCAATGCCCAGTCAATTTGCTCTTTATTGATCACCAGCGGCGGCGCAAAGCGGATGACGTTTTCGTGGGTTTCTTTGCACAACACGCCCCGCTCTTGCAATGCTTCACAAAAACGGCGCGCTTTTGTGTTCAACTCCACGCCAATAAACAGCCCCTTACCGCGCACTTCTTTAATGTGATCACTTTCAATGCGTTCCAGCCGCCCCTTGAAATACGCGCCCAATTCGGCCGACTGCGCCACCAGATTTTCTTCCACCAGCACCGCCAGCGCGGCGCGGGCAATGGCCGCGCCCAGCGGATTGCCGCCAAAGGTGCTGCCATGATCGCCCGGATGGAACAGCCCTAAAATGTCCCGGTCTGACAATACGGCCGAGACCGGATAAAAACCGCCGCTCAACGCCTTGCCCACAATGGTCATGTCTGCCTTGACGCCTTCATGGTGGCAGGCAAACAGCTTCCCGGTACGGCCGAAGCCCGTCTGAATCTCATCGGCCACAAAGAGCACGTTATGCTCCTGGCACAAATCATAGGCGGCGCGAATAAAACCGGCGGGTGGCATGACCACGCCGCCTTCGCCCTGAATGGGTTCCACCAGAAAGGCGACGGTATGCGGATTGATGGCCTGGCGTAGCACCTCGATGTTGCCGTAGGGGATGATCTTGAAGCCGGGGGTGAAGGGGCCAAAGTGCTGCTTATAGGCCGGTTCACTGGAAAAGCCGACGACGGTGGTGGTACGGCCGTGAAAATTCCCCTCACACACAATGATCTCCGCTTTGCCATCCGGCACGCCCTTAATTTCATAACCCCATTTGCGGGCCGCTTTGATGGCCGTCTCCACCGCTTCCGCGCCCGTGTTCATCGGCAGGGCCATGTCATATCCCGTCAGTTCGCACATCTCTTTCAGGAATGGCCCCATCTGATCATTGCGGAAGGCACGGGATGTGAGCGTGACCTTGTGCATCTGGGAGATGGCCGCATCCAGAATTTTTGGGTGGCAGTGTCCCTGGTTCACGGCCGAATACGCCGCCAGGCAGTCCAGGTACTTCTTGCCGTCTACGTCATACACCCACACACCTTCGGCCTTTTCTACCACTACATCCAGCGGGTGATAATTGTGGGCGCTGTAGGTTTCATCCAGTTCAATATAATGTTCGCTTTTCATGTTACATGCTCCTTTAGAAAATAATCCACAGATTGCACAGATGACGCAGATTTTTATCTGTGAAATCTGTGCAATCTGTGGATACCTCTTTAGTCAAAAAAAGCCTGACCATGTGGATGATCAGGCTTTGCTCAGACCCAGGCCGGGTACGGCCGTTGGTCATCTTTTTAAGTTGAAGTTGCTGCTAATTATACGGCCGTCGTGGTGAACTGTCTATGTGGACGGCCGTAAATCAACGCCGTGCCATTTAACCCTCTTTCACTATCATCGGCAGGTAAATCCCAAAATTCGGCGGGAGGGGCGTAGGGGTCGGGGGGGGGATGGTGGGGGTGGGTGGCGGTGGATCGTCCGTCACCTGCAACGTCACGGGCACATTGACTTCCGGTTGCAGTGGGTCATTGCTGGCAATACACAAATTGGCCGTGTGCAAACCGGCTAGCAAGCCGGTGCTGTTCAGCGTCAGGTCAACGGCCGTCGTCGTAGACACGGCCGTACTTCCCCCCACCGGCGACGCTTGCAGCCAGGGCACATCAGCCGGGGCCAGGCAAGACGTTTCCTCGATTTGCCAATCCAGCGTGGCCGTGCCGATATTGGCGATGGTCAGGGGCATGGTCACGGCCGTGTTCATCGCCAGCGTGGCCGAAAACACCGTAGGCGTAATGCTGATCGTCGGCGTGACGACCACTACGGATGGTGGATTGTGCATCAATTGCACCTCATCGGCGATCTCATCAATCAACGCCAGATCCAATGTGCCGTTATTGTCCATATCCATCATCAACGCACACGAAGATGCACTGGTCGCCGGGAACGTCTGGCGCAGCAAAAATGCGCCATTGCCATTATTCAGGAATAAAAACCAATCACCCGAAAAACTGGATGTGGCCCAATCCAGGTCGCCATCCCCATCTATATCCCCTAAATCCGTCGCCAACGGAAAGGGGTCAATGGGGTAGTACATCGGCGCAGACAAATTCCCCACGCCATCACCTAAAAAAATGGAACCGGTGCCGTTGTTGCTGTTGGCCGTGGCCACATCCTCATGCCCGTCCCCATTCACATCCCCCACATTCAACATCCACACCTGCCCACCGATCCGCGCCGAAACAAAGGTGAAGGTGCCATCCCCATTCCCCTTGTTCACAATCACCTGTGGATTGCTGGTGGCGCGGGTGCCAATCACCAGGTCTAAAATGCCATCTTCGTCCATATCCGCCGCCGCCAACGCCCATTCCCTCGTGCCGCCGCCTTCAAAATAGGTAGGCGAACCAAACACCCCTTGCCCATCATTGAGCAAGATGGACATATTGCCGGCATTGCTGTTAAAACCGGAGTTGGTGTTCACAATGTCCGGGTCGCCATCGCTGTCCACATCCGCTACGGCTATCCCGCGTGGCTGTGGCCCCACACCCACTTCCTGCGAAGCAAACGTGCCATCGCCATTGCCCAGCAAAATGGAAATGCTGTTAGTGCCAATGTTCACCACCGCCAGATCAGCGTTCCCATCCAGATTAAAATCCGAGGGTGCGCTGGGGCTGGCCTGGGTGTTGAGCGGGGTGGTGGGCAGCAGAAAATCATTGAAAAGCCCAGAGCCATCCGCCCGGTTCAGAAAGACACGGGCATCGGCCGTAACTTCGTTAATGATGGTCAGGTCGAGCCAGCCATCGTTGTTGAAATCGGTCGCCACGCCGCCATATGCCTGAGTGTGCACCCCGGCCGTGCCGCGCACATCCAAAGTATCCACATGCTGAAATTGCAGGGTTGCCGGTTGGGAGGCTGTGCCGAACTGGAAGGTGTAGCTGTTGGGCATCTCCGAACCATCGGCGGCGCGTATCTGGCCGGACAGGATGACCATGACCATTTCTCCGGCGCTGAAGGGGGTGGTGGGGGTGAAGATGACGGTCTCATCCAGATCGGCAAAACCGAAAGCGCCCGCTTTTGCGCCGCTCCACATGCCAAATACGCGCACGGTGCCGCTGACGATGGTGCTGCGGCTGATGGGCTGGCTGAACTGGATGGTCACGGCCGTGTCCACCGGCGCACCCCCGGAACGGGCCGCTGGGCTGACGCTGACAACGGTCAATGCGCCCGCCGAAAGATTACGATAAGTGGCAACGGCCGTGACAATGCCTGCCAGAACGATCACGCTAATAACAAGTAACCGGGCCATCGTTTACCTCCACATTGGTAGGCAAATTGACAATTTGTCCTACAACGCCAGAAATGAAACCAACAAATAGCCACCTCCCGCCAGGATACAGTAAACAGCAAAAACATAGAGTGTATGAGTACGCACCCAACGCAGCAAGAAGGCAATGCACAGATAGCCGGTAACGGCCGCGGCCAGATAACCGGCCACATAAACGCCTGAGGTATAGGTCGGTGTCTCGGTGAGAATATCTACCAGCGACAACACGCCCGCCCCCAAGATGGCCGGTACGCCCAGCAAAAAGCTGAAACGGGTAGCCGCCGGTCTGTCCAATCCCCGCAGCCGCCCCCCGGCAATGGTGCTGCCACTGCGTGACAGCCCCGGCAGCAAGGCCGACGCCTGCAACAGACCAATCAGGGTCACATCCGCCCAACTGAGCTGCGGCGGCGTTTTGTAACCGGGCCGGGCGCGTTCGGCGATGATCAGGAACACGGCCGTGACCAGCAAAAAAAACGCCGCTATCGTGGGCGAGGTGAACACCGACTCCAACCAATCCTTAAACATCAACCCTAAAATCACTGCCGGAATGGTGCCTACGGCAATCAGCCAACCCAGACGGGCCTCCTCTGTTGCCAGTGGAGTCTTTTGCCATAAGTTTTGGAGTACGGCCGTGATAATCTGCCACAGATCACGCCAAAAATAGATCAAAATCGCCGTCAACGTACCCAAATGCAGCACCCCAATCAACGTCAGGTCGGGCACCGTCATCTGAAAAAACGTCGGCAGCAGCACCAGATGCCCATCGCTGGAAATCGGCAAAAACTCCGTCGCCCCCTGGATAATCCCTAATAAAATGGCTTCGATGATACTCATAGTTTCTCAAGAGAGATTGGAGATTGAGAGAATCTCCCAATCTCAGTGGATCCAAAATCACCTATAACCAATAACCTGTCATTCCGAACGGAGTCTTCGGAGTGAGTAATCCCCTTTGACTAGCTCGTAGGGATCCCTCGGAGGACCTCGGAATGACACTTTCATTGGATTTTGGTTTTACTGAATCTCTTAGTCCCCTGTTCTCCTAATCTCCAATCTCCGCATAATGACTCAAAAACTCATCTGCAAACAACTGCAACGTCCCTTTTTCTATCGCTGCCCGCATCTGCCCCATCAAGGCAATCAGAAAGTGGACGTTGTGAATGCTCAGTAAAACATGCGCCAGGATTTCATCCGCCTTCACCAGATGGCGCAGATAGGCGCGGCTGAAATGCTGGCAGGTGTAACAGGCGCAGTCGGCGGCGATGGGGGCCGCGTCCCGCGTATGCGCCGCGTTGCGCAAGTTCAGCCGCCCGCCGCGCACATAGGCCGTGCCGTGCCGCGCCAGCCGCGTGGGAGCCACGCAGTCAAAAATATCCACACCGCGCAGCACCGCATTCACCAAATCTTCCGGTTCCCCCACGCCCATCAGGTAACGCGGTTTGTGGACTGGCATGTGTGGCACAGTAGCATCCAGCGTGTGGTACATTTGCGCCTTCGTCTCGCCTACCGCCAATCCACCAATGGCGTATCCGGGCAAATCCAGCCCGGTGACAAAAGCGGCGCTTTCGGCGCGTAGGTCAGGGAAAATGCCGCCCTGCACAATGCCAAAAAGCGCCTGATCATCCCGCGTTTTGGCGGCCACGCACCGTTCCAGCCAGGGGTGGGTGCGGGTGAGCGATAGTTTGACATACTCGTAGTCGGTCGGTGGCGGACATTCGTCGAAGGCCATGATGATGTCCGCGCCCAGGTTTTCCTGGATGGCGATGCTACTCTCCGGTGTGAAACGGTGGTAGGAGCCATCCAGATGGGACTGGAAAGTCACGCCGTCAGCGTCAATTTTGCGTGTCTGGCTGAGGCTGAACACCTGGAAGCCGCCGCTGTCGGTCAGAATCGGGCCGGGCCACTGCATGAACTCATGGAGCCCGCCCAACTCACGCACCAGCCCATCACCAGGACGCAGATACAAATGGTAGGTATTGCTGAGGACCAGGGTGGCCCCCAAAGCCGCCAGATCATCCGGCTTCAGCGCCTTGACGGTAGCCTGGGTGCCAACGGGAGCAAAAACGGGGGTGTGGATGGGGCCGTGCGGGGTGTGGAAACGGCCGTTCCGCGCTTTGCCGTTGACGGCCGTAACTTCAAACGCAAAATCAAATCCCATAGCGGCGGGATTATACTCTTAATTGGTAACAAGTAGCAGGTGGCAAGTTGCAGGTACCGACTTGCCGCCTGCTACCTGCTACTTGCGACGCACTATCTCCACCTCCGCCATCTGACTCATGCGCTCCAGGCGCATCCGGTCAATGCGGCGTTGCAGGTAGGGCGAGAAGTAGCCGTCATACCGGGCCTGCAATTCGGGCAACATCCAGTCATTACAGGTGATCTCGCCCCGGCAAGAGGGTGTGCCGCAACCGCAGGTAAATTCACAATACGGGGTACTGTCGCTCATGGCATAGTCGAAACAGAGTTCTTCACCGGGCCAGATGTCACGCAGCGTCACCAGGGTAATGGAACTGCTCATACCGGCATTTGGTTCGCAGGAATGATTGACATAATCGCCCGGCTCCGGCTCACGGACGGGCACCTGGTACAGGTCATCTTCAATCTGAACGGTGTGCTCCTGTTCGCGATAAGAAAGCTGCGCCAACTGCGCCCCGGTGACCACATCCCCACCCCAACAGATAACCAGTTCGCCTTTGGCGATGAAGGTAGTAGCATACAATCCCCAAAACCCTTTGGCCGGGTTGGGGCGGGCTTCCAATTTGGGCGTTACCCAGTGTGTGAATCGTTTGTCCATCTTTTGTCTCCTTGTTTTTGTTGTAGGGCGATTTAGCAAATCACCTCACGTGGCATAGAAAATAAAGAGCTACCGCAGTGTGCAGGCGGCAACACAAAACAGCCAGAGCATCAGGCTGGCTGAAAAAAGATGCGGTTTATGATGTTATGTGGGTGGTGGAGGCACGGCCGTTCACGGCCGGCCGACTCGCAGCGAACTGCTTTTGTCGCCACCGGTCAATGCGCCTTTGCAAGTAGGGCGAGAAATGACCCGCATACCGTTCTTGCAAAGAGGGCAACTGCCAGTCATTGCCTGTGACCCGGCCCCGGCAGTGGGGCGACCCGCAGGCGCAGTCGAACTCGTCATAGGCCGAGCCATCACTCATGGCATAGTCAAAACAGAGTTCTTCGCCAGGGTTAATAAGGCGCAGAGCGACCAACGTAATTTGCCCGCTCAGGCCCAGGTTGGGTGCACAGGAATGGTTAATAAAGTCGGCCGGTTCAGATGGCACGCCATCTAACGGCTTGATGAACAGGTTTTCTTCGATTTGCAGACTATGGGTTTGGGTGAATGCTGGATGATCGGCTAATTGCTCCCCGGTCACAATTTCGCCGCCCCAGGTTGCCACCACTTCACCGGCGCCAATGGGGGCGTTGGCAAATGCGCCATACTCTCCCTTGTCGTCTACCGGGCGAGCGGAAAGATGGAGTGAGGTCCAATGGGTGATAGATTGTAAAGAGACGTCAGCCATCGCGGTCACCTCCCATGGGGTTATATTCTTGCAGGTTGATGAGACGCTGCAAAGCCAGGGCAAACCGGTGTGCCCGGTTTAGCTTGAGTGGCATCAGGCTATTCAAAGTGTAGTCAAAACTATTTTCATCAGACATAGGTCCTCCAGTGGGTTCGGCCGTAAAACCCTTGATCAATAATGCAAGCGAATAGTAATCAATTTTGCTCTAAAAACAACAAATTGAGCGGTCAATAAATGAAAAAGCGCCTGGGTCACAGACACCAGGCGCTTTTTCTTAGGAGGAGGCAGACTATGAAACAAATCAGGCTTGTTTCACCTGTTGTTCTTTATCGTGAACCGGTCGCCGTGGCAGCAGATGCCCGGCCGGCCGCAAGTAGATGAACCAGTAAACCAACCCCACCATCACCGCCCCACCGACGATGTTGCCCAACGTCACCGGCAGCAGGTTGGCAAAGAAGAAGTTGCCCCAGGTCAGATTGGTGTAGTCGGCTGCGGAGACGCCCGCCGCGCTCCAGAAGGAGGCGGGGGCAAACCGTTTGATGAACAGTCCGATGGGGATGAAATACATGTTGGCAATGCTGTGTTCAAATCCGGCAGCTACGAAGGCGGTGATGGGGAAAATGATGGCCAGAATTTTGTCGGTGGTGGTGCGAGCGCTCATACATAACCACACCGCCAGGCAGACCAGGGCATTGCACAACACACCCAATACAAAGGCCGGGAAAAATTCCAGCCCGCTTTTGTTGTTGGCAATGGTCAGGGCATTCACGCCCAACGCGCCGTTGGCGCTCATGTATTGGTGGCTGAGGAAGACAAACACGGCCGTTGCCGTCGCCCCAATGAAATTCCCCACATACACAATGCCCCAATTACGCAGCAACTTGCCAGTACTCACCTTATGGCTGGCCCAGGCCATCACGATCAGGTTATTGCCGGTAAACAGTTCCGCCCCGGCAATGACCACCAGAATAAGCCCCAGGCTAAAAACCAGCCCGCCCAACACCTTAGCCACACCAAACGCCATATTGCCGGCCGCGCCGGTAGTGGCAGTGGTGGCAAACATCGCCCCCAGAGCGATAAATGCACCGGCTAAAATCGCCAGCGCCAACATGCGCCATTTGCCCAGGTTGGCTTTGGCCACACCGGCATTCTCCGCTTTTTGCGCCATTTCTGGCGGCAAGAGGGCATCAAAAGAAAAACTAATGTTGCTTTGTGCTTCTGACATTTTATTTCTCCATGTCAATGGTTTGTAGGGGCAGGTCTTGTGCCTGCCCTATGGGGCAACCACAAGGGTTGCCCCTACCTTGTTCATTTTCACCGCGCAAACCTTGTATTCAGGAATTTTGGCGGTGGGGTCTACGGCGTCAATGGTGAGCAGGTTCACGGCCGTTTCCGCATAATGAAAGGTCATAAATACCGTACCTTTGGGGGAACGGTTGGTCAATTTAGCCACCGCCAGCACTTCGCCCCGCCGTGAAGCTACCCGCACCCAATCTCCATCAACAATGTCCAGTTGGGCAGCGTCACTTGGGTGAATTTCCGCTTCCGCTTCCGGGGCAATCGCCTCCAACCCCGGCGACCGGCGGGACATCGTGCCGCCGTGCCAGTGGAAGAGGATGCGCCCGGTGGAAAGAATAAACGGGTACTCCTCGTCTGTTTCTTCGGCCGGTGGGCGGTAGGTGACCGGGCAGAAGAGGCCCAAACCGCGTGTGAACTGGCTGGTGTGCAAAATGGGTGTACCGGGATGCTCTGGCGTGGGGCAGGGCCATTGCAAGCCGCCCTCTTCCAATCGGGCATGGCTCATGCCCGCATATTGCGGCGTCAGGGTCGCCATTTCCGCAAAAATCTCCGCCGGGCAGTCATAATGCCAGTTGTGCCCCAGGCGATTTGCCAGTTCCATCACAATCTGCCAATCCTGGCGGGCCTCTCCCGGCGGGGCAAAGGCGGGGCGCACCATCTGTACCCGCCGTTCGGTGCTGGTAAACGTGCCCACTTTTTCGGCAAAACTGGCGGCGGGCAAAATCACATCGGCGAGCACGGCCGTTTCGTTCGGGAAAATGTCCTGCACCACCAGAAAATCAACGGACTCCAGCGCTGCCTTGACGTGGCTGAGATTGGGGTCGGAGAGCATAGGGTTCTCGCCCATGATGTAGATGGCATGGACACTGCCGTCCAGCACCCCATTCATCACCTCCGTCACCGTTAATCCCACCTTTGGGCTGAGCGATTCATAGGGCACATCCCAACCGGTGGCAAATTTGCGCCGCACTTCTTCACTGGTGACGGGCTGGTAGCCAGGAAACACATTCACCAGGCCACCCATGTCACACGCCCCCTGCACATTGTTCTGTCCACGGGTTCAGCCCCGTGCCCGGCCGGCCAATATGCCCGGTAAGGAGTGCCAGATTAGACAGCGCCTTCACATTGTCCGTGCCGCTGGTATGCTGCGTGATGCCCATAGCCCAAAAGATAGCGCCATTGTTTGCCTGGGCATACAGTTGGGCGGCAGCCACAATATCCCGCGCTCGCACCCCGGTGAGGACGGCGGCCCGTTCCGGCGGCCAGTCGGCCAGCGCCTCTTTGAGCGCGGCATACCCCTCGGTGCGTTCGGCAATAAACCGCTCATTGGCCCAGCCGTGAGCGATGATGGCGTGGGCCATGGCGTTAAAAAGAGCCACATCGGTGCCTGGTTTGTGGCGCAGATGCAGGTAAGCAAACTCTGCCAGTTCAATTTCGCGGGGGTCAATAAGCAGCAGTTTGGCCCCATACTGCCGCACCGCTTTTTTCATTTGCAACGCCAATACCGGATGAGCTTCGGTGGTGTTGGAACCCGTCACCAACAAAACATCAGCGCGGGGAATGTCGCGGATGGAGTTGGTCATTGCGCCGGAACCCAGTGTGGTGGCCAGACCGGCCACGCTGCTACTGTGTCAGAGACGGGCGCAGTGATCCACGTTGTTCGTGCCGATCACCGCGCGGGCAAATTTTTGCAGCAGGTAATTTTCTTCGTTGGTGCATTTGGCGGAAGTGAGGATGGCGATGCTGTCCGGGCCATGCTGTTCCCGTATCTCCCGCAAGCGTTGGGTAATGGTATCCAGGGCGTTTTCCCAGGAGGTGGGGGTGAAGCCTGACAAGGTGATAGGGTGAGAGGGTGATAAGGTGACGAGATGCTCTTCTGTCACCCTGCCATCTCTGACAAGGGGTTGTGTCAACCGGTCGGGGGCGTGGATAAAGTCGTAGCCAAAGCGCCCCTTAACACACAGTTTGCCGTTGTTGACGTCGTTGTCAAAACGGCCGTCAACACGATACACCATCTCATCTTTAATATGCAGATCAATCTGGCAGCCTACGCCGCAGTAGGGGCAGGTGGTGGGAACGGTGCGGTCGGGTGTTATCATCTGGTTCCTCTTTATGGGGAGTAAGCAGTAAGCAGTGGGAACTCATACTGCTCACCGCTCACTGAAATCAGGTCGGCTGATGAACATGGCGCAATTAGCACTGCGCAGCACTTTTTCGGTAACGCTGCCATAACGCCAGCGCGCCAGACCGGTACGGCCGTGTGTGGACATGACAATCAGATCTACCGGATGGGTCTCAACGTAATTGAGGATGGCGGTGGCTGGTTTGCCGTAGCGCACGGCCGTGTCCACCACCAGATCATCCCGCCGGTATTGCCGCTGAATACGTGCCAGGTATTCCTCTGCATCGTGATACAGCGAATCCCGATACCGTTCGCCTAAACCGTGCTCGTTCCGGTTCAGTTCCATCACCTCTTTAGGATCAACAGTATCAGAAGCATCATCCACCCGCAGTAGCGTCACATCTGCCCCCAACGCCTGGGCAATGGCCAGGCCACCGGGCAGGCTGGCCTCCGCCAACGACGAGCCATCCAGCGTAATGAGCGCCTGTTGGATGGGGTTACGGCCGCGAATAACCAGGACGGGGCAGGGGGCATGGCGCATCACCTTTTCGGCTACGCTGCCCAAGACCCAGCGGGTGACGCCAGAGTAACCATGAGTGGACATGACAATGAGGTCGGCTTTTTCTTCAACGGCCGTGTCCAGAATGCGGCCGGCCGGGTCACCATCTTCCAGGCGGGTATAGCAGTTAAAGTTTGGTTGCCCCGCGCCAATCTTGTGGTTGATGCCCACCAGGTATTCCCGCGCCGCTAACTCTTCGCGGCTAAAGGCAGTTTGGGGAACGTTGAGATTGTGCCCCATCAGGTCTGGTCCTTCGGGAATGAAGACGGTGTGGTGTTCCAGTACGTGCAGCAGCACCAGGTCACTTTCAAACTGTTCAGCCAGTTGAATGGCTGGCGACAAGGCATACTCAGCCAGATCAGAACTGTCCAGGGGGACTAAGATTTTTTGAAACATGACTACCTCCATAGGACAAGAAACAATCTTTTCCTATCTCCTAGTATGCCTTACCGGGTCATTGGCCTGTAGTGACAAAAGGCACTGTCTTTGTGAAAAACATCACGATGCGCTGCCCCCTCGTTTCCCACTGAGCGTAGAACGAGTAATTGGGCGCGTATTTGGCAGGCACGGCCGTAGCCGGTATCTTTATGCCGCCCGACCGGGCAAGAGAATGGCGATGACAACACGACAAAAAGCGGAAAAACATCAGCCAGCAGAATCAAACATTGGCCCCCTGAGCCGGCAACTGGCGCAGGCTTTTAGCCGAACGGAGTTACGTGGTTTATGCCTGGAACTGAATGTGAATCCAGATGAACCGCCGGAGACGACGCTCACCGGGCAATGTGCCTGGCTGATTCAACATTTGCAGGGTGACGGCCGTTTGCCCAAACTACTCGCTCTCCTGAAACGGGAACGGCCGCACATTGACTGGCAACGACCCAGTGTGCCCACCGGTCGTGACATGCGTAATCGTCTGAATGTCTTGCAAAACATTCAAGCCACGTGGATTGAGGGGTTTTTACACCAGTCGCTGGCGCAGGCGGTGGCGTTAGCGCTAAACCTGAGCCATGAACCAACGGCCGTTGCCCGCAAAACAGTCACCGCCCCTGGGCAATCAGAACGGCAGGTGGAGGATGTGCGCGAGGCGTTTGAAGCCTACGGCCGTGCCCTGCTCATCCTGGGCGAACCGGGCAGTGGCAAAACCATTACCCTGCTGCAACTGGCGGAAACGCTGATCGCCGAAGCGCAGCAAGACCCCAGCCAACCCATTCCTGTCATTCTCAATCTCTCGTCATGGGCACAAACAAGAAAGCCGCTGACGGAGTGGCTGGTAGAGGAGATATTCATCCAATACCAGGTGGCGCGGCAACTGAGCCGGGAATGGATTGCCCAAAACCAATGGCTTTATCTGCTGGATGGGTTGGACGAAGTAGTTGAAGATGTGCGTGATGACTGCGTGGCGGCGATCAATGCCTTCAAAGCGGAACATCCGGCGGAACTGGTGGTGTGCAGCCGGGTGGGGGATTACGAAAAGTTGCGGGAGAAGCTGAATCTGGGCACGGCCGTGCGCCTGCAACCGCTCAGCGATGAACAGATAAACGCCTATTTGAGCCAGGACGATGGGCAATTAACGGCCGTGCGTGAAGCCATTGCTACCGACGCCGACCTGAACGAACTGGCGCATACCCCCCTGTTTCTGAGTGTGATGACGCTGGCGTATCGTGGCTTATCCCGCGAGCAAATCGAGACGTTTGATTCAATGGCGCAGAGATACCATCATTTGTTTGCGACTTATGTGGGAGAGATGTTCAGGCGACGGCCGTTGCCTGCCAAAAGCCGCTATACCGCAGAACAGGCCCGCCACTGGTTGACTCAAGTGGCTACCGGGCTGCAAAAACACGGCCAAACCACCTTCTATATTGAGCGCCTGCAACCAACGTGGTTAAATTCGCCCCCATCTTTCTTCTATTTGCTGCTCGTTGCGTTTATCTGTGGGGCCATGGCCGGGGCGCTTTGGGGGCTGATTGATACTCTGGAAACCTCTACCTTTAGAAATAGTTTATTGAACGGACTCCTTTACAGTCTGACCGGCGGTTTCAGTGTGGCACTGGGCGTGGGGATAAGTGCCCGAATAAAAAACAACGGGCTGCGGGTGGGGGCCAGTGGCTTTTTAAGCTGGTTCTCGTTTGCCATCATGGTGGTGCTGGTCACGGCCGTGATCCAATTTGTGCGCCCGTTTCAATCTGCCACACTACCAGAATGGCTCGTTTTGGGGCTATTCAGAGGGTGGAACAGTCTGCTCATTGGCTGCCTCATCGCCTATAAGCTGGAAATAGAAAACGTCGAGCGCATCGTATTGTCCTGGCCCGCCCGTGATGCGCTGCTCCAGGCATTACGCAAGGGCATTGTGATGGGCAGCCTGTTTGGTTTAATCATCAGCCTGAGCCTGGGCACAATAGCCTCGCTGGTTTATAACCTGACCGTGCAGCAGCAGTTCCCGCCCATTGCAAGGGTACTCATCAGTTTCGTTTGGGGTGGTTGTTTTGGCGTGATAGGGCTGGGGCTGGGTGGATTAGTTGGCAGTTTGCTGGCCGTCCTCAATGCTTGTTTGCAAAGACAGGAGATTGACCAAAAATTGCGGCCCAACGAGGGGATGAGGAATACAGTCAAAAGTACATTCACTGTGTTGCTGCTGATGGTGGTTCCGGTGGGCCTGCTCTTGTGGCTGGCCACCAGTTGGGCAGGCAATCAGGGCGTGCGGTTTGTCTTTTTCTGGGCAAACCTGGCCTTACCGTTTGCCTTTTTCTATTTTGGCGGGCTGGCGCTTATGCAACATGCCAGCTTGCGCTTGTGGCTGTGGTGGCAAGGGGTTTTGCCCCGTCCACTGGTTGCCTGGCTTGATGACATGACCACCCACCTGCTGCTGCTGCGGGTTGGTGGCGGCTGGGTCTTCATCCACCGGGCACTGCTGGAATACTTCGCAGAGGGAAAACAAAAAAGCGGATAGCCGGGTCAGACTATCCGCTTATTCGTTTAATCTCCGCTGCCCGTTTATCCTGCCAGGCCGTAGGCCGTAGCGTAGCGCAGGAAGGGGGGCGTGAAGGAGCTGAGGACGCGCATGTAGTTGGCGCGTTCAAAAGCGGCCGGTTCGGCACAGTTGATCTGGCTCATGCTGCCCTGTAATTGAGAGAGCGAGGCGTATTCATGCTCATCCAGCCAGGATTCAATACCGGAGCGCAGCACCATCAGCCGGGGGATGCCGTTGGCCAGCAGTTCGGAGGCCAGCATGGTAATGGCTGCGCCCGCCGCCACCCCTTTAAGCACATCCATGACGGTATGAACGCCGGTGGTCAGGGCCAGATCGAGGGGGACACGGCCGTACAAAATCGCAATCCAGCGCAATGGCAGCCGCATTTCCACGGACGAACTTAATTTCAAATTTGGCACCACTTCCAACTCTTCCAGGTCGAGATCCGGCTGGTAAAAGCGGTTGAACAACACCAACCCATTTGCGCCGCCATCCGCCAATCGTTTGGCCATGTGCCCCAGGGAGCTGAAGTAGGGGCTGAGTTTCATGGTGACGGGGATGGTCACGGCCGTTTTCACCACCGACAACGCATCCAGGTAGAGATTCTCTACATATTCACTGCTCATGGTAATGTCGGTGGGCACATAATAAATGTTCAGTTCCAGCGCATCCGCCCCGGCCTGCTGAATGTCTTTGGCAAATTGCATCCACCAACCGGCCGACACGCCGTTCAAACTGGCGATGACGGGAATGTCCAACGCCTCCTTCGCGCGGCGGATATGCTCCAGATACTCCTCCGGCCCCGTCTGGTATTCGGGCGCGTCCGGGAAATAACTGAGCGCTTCGGCGTAGCTCTCCGTGCCATGCGTCAGATATTCGTTGAGGGTGTGGCTTTCCAGCCGTACCTGCTCTTCAAAGAGCGAATGCAGCACCACCGCCGCCGCGCCCGCATCCTCCATCTGCCGCAAATTGCCCAGGCTGCGCATCAACGGCGACGAAGACGGCACCAGCGGGTTTTTCAGTTTCAATCCCAGGTAGGTTGTTGATAAGTCCATTTTTTCTCTCCTGACTTTGGTCAGTGAGCAGTGTGCAGTGACCAGTGAGCAGTAGACTTTTACTGCTCACTGCCAACTGCTTACTGCTCACTTCTCACTTATTCCCATTCGCCAACTTCGCATACGCCTCCCATCTGGCCTTCACATCCCCCTTGGCCTGTTCCAACAGGCGGGCGGCCGCTTCGGGGTTGCTTTGTTGCAAGATGCGGTAGCGGCCTTCCCGATACACATACTCTTCCAGACTCGTTTTGGGGGCCTGGCTGTCCAGTTGGAAGGGATTTTTACCTTCGTGGGCCAGGTCGGGGTTGTAGCGGAAAAGGGGCCAATAACCGGAGGATACGGCCGTGCCCTGCTGCTGCAAGCCAAACTTCAAATCATACCCATGCGCAATGCAATGGCTGTAAGCGATGATGAGCGATGGGCCATCATACGCTTCCGCTTCCAGGAAGGCATTCACCGTCTGTGTATCCTTGGCCCCAAAGGCCACCCGCGCCACGTAGATGTTGCCATAGCTCACGGCCAACATCGCCAGATCTTTCTTGGGCATCGGTTTCCCAGCGGCGGCAAATTTAGCCACCGCGCCGCGCGGCGTGGCTTTGGACATCTGCCCGCCGGTGTTGGAATACACTTCCGTGTCCAGCACCAACACATTCACATTGCGCCCGGAAGCCAGCACATGGTCCAGCCCGCCGTAGCCAATGTCATACGCCCAACCATCACCACCCACAATCCAGACCGATTTTTTGACGAAGATGTCGGCCATGGAGAGGAGACTGGAGACTGGAGATTGGAGATTGGGAGATTGACCATTGCTGTGGGCCAGGATTTCATTTAGCCGTGTCTTCAATTGGGCCACGCGGCCGCGTTGGGCGTTGATGTCCGCTTCTTCAATCTGGTCGGCGAAAAGAATGGCTTCTACTAAATCTGTGCCAATGAGGTCGCGGTGTTCACGCAGCAGATTGGTGGCGGCGTCCAGCCGTTGATCCAGGGCCACGCGCATACCCAGGCCAAATTCGGCGTTGTCTTCAAAGAGGGAGTTGGCCCAGGCGGGACCACGGCCGTCGCTATTCTTAGCCCAGGGCGTCGTCGGCAAATTACCACCATAGATGGAGGAGCAGCCGGTGGCGTTGGCCACCATGGCCCGGTCACCAAAGAGCCGGGTGAGCAGCCCCAGGTAGGGCGTTTCGCCGCACCCCTCACACGCGCCGGAGAACTCAAACAGCGGCGTCAGAAGCTGGTTGTATTTAATCTGGTGCAGCGGAATCTGCGTGCGGTCAATTTCGGGTAATGTCTTGAAGAAGTTCCAATTTTCCCGCTCGGCTGCCCGCAAACCGTCAACGGGGTGCATGTTAATCGCTTTGAATTTGGGCTGCTGTTTGTTTTTCACCGGGCAGACATCCACACACAGGCTACAACCGGTGCAATCTTCCGGTGACACTTGCAGCGTGTAGGCCATCTCCTTCCACTCTTTGAAGCGGGCAGGGGTGGATTTGAAGTTCTCCGGGGCATTGGCTACCAGAGCATTGTCGTACACTTTGAGGCGGATGACCTGGTGCGGACAGACAAGGGCGCATTTACCACACTGGATACAAATTTCCGGGTCCCAAACGGGGATTTCGGTGGCGATGTTGCGTTTTTCCCACTGCGTTGTGCCCGTCGGGTAGGTGCCGTCGTTGGGCAGGGCACTGACGGGCAGCTCGTCACCCAGTCCTTCAATGATGCGGGCGGTGACGGATTGCACAAATTCGGGGGCGATGGCGGGGATGAGCGACGGCCGTTCCCACGTACTCGTCACTTTCTGCGGCACAGCCACTTGATGCAGATGGGCTAAGGCGGCATCTACGGCCGCAAAGTTCTGCTCCACCACCGCTTGCCCCCGTTTGCCATAGCTTTTTTCAATGGCGTGTTTGATAGCGGCAATCGCCTCGTCCGTCGGCAACACGCCAGAGATGGCAAAGAAGCAGACCTGCATGATAGTGTTAATGCGCCGCCCCATGCCTGTTTCTTTGGCTACTTCGTAGCCATCCACTACATAGAATTTCAGCTTCTTTTCGATGATGGATTCTTGCAAACTGCCGGGCAGTGTGTCCCACACCTCGTCCGGGCCAAAGGGGCTGTTGAGTAGCAGCACCGCTCCCGGTGCGGCCAGCCGGGCCACGTCATACCGTTCCAAAAAGCTCAGTTGGTGGACGCCGACAAAGTTGGCCGATTCGATGAGATAAGGGGCGCGGATGGGGTTTTTACCAAAACGCAGATGAGAAACCGTGACCGCGCCGGATTTTTTGGAGTCGTAGACGAAATAGCCCTGGGCGTGATTGTCGGTTTCTTCACCGATGATTTTGATGGAGTTTTTGTTCGCCCCGACCGTGCCGTCGGAACCCAGGCCGTAGAAAACGGCGCGCACGGTGCCTTCCGGCTCGATGCTGAATGTTTTGTCCCAGCTCAGGCTGGTGTGGCTGAGATCGTCATTGATGCCGATGGTAAAGTGGTTCTTCGGTTTCTCTTTTGCCAGTTCGTCGTAAACAGCTTTAACCATGCCGGGGGTGAATTCTTTGGAGGAGAGACCGTAACGGCCGCCGATGATTTTGGGCAGTGATCCAGACCATTGCTCGACGATGGCCGAAACGACATCCAGATAGAGCGGTTCGCCGGATGCGCCGGGTTCTTTGGTGCGATCCAGAACGGCGATGGCTTTGGTGGTGGCGGGCAGGGCAGAGACAAAGCCAGAGATGTCGAACGGCCGATACAAACGCACTTTGAGGACGCCCACTTTTTCACCAAGAGTGGAGAGGTGTACGGCCGTTTCCGCCACCGTTTCTGCCCCCGACCCCATGATCACAATCACCCGTTCCGCTTCGGGATGCCCTTCATATTCAAACAGGCGGTATTGCCGGCCTGTCAGTTGAGCAAATTCATCCATCGTCTGCTGTACGATGCCAGGACACGCCTGATAAAACAGATTCACACTCTCCCGCGCCTGGAAGTAGACGTCTGGGTTTTGCGCCGTGCCGCGCATCACCGGCGCTTCGGGCATCAGCCCCCGTGCCCGGTGCGCCCGGATCAGGTCGTCATTCATCATCGCCCGCAGCACGGCGTCGTCCAACGGCTCAATTTTGTTCACCTCGTGCGAGGTGCGGAAGCCGTCAAAGAAATGCAAGAACGGCACCCGCGCCTTCAGCGTCGCTGCCGAGGCGATCAGGGCAAAATCGTGGACTTCCTGCACATTGTTGGAGGAAAGCAGGGCAAAGCCGGTTTGCCGGGCGGCCATCACGTCGGAATGGTCACCAAAAATGGACAACCCTTGCGCGGCAATGGAACGGGCGGCAATGTGGAATACTGTGGCCGTCAGTTCCCCGGCAATTTTGTACATGTTAGGGATCATCAACAGTAGCCCTTGTGAGGCGGTGAAGGTGGTGGTGAGGGCGCCGGTTTGCAGTGCGCCATGCACGGCTCCGGCTGCGCCACCCTCCGACTGCATCTCTACCACAGAGGGCGTTGCGCCCCAAATGTTGGTTTTCCCCTCTGCCGACCACTGGTCGGCCCATTCGCCCATCGCCGAAGAGGGGGTGATGGGGTAAATGGCGATCACTTCGTTAATTTTGTGGGCAACCATGGCGGCCGCTTCGTTGCCGTCAATGGTGATCATCTGTTTTTTCATTAGTCCGTTCTCCTTGATAAAGGTGGCAAGTGGCAGGTTGCAGGTGGCAAGTAGCCCTCCTACGTGCAACCTGCTACTTGCAACTTGCGACACTTCTCAGAAGTATCAACCAATACCCCCACCACCTGTAGTGACAAATCGCCACGATGCCGGGGAAGAATGTCACGAACTATGACGGCCGTCATAAGGAATGAATGACGTTACGCGCTGACGGTGGGCGGGTGGAGGCTTATACTGGCTCTATTGAAGAAAGTGAGCAATAAGCAGTGAGCGGTGAGCAGTGGATTGTATACTGCTCACTGCTTACCGCTCACTGCTCACTGAAATGGAGGCGCGCCATGAAAGTAGTGATTGATCGAGGCTTGTGTGATGCAAGTTTAGGTTTTTGCCAGCGTTGTTCGGCGGCATTGATTCGCAATCCGGAGGGGTATGACCGACCCTGTATTCTGGATGTGGTGGACGACGGCCGTGAGGTACTGACCATTGAGATGTATACCGACGGCCGTCAACTGGAACTGCACCTGACCGATGAAGAGCAAGAACTGGCGGCCGTGGAAGGCTGGGAAGCACTGGCCGACTTTGACCCCGCTCTCTTCCGCACCGGCGCTCTGGAACGCTGGCATCACATCAGCCGCCTGCCAACGACACATGACGTAAGTTAAACAGACATCCGATTTCTCCAAGAAATCGGATGTCTGTCAGTGGTTTCTGGCACGGCCGTAGCCTGGAGCGGGTATGGGGGTACGGCCGTGATCCGTTTTGCCCTCACATACCAACTAAAAAAGCCCTCCGTCACGGAGGGCTTTTTGTTTGTTGAGAGTGTCATTCCGAGGTCTTCCGAGGAATCCCTTCGAGGTAATCAGGAGGGATTCCTCACTCTGAGACTCCGTTCAGAATGACAGATGCCGAAGGAATTTGGATTTATGGATCTCACTTCTTATCCGCCAGCGCCGCGTGGGCGGCGGCCAGCCGGGCAATGGGGACACGGAAGGGGGAGCAGGAAACGTAGTTGAGGCCCATCTTATGGCAGAGGGCGATGCTTGAAGGGTCGCCGCCGTGTTCACCGCAGATACCTACTTCCAGATCGGGACGGGTGGCACGGCCGTCATTCACCGCAATCTCCATCAACCGGCCCACACCCTGCGGGTCAATGCTGGCAAACGGATTCTCCTTCAAAATGCCGCGCTGCATGTAATCCATCAGGAAACCGGCTTCGGCGTCATCGCGGGAGATGCCAAACGTCGTCTGCGTCAGGTCATTGGTGCCAAAGGAGAAGAACTGGGCAATTTCGGCGATTTCTCCGGCCGTCAGCGCGGCGCGCGGAATCTCAATCATCGTGCCAAATTTGTAATGAATGGTGATGTTTTGCTCTTCCATCACCTCTTTGGCCACCGCTTCCAAGGCCGTCTGCTGCACTTCCAGTTCATTCACATGCGAAGTGAGCGGAATCATCACTTCTGGGTGGACATCCACGCCTTCTTTGGCGCATTTGCAGGCCGCTTCAAAGATGGCCCGCACCTGCATCTTGGTCAGGTCGGGGATGAGGATGCCCAGACGCACACCGCGTGTGCCCAGCATGGGGTTTTGCTCTTTCAAAGCCACCACGCGCTCCAGGTAATCCTGTTTCACGCGCACTTCGGCCAGCGCGGTGTCAATCTCGCTAAGGGTATGGTAATGCTGCAAACGCACTTTCAAGTCGGCCAGGTCTTGTACCAACTCCTCGTAAGCGGGCAGGAACTCATGCAAGGGCGGGTCAATCAGGCGGATGATGACCGGCAGGCCATCCATCGCCCGGAAAAGACCTTCAAAGTCACCGCGCTGCAAGGGCAGCAGTTGGTCGAGCGCATCTTTGCGGTCTACGGCGTGGCGGGCCATGATCATCTTTTGCACAATGGGCAGCCGTTCCGTTTCAAAGAACATATGCTCAGTGCGGCAGAGGCCGATGCCCTGCGCCCCGTATTCGCGGGCGCGTTCGGCATCACGTGGGTAGTCGGCGTTAGCCCACACGCCCAATTTGCGAATTTCGTCGGCCCAACTGAGGACTTTCAGTAGATAAGGATTATTGATGTCCGGTACGACGGTGGGCAGTTGCCCCTGGAAAACCTGGCCGGTCGCGCCGTCCAGCGAAATCCAGTCTCCTTCTTCAATCAGCACATCCTCGTTGATGCTCATGCGCCGGCCGACCAGATCAATTTCCAATTCGCTGACGCCGACGACGGCCGGTTTGCCAAATTGCCGGGCGACGAGGGCCGCATGGCTGGTGCGGCCACCGCGACTGGTGAGGATACCTTGCGCGGCTAACATGCCGTGTACGTCATCCGGTTTGGTTTCCGGCCGAACCATGATCACTTTTTTGCCTTCTTCTTTGGCCCAACGTTCGGCCGTGTCCGCGTCAAAAGCGACGATGCCGACGGCCGCACCTGGGGAGACGTTCAACCCGGTGGCAATGGGTTTGTGTTCGCGCACGGCCGTGCTATCCAACTGTGGGTGCAGGAAAAAGTCTACCTGCTCTGGCTTGACGCGCTTCACTGCTTCTGGTTTGGTGATGAGACCTTCGTCCACCATGTCGCTGGCGATGCGCACTTCGGCCTGCGCGGTGCGTTTGCCGTCGCGGGTTTGCAGCAGCCACAGTTTGCCCGCTTCAATGGTGAATTCCATGTCCTGCATGTTGCGGTAATGGCGTTCCAGTTTGTGGGCGATGTCGGCAAATTCGGCGTAGAGGGTGGGCATTTCCGCTTTCAGGTCGGACAGGGGTTGGGTGATGCGAATACCGGCGACCACATCTTCGCCCTGGGCGTTGATGAGGAAGTCGCCTTCCAGTTCTGGTTCACCGGTGGAGGCATTGCGGGACATAGCCACGCCGGTAGCAGAGTTGTTGCCCATGTTGCCAAAGACCATCGTTTGAATGTTCACGGCCGTGCCCAAATTATGGGCGATCTTGGCCGCGTTGCGGTAATCAATGGCCCGTTTACCATTCCAGCTTTTGAACACCGCTTCCGTCGCCAGTTTTAATTGTTCATAGGGGTCAGCCGGAAAATCTTTATTGGTGAAGGTGCGGAAAATCTCCTTGAATTTGCGCGTCACCACCTGCCAGTCGGCGGCCGTCAGGTCAGAATCGTTAGCCACGCCCGCATTCTTGCGCCGCCGGGTAATGACCGCTTCAAACACCTCATCGGGCACACCCATAACCACGCTGCCAAACATTTGCACCAGGCGGCGGTAGAGGTCATAGACAAAACGGGCGTCGTTGGTCAGCTTGACCATGCCTTCCACCACCTCATCGTTCAGGCCGATGTTGAGGATGGTGTCCATCATGCCGGGCATGGAGAATTTGGCCCCGGAGCGGCAGGAGACGAGCAGCGGATTGTGCGGATCACCGAATTTTTTGCCGGTTTGGGCTTCTATCGCTTTGACGGCATCCAGTTCTTGCTCCCACATGCCTTCGGGGAACTTTTCGCCTGCTTCCAGGTAGGCGTTGCACGCTTCAGTGGTGACGGTAAAGCCGGGCGGCACGGGCACACCCAGGCGGGTCATATCGGCCAGATTGGCCCCCTTGCCGCCGAGCAGGGCGCGCACCCCATCCCACGTGCCGCCGACGTATCCTTCGGCCTGCTCTACTTCGTTGAAGAGGTAGACGAATTTGGATTTGGGTTTACGGCCGTTGGGCTGTTTGGCCAGGGTTGGTTCTGCAGTTGGCGCTAAAATTGTCATCGTATTTCTCCCAGTTAGAGTAAGCCTCCAGGTGGTATCTGGAGGCCCATATAATTTCTGTTAAACCTTGTAGATCGTAAGGGGGAGGGAGAATTGGGATTAGTGACAGATGACACATAGTTGGACGCCGAAGGTCATGGATGGCGCATTTGTTTATGTTCGGGGTACAGCCAGACCCATTTCGTTGACGGTGTAGCCAGGGAACACGGCCGTCACCCCCCCATTATTCAGTCGTTTCCGCAACAGTTCCCCCAACACATCGCGGTAATCGGTGGTGATGGCCAGGTCGCCGGGGCCAACAAGCTGCTCCGGTTGCAGGCTGGGCCAACGGCCGTACACCCGCCCGCCGTTGATCCCCCCGCCCAACACCATCATCATGCTGCCGTGCCCATGATCGGTGCCCAGGCCGCCATTTTCCTGCACCCGCCGCCCAAATTCAGACATGACCATGGCCGTCACCCCCGCCCGCCGCTCGCCCAAATCCTCATAAAACGCAGCCAGCCCATTTGCCAGTTCGGCCATCAAACTGGCCTGCGCCCCGGTCACGCCCCCCTGCGCTACGTGCGTATCCCAACCACCCAAATCCACGCAGGCCACTTCCACACCTACGTCTGCCTTGATCAGTTGGGCGACCGTTTGCATGGCCCGGCCAAAATCGCTTTCGGCGTAGACACGGCCGTGCGGCGTATACGGTTCGCGCCCCAACTGCGCCAGCAGTTCCAGCGAGGCGAAGGTCTGGTGGGCGGTCGCCGTCAGCAGGTCTGGTTGCTGGTTGTAGAGGGCGTTCAGCAAAGTGCTCATTTCCCCGATGCGGTCATCCGCGCCGTGCAGGTGGTAGTCGGCGATGGATTGCAGGGCGGTGGCGGAGACGGCCCCGGTGAGGGCGGCGGGCAGCATATCGCCCACGCCAATGGCGCGCAGGGCGGACTCATTGCCCGTATCCAGCATCGCCAGATGGCGGGCCAGCCAGCCGGTGTAGTCGCCGTTACTGGTGGCGCCGCGCTCCATCAAATCCATCGCTTCAAAGTGGGAGCGGGTCTCGTCGGGGGAGCCGGTGGCGTGGATGACGGCCAACTGCCCGGCGCTGTAAATCTCATGCAGGGGGGCCAGGGCAGGGTGCAGGCCAAAAAAGCCATCCAGGTCAAGTGTACGGCCGTCCTTCGCCTGGTTATCATCCGGTCGGGGAATGTTCAGGTACGGTCGTCGCCGGTAATACTCCTCGTCGCCGTGCGGGACGACCATATTGAGGCCGTCTGCGCCGCCGCGCAGGAAGATGCAGACGAGTGTGTCCCCGGCCGGGCCAACATGCGGGTCGGCAAAGGCCACCTGGGGCAGCCAACGCGGCAGGGCGACAATGTTAGGCCCTAACGCAAACGCGGCTACCGAGGTCAGCCCCCCGGCCAAAAAGTGGCGGCGGCTGACACGGCCGTATTCAGGGCAATGGGTACAGGTTTGAGTAGTCATAGGGTTCTCCTTGAAGGGGGTGTCAGGTGCCAAGTGTCAGGTGTCAGGTTTACTTGATACTTGATACACGACACTTGACACTCTTTCACATCCATTGAAAAGTAGGGCTGGCGAGCATGAGGGCGATGACGTCGCGCAGGCGTTGTTGGGTTTCGTGATTGTCTAGTGAACCACTGCCTACGTAGGCGGTGAAGAGAGATGATTCGGCGGGGGTGAGGGTACGGCCGTAGACCAATCCACTAAACAACTGCAAAACCTGGGGCGACGTCTGCGCATTTCCGGCGGTGATGATGCGCTCCAACGGGATGCGCACACCGCGCAGGTCGCCGTGCAGCACGGCCAGGGCCACATTCCAGCGTGGCAGCAGATTCCCGGCCCAGGCGGCGGAATCGTCCGGGTAGCCATCGGGCGGCGGCCAATGAAAGGGCAACTGCCCCATTTGCGTCAGCACCCGGCCTATGGCCCGGTCGCGGCTGGTGCGCAGGTCGGCATGCAGGGCACGGAGGAGGGAGAGGAGGTAGGTGTACGGCCGTTTCAGCTTCAACGGCGCACCGGCAAACTCCTCGCTCAAAAAAAGGACGCGCAGCATTGTTTTGATGTCGCCATCCGTCTCCTGGTAACTTTGGGCCACGCGGTTGACCAGGGCGGCGGGTGGCTCATCGGCCACAAAACGGCGCACCAGTTTGGTGGCGATGAAGTGGGCGGTGGCCGGATGTGCGGCCAGCAGGGCCAGCAAGGCGGCCACTTCTGTTTCGCCGTCGTCGCCGCGAATGGTTTGTCCCAATACCGTTTTGGGGCCATAGTCGTGCTGGTCGGGATTGAAGGTGAACTGTCCTTTGTGACGGCCGTTGCGCTGCACCGTCCAACCGGTCAAGATGCGGGCCACTTCCTGCACGTCGTTTTGGGTGTAGCCGGCATGGACGCCCAGCGTGTGCAGTTCCAGCAGTTCACGGGCGTAGTTTTCATTGGGCGACTCCTTCGTGTTTTCGTGGTTGTCCAGGTATACGAGCATGGCCGGGCTGTGGGCGGAGGCGGTCAGCAGGTCGCGGAATTTGCCCAGGGCGTGCGGGCGAATGACGTCGCGGTCATCCAGGATTTTGAGGGGGGGCATTTGGGCGTTTTTGCCCAGATAGATGTTGAAATGGTCTGACCAGAATTCGACCAGGGCTTCATACAACTGCCGTTTGGAGGCGAGGGCGCGCCAGATGGTGGCGGTGAGCAGTTCGGCCGTTGCCTCTTGTTCGTCCTGCTCGATGAGTTGGCTGGTATCCATGTGGTAGAGGGTGAGGGACCGCAGCAGCAGGTCAACGGCCGTGTCGTCTATCTCTTGGGGGTTGAGTTGTTCTTCCAGGTAGGCAGCCAACCCCATGGCGGCCGCCCGTTCCAGATCGCCGGGACGGGGGCCGTATCCGGCGCGATTGAGCAGGCGGTGGAGGGGGGTGGCAACGGCCGTGTCCCCTGGCAGCGTCAATGTCTGTGGCAGTTCACGCCGGGAGACCTCCCGGCCGATAACGCTACAGCTGGTGGTAGTGGTGGCGGCAACGGCCGTCAGGCCACCCAATTTCAGGAAGTCGCGTCGGGAGAGGGGCATTGTTGTCTCCAGTCAGCAGTAAGCAGTAAGCAGTGAGCGGTGAGCGGTAAGCGGTAAGCGGTGAGCGGTTAAACAGACGGGGGACTGCTTACTGCCAACTGCTCGCGGTCGCTGCGACCGTCGCTCACTTTCTGCTGCGGAACCCAGCCCAGTAGGGCAAACGCAGCTGCGCCGATGGCGGTGATGCCGGCGATGGGGATGAAGAGGAACCAGCCGACGAAGGGTACTAGGCAGGCCATCTCATACAGCACCGCACCGCGCAGCAGGTTGGTCAATTTGGAGTTGGGGTTTGCCAGGGGAGTCAGGCGGGCGGCCAGCAGACGAGCCATGCCCGCCCCGCCAATCGTGCCAATGCCCAGGCCACCAATGGCGACGATGAAGGCGGTGGTTTGCAGCAAACCCGCGCTGGCCTGGAATGCCACGAGCGAATAGAGGACGATGAAGCCGGTGGCGGGCAGCCCCAGAAAAAAACATTTCACCGGGGTGTGGTCGAGCCGGGTATAGGCCCGCTGCGTCATCTGGGGCATGAGCAAATTGAAAGCGACCAGCAGCGCGGGCACACTGAGCAAAATACCGATGATGATAAAAGTGACGGTGTAGACATCTGCCATGATATTTATCCTTTGAGATTAGAGATTGAACGGCCTTCAATCTCCAATCTCTGTTTTCTGTCGTACCCTAAGTTACCGGGCAGATTTCAAAAAGTTGCAATGGGGGTGTAAGGTGTTTGTAAAGGGCGTGGGGGAATGGTGGGATGAGGGGGGTACGGCCGTAGAGTAAACTCACTTGAGCTTAACTTACAATTGGGCAAATTTGCGCTATCCTGCAACTATCAATTTCAAAGAACTGGCAACTGGATGAAAACAACAATAATGAGAAAAAGACAGGTTATCAATGAGCAGCCCACGCTCTATTTTCCGGCGGGCGGAGGAGCGGCTGATTTACATTTTCCGGCCCAAACCGCCAGACCACACAGTTTCCGGCACTGGCTTTGGCTGCCGATGTTGTTGGGTTTGATGGTGGTCACGGCCGTAACCGGAATCGCCCTTCTCCTTTATGCCAGCCCACTGCTGCTGCCGGGAACGCAGGTGATGGGGACGGACGTGGGTGGTTTGTCGGTGAATGAAACGGCCGTAACCCTCAACCAACAATGGCAGCAATCGGGCCTGACGCTGGAAAGTGAAACAGAGACGTGGAATGTCTCGCCAGAAGCGATAGGGATTGAACTGGATGCCTGGGCGACGGCGGAACGGGCACATGCGGACGGCCGTACCCCAGACGGCCTCTGGGAATGGATCACCACTGGACGGTTGGCGGTGACGCCGGTTTATACGCTGGACACGGCCGTGACGACCGCTTATCTGGAAACGCTGGCCCCGCAATTGGAACGCGCCCCGGTCAATGCGACCGTGCATGTGAGCAATGGGCAGGCGCAGGCGACCCCGGCTCTCAATGGACAATCGCTGGATGTGGCGGCGACGGTAGCTTATTTGCAGCAATACCAGGAGGCCGTGCTGGCACACGGCCGTTTGCCTCTTAGCTACACCCTTATTCCCCCGGCCATTACGGATGTCACGGCTGTGTTGCAACAGTTGAACCAACTGCTCGGCCGTACCCTCGTTTTGCAAGGTTATGACCCCATCAGCGACGAAACGTTCACCTGGAATTTGCCGCCGGATGTGTGGGGCAACTGGGTAGCTGTATCCATTGATCCCGAAAACCCCACCTGGTTGCGCTGGAATTTTGACTCGCCACCCGCCCGGATTTATCTGGACGAACAGGCGGGTAAGTTGGGTGACGGCCGTTACCTGCAAACAGAGACGACATTGCGCGAACTGGCCGAAGCGATTCGCAGTGGGGAAACGACGGTAACGACGCGGGTTTACCATCATCCCACCAGTTACGTAGTACAGGCAGGGGATACGTTGGCGAGTATTGGTCGGGCGGTGGGCATCCCGTATCCCTGGATTCAGCGGGACAACCCTGGTTTGGGCGGGCTGTCACCGGGGCAGGTCATTGCCATTCCCTCGGTGGATGAGATGCTGCCGCTGCCGATTGTGCCGCACAAACGGATTGTGGTCAGCATCGGCCAACAGCGGGTGCAGGCATTTGAAAATGGGCAACTAAAGTGGGATTGGCCCGCCAGCACAGGCATCAGTTCCAGCCCGACTGCGCCGGGCATTTTCCAGGTGCAGTCCCACGAGCCAAACGCCTATGCCGCCAATTGGGATTTGTGGATGCCCAATTTCATGGGTATTTATCGCCCGGTGCCCAACTCGGATTTTATGAATGGTTTTCATGGGTTTCCCACTCGTGACGGATACAATCTACTGTGGACAAACAATTTGGGTGCGCCGGTGACATATGGCTGTATACTCATTAGTAATGAAAATGCGCAGGCGTTGTATGCCTGGGCGGAAGATGGGGTGGTGGTGGAGATTAGAGAATAGTGTCTATGAGACATCCGATTTTTCTAAAAAATCGGATGTCTTGAATGTATTTGATGGGCTTAACCAGTATGTTACTGATTATTTTATTGCTTTGTGGCGGTGCGGCCATGGTGGCGGCGATTGTGGCGGCTGTCTATTTTTATCTGCGGGAACGTGACGGTTGATTAACCGTTAATTACCAGCCAGGAAAATAGGCCAATCACCAAAACGCCGATGACAAGCTGAATGAAGGTGGCGATGCCCCATCCTTTGAGGCCGCCCCAACTGACGCGCACGGCCGTGTTCGCGTCCTGATGCTTCCAGTACTCCCCTAAAAACAGACCAAGTACAAAACCGATAATCGTGCCAATGACGGGCAGCAAAAATGAGCCAATAATCGCGCCGACGGTACTGAGCAAGTAAGAACGTTTGGCCGCGCCGCTCTTTTTTGCCCCAAAATAGGGCAGCCAGAGATCACTGGTGCCGGCGAACAGAACTAAAACGGAAATGAGCAAAAAGTGGGGGACGGTGATGATCTCAAACCCCGTTTGCCAGACGTAAACGGCGACTCCCAGCCAGATGAAAAAAACGCCGGGCAGCATGGGGATGATGATACCAATCAGCCCCAAAAGCATAAGAAAAAAAACAACGAAGAGTAACAATCCTTCTGATAATATTTCCATTCAGTTGCTCCATGTGGCACGGCCATATACCATGACGGCCGTCCACACAATGCGCATATGATAACGGGTTACGAGTACGGCCGTGTTAGTGTTGCATAAATGTCCGGTTTGGAGTGGGCGATGAATCGCCTACTACAAACGAGGGGGTTCAGGTAACATCCCGGTTATGCGTAGATGCAATCAAGTTGGAGTATTTGTGCCCTGGTTGGCGGTGTTGGTTATCATCCTGGTGGTCATTTTGCCGCTGTGGGGAGCGCCGCCGTATGGGGATGACATGCGCCTGCACATTTACCGTATCCCGGTGGTGCTGGCGCTGTGGGAAAATGGCGTTCCGTTTGCGCGCTGGCTGCCCATGCTTAATCTGGGGTACGGTTCGCCATTGTTCAACTTTTACCCGCCACTGAGCGCGTATTTGCTTACCTTGTTTTATCTGATGGTTAACCAGCAAACGGCCGTAGCCTGGAATGGGCTGTTGGCATTGGCGTTGGCCGGTGGCAGTGTGGGCATGTTTTTGTTGGGCCGCCGGTTGTATGGCGCGGCCGGTGGGGTGCTGGCGACGGCGTTGTATACCTGGTCGCCACATCTGGTGGCGCAAAGTTATGCGCGGGGCAGCAGTTCCAATGCCCTGGCGCTGGCTTTGTTTCCCTGGGTGGTGTGGGGACTGTTGGTGGTAACAGCACGGCCGTCTGCCCAGCGTATTTGTCTGGCTGCCCTGTCTATTGCCCTGCTCATGCTGGCGCATACAGCCGCCAGCCTGTTGTTTTTGGGGCCGTTGGCGGTGTTGGCGGGTACGGCCGTGTGGTTTGCCCCTTCATCCCGTTGGGCTGCGCTGCGAGCCATTCTGTTGACATTGGCGTTGGGGCTGGCGCTTTCCGCCTTTTCCTGGCTGCCTGCTCTGGCGGAGATTGATGCTACCCGGTATGCGGCCGAAGCGGGCAAGGTGGCTTATCAGGAGCATTTTGCCGATGTGCTGCGCTGGCCGGAGCAGGTGGTCGCTGGCGCGCACAATCCGGGCCTGCCCAAAACGCCAGGTTGGGCGCAAATGGCGCTGGGTATGATGGGCACAGGGTTGGCCGTTTTCCTCTGGTGGCGCGGCCGTCAATGGGTGACGGCCAAATCGGCAGCTTTGCCGGTGGCGTTGACGGCCGTGTCAGGCTTGATGGGATGGGCGATCTTGCTGTTAGCCTCCTCCATTTCATCCTCCTTGTGGGCGCGGTTGCCGCCGCTGCAAAGTCTGCAATTTCCCTGGCGGCTGCTGGATATACCGACCTTTTGCCTGGCGCTGGCGGGTGGTTTTGTCCTCTACACGCCCTTTTTACAAAGCCGTTCTCGATGGGCAGCCGGGCGACTGGTGGTTCTTGTTGTGGGGCTGATTGTGGCGTTTGCGGCAATGTTGCCTTATTTGTATCCGCCGCGAAACCATTCATTGCCGGAACGGCCGTTGCTGGCGGATGCGACGGCCGTGCAGCAGCAATTTGGCATTTATGGGCTGACGGCCTGGGGAGAATACAGTGCAGCCACGGTGACTGCCTGGCCCACAGCAGTAGCGTTTCCCGGTGCGGATGAGATGATTCCTCTGCACCAAAAGATTTTCGATGTGCCAGAAGGGGTGACAGCCGTTAGCGGCGATCCCTGGCGGGCGATGTGGCATAGCAATTTGCCGCAGACCGCAACGATAACGCTGGCCGTACACGATTTTCTGGGCTGGCGGGCATGGGTAGATGGGGAGGAAGTGGCAGTGGGGGTGGATGGGCACGGCCGTATCCAGCTTAGCATTCCCGCCGGCAGCCACCAGGTCGAACTGGCTTTTACACGCACAAAAGTGCGTTGGTTAGCTGATAGTCTGGCGCTTCTGGCATTGGCAGTCGGCTTGATCCTATTGGTGCAAGGGCGGCGGTTGCCGCGCCGATTACCCCAACCAGAAACTGATTTTGCACCAGACGAGTCAGATGGTGGTCAATGGATTATTGTCCCCTTGCTCATTTTATGTCTACTTTTGGGGAGCAAAATCATCTGGTTTGATCACCTCTCTTCGCCGTTGGTGGTGCATGTGGCTGACGGCCGTATGCCGGGCACAGCTATCCCTGCATATGGCAATTTTAACGAGGAAATTCGGTTAGTGGGTTATGAAACACGACCGTCGGGCACATTGGTTTTGTATTGGCAGGCGCTGGCCGATGTGGCCGCCCGTTATACGGTGGTGGTGACGGTGGCTGATGCGCAGGGAAAGCCGCTGCATACACTGGTCAACGATGCGCCGGGTTATGTGAGTACGGCTCATTGGGAAAACGGCCAATTGGTACGTGATGTGTACCACCTGCCGCTCAATTTACAACCTGCGCCGTCCGGGTATACCGTGTGGGTGAGGCTGCAAGATGTGGCGACGGGTGAAGCGGCGCCCTTGTCTGATGCGCCGGGAATGGTGGATGTGGCCGTTGGACGTCTTAAAACGCCGCCGCCATTGTCAGATGTGCCAGAAACGCAGGGGACGATTTTTGGCGAGGCGATTCGGCTGCGACAGGTGCTTGTGCCTGATCAGTTGGCCGCCGGAGAAACGCTGGATGTGAAGCTGGTGTGGGAATCGTTGACGGCCGTGACGGAGGACTACACAGTTTTTGTGCACTTGCTGAACCCCGATGGGACGCTGGCGGCCGGGAATGATGGGCAGCCGGTAGACGGCCGTTACCTCACATCTTTCTGGTCGCCGGGCGAACACATCACCGATGAACGCCGCTGGCAGCCTGACTTGCCGCCAGGAACTTATCAACTGGAAGTGGGGCTGTATCGGTTGGAATCTGGGGAGCGGCTGCCTGTTTCTGGACCTCATTCTGAGTGGGGAGATCGGGTGATTTTAGGTGAGGTAAAAATAGGGAATTGATGTTCTGGGGAAAAGAGACATCATCTTACAGGGGCGCTAGCGGCGGAAGATCCGCCAGGCCAGTCCAGGGCGGCGCAGGTAGACAATTTGCCCGGTGAAGAGCGCGGGGCGAAAGCCAAAGTGGCGCAGGACGGCACCCGGTTCGGCGATGGCAGGCACAAAAAAGCGGTCAACGGCGTAGGGGGTGAGGGGGGGCCAGTACCACCAGTGCAGCAGGAGGCGGGATAACGGCCGTACCAGCACTAATGGGAGGGAGACAGGTAGCCGTTTACGGCCGTTGACGGCCAACATCCGCCGCATCATCTCCCGATGAGTCATCCGTTCTTCCCCGGCGACCGGGATGGTTTGATTGACATAACGGCCGGGTTGTTGCAGGATGAGAAACAGGCAGCGGGTAAAGTCTTCCACCCAAAGCGGCTGCATGGGCATATGGCCGCCGCCGGGCAGCCAGATAAAGGGGAAACTCCAGATAGCTAATGCTAAAAAGATTTCGGTAAAACGGTCGTTACGGCCGTAAAGGGGAGCCGTTTGTAGGATGGTATAGGGGATGCTACTACGCCGTATCAATTGTTCCATCTCTCCTTTGGCGCGTAAGAGGGAGTGCATGGCGGCGGTATTGGCTCCCAGGTGGCTGGGAGCAATGAGGCGCTGCACCCCGGCGCGGCGACATTCGTCAATGAGTTGGGCCGTGCCTTCCACGTCTACATGCTGCAACAGGCGGTTACGGCCGCGACTTTCCGCCCCGGCCAGATGGACAACGGTATGGACACCCTGCAACTGTTCACGCAATTTGAGATGGGTAATGAGACGGCCGTCATACGGCCGTGCGTCTACCCCTTCTCGTTCCAGCCGTGCCATGAGCGAACGGCCGATAAACCCGGTTGCGCCTGTGACCAAGATCATAGGGGAATTTTATTGTGTCTTGCGTAAAAGACACCAGCCACTTGCCACCAGCCACTTGCTACTTATAATCCCTGCCCATGACCCGTTTTGCCTTGATTGGGCCAACTTATCCATACCGGGGTGGCATAGCGCACTACAACACGCTGCTTGCGCGCCATTTACGCGAGGAGCATGAGGTGTTGTTCATTTCATTTTCGCGGCAGTATCCCGGCTGGTTGTTTCCGGGGAAGAGCGACAAGGATCCGAGCGAACGGCCGTTGCAAACCGAAGCGGAATACCTCCTCGACCCACTCAATCCATTCACCTGGCGCAAAACAGTCAAACGGTTGCAAAGCTGGCAGCCAGAGGTGGTAGTTATTCCCTGGTGGCACCCTTACTTTGTGCCGGTCTGGACCGCGTTGAGCCGGGGTATCAAGCGGCTCCCCGGCTCACTACGGCTGATTTTTATCTGCCACAATGTCTTGCCCCATGAGCAGGGCAAGTTTAGCAAACGCTTCCTACCTGCTCTTTTCCGCCTGGCTTGTGGCCGGGGTGATGGATTTATTGTTCATTCCCAGGCAGACGAGAAAATTTTGCAGGAGATTTTGCCCCACGCGCGCGTGCAGGTAACGCCCCTGCCGACATATGCAGAGTTAGGGATTACTGATACAAGCCACATTGAATTACCAGTAACGTTACCAACTGACCGGCCGCTGCTGCTGTTTTGTGGGTTGGTACGGCCGTATAAAGGACTGGATATCTTGTTGGAGGCGCTGGCGCTGGCGGTGCGGGAACGGCCGTTGCACCTGCTGGTAGCGGGTGAATTCTGGCAAGGGGGCGAAGGTCAATACCGGCAGCAAATTGACCGGCTTGGCTTGCGTGACGACGTCACCATCTGGAATGAATATCTACCCGACGAACAACTGGCAGCCTGCATTGATCGCTGCGACGTGGTGGTGCTGCCCTACCGTTCGGCCACGCAGAGCGCAGTCATCCCACTGGCCTTTGGCCGGGGCAAGCCCGTGATTACGACCAATGTGGGGGGATTGGGGGAAGTGGTGGCGCACGGCCGTACCGGTCTCGTTGTACCCCCGGAAGATTCACCTGGATTAGCTAAGGCGATCGACTGTTTTTTCAGTACCGCTTTGAATGAGCAATTTCAATTTGATATTGCTCAGGAAGGGCGGCGTTTCACCTGGATGGAGTTGATAGAAGCTTTAGCTCGCTTAACACCGTCAGCGCCGAAATGACAAAACCTCGGTAAACCGGAACAGGGGAATCAGGGATAAGGATTCTGCGTGGGGGTGAGAGTGGGCGTTGCAATAGCCACCGTCGGCGTTGGTGGGCTTTGCGTTTTTGTAGGCTGTGGTCGTTCGGGAACATGCGTCTCTGTAGGTGTGGGCGTGTAAGTAGGCGATGGTGTGATGGATGCCGGAATGGTAGCCGCAGTCGGAATAACACCTGTGAGAAATGTTCCCACCGGTTTTACCACAGAGCTACTTACCCATCCGGTCACTCTTTCTTCATTTAGACGAACGTTATACCAGCCATTTCCTCCACCAAAAACAGCAATTACTTCCGCAACTTCGCCATTATATAGTAACCGGATGACAGGAAAATCTTCTCCTGGACCCTGGCGCAGATAGATAGCATTTAATTCTACACGTACTTGAGGCACAGGCGTACTTGAGGGTACCGGTGTTGAGGAAATGACTTTAGTGGCCTCGTGCGATTGGAGGGTTGGGGTTGAAGTTGCTGAAATCGTTAACGTGTTCACAGGCGATGGCGTGTCAGTGGGCAAAGTTACCGTCGCGCTTATCCACAAAACCGTGGGGGAGACAGTCACATCGTCAAATTGTTCACGTAAGACATCAGCTAAAACCGGTGTTTCGCTGACAGAAACTGCTGTAGAGGGTACAACGCCGGGTGGTGAACAATCAGCCAGCAGACTGGAGACCACCAGCAGAACAGCTGCAATTGTTACTTTGGGAGATTTGTGCAATAACATGCCTTCCTGGCTTCTTCAGACTCAAGGCAAATTGGGGCAACTTTCATGATAATTATAATCAGTCCCAATATACTGTGTCCACTCTTCTGGTGTTAGGTTACGCTCCACTGTTCCACATATCGTTTCCTCTGGCGATTCATAATAAATGGTTGTCAGGAGGATTTTACCCCTAAGATCGCTTGAGGCAAGAAGATGACCATCGGGACTAAATGCCAGACTATAAATTTGATCCCAATGTAATTGTATCGGCAAACCAGACAATTGCTGAGAGCTGATATTCCACAACATAATTTGATTATCTGCTCCACCAGAGGCAAGCAGCGTGTTATCGGGGCTGAACGCCAGGGCATTTATTCGGTTTGTATGATTGGTAAGTAACACAGAGTCTACCGCTCCCTTGGATACATCTATCAGCATGATTTTTTCACTTGTACCGGCTACAGCCAATAACTCCCCATTGGGACTGAAGGCGATATTCCAGATTTGCTCTATCCCGACCGATAAGGGCTCATGCCAGGGCTGGAACGTCTTCATATCCCAAAATTGCACTGTGCCATCCCAACTACCGGATGCCAGAATATTTCCGTTTGGACTAAATTCAACATCAAATATCTCATGGTGACCGGGTTCTACAAATTCCATTATTTGTTGTCCTGTGGCCACATCCCACAGCAAAATCCGGCCATAATCATCGCTAGAAGCCAGCCAGGATCCGTCAGGGCTAAAATCTATGCTGCGCACAATGCTGTTGTGACCAATCAATTCAACAGGCATCCGCATATTTCCGGAAAGGGGCCATAACTTGATTTTGTGATCACGTCCTGCTGAAGCCAGATATTGCCCTGAAGGATCAAATACAACCTGGCGCACAGCTTGTTGATGTGCCTCTGGTATTTGCCCCACAATATCAGCGTGAGCAACATCCCAAAAGGCTATGCTTTTATCTGCACCGGCTGAGGCTAAAATTGTGCCATCCGGGCTAAAATCAATCCCTAATACAGCATCCTGATGTCCGGATAGCCATACACTCCGGCGTTGATCACCATCCAGATCCCACAAAATAATGGTGTTGTTGGGGCCATTGGATGCTAACAGGTTTTTGTTTCTGTCAGGATGAAATATCGTCTTACGCGCCGAGCCTTGATGGCCTGATAGGAGTAATTTGACATCACCATCCGCATGAACATCCCATATGAGGATCAAACCATCCAGTCCAGTGGATACTAACAGATTACCTATGGGATTAAAGTCAACACTTATCACCTGATCTGTATGGTGAATTAGCTGAGTAATGGGCTGCCAGGTTTCTGCATCCCATAGTTTGATGGTGCCATCTCCACTGGCGCTTGCCATCTGCTTGCCGTCAGGGGTAAAGGCCACCTGATATATCCGTCCCTGGTGAGCTTGAATCTGGGGGGCAACAGCCCCTGTAGTTATGTCAAGTAAGACGATTTGACCGGCTTCTGTACCTACGGCAAGCATGGCCCGGTTGATAGGGTTGAAATCTAAACTGATCAGTTTGCTGTCAGTGGGCGTCATCTGCCAGACAGGTTCCCAAGTCATCGTATCCCAGACTACCAGATTCTGGTTACTAATAATGGCCAGACGATCACCTGCGGGATTAAAAGCTATATCCCATAGTTGGTCCTGTTGAGTTTTTATCATCTTTAAGGGGGTTGGCTCAGCATTTAAATCCCAGATGATCATTTCGCTTTGTACACATTGATCTTCCTCATAGAAAGCACAACCACTGGTAACAATCTGGCGGCTGTCAGGGCTAAAAACAAGCTTGGTGGCCGCATAGGTGTGCGCCTGGGGAAATGTGGCCACTAATTTCTGGCTTTGCACATCCCACAGTGAAATGAGACCATCATCTCCAGAAGAGGCCAATAAACGGCCGTCCGGGCTAAAGGCGATATTGTTTACTGGTTCCTGATGTCCGCGCAGATAGCCTACGAGATAGGGGTTATAAACCAGCTCCGAGCGAAGAGTGGCCAGGGTTTCAGGCGTATTTGCCACTCGATATGCTTCCAGGCCCAATAACAAGGCCAAATCATATTGTGTATCTAATAAGGCAATACTCTGCGCCATCAGATAACGCTCATGGGCCAGGTTTGCCCGTTCATTTACCAGAATTGAATTTCTGATGGCCAGCAAGGTGCTCAGCAAAAATGCCACCAGCAAAAAGAGACTCACGACGGCCGTCACTTTCACTGTGGGTGGCATATCCCGCCACCAATTACCGGGTAAATATTTATTAAGCCAACGCCGGTCAAATACTCTTTTATAGATGCGGTTACGCACCACCAGTACATTCTTATCACGACGAACAATACCGGAAAGCTTCAGATGGGACAGCGTGATAGATTGTTCGTCATCATGTACCGGCCACCAGCCAAGACGAATATCTCGGTATGCATGGAGCACCATTGTTTGGTCGGGCGCACGCACGGTGAGCATATCCCGCACAAACTGAAGATTGCTGTCAGAGCGGCTCTTTTCGCCGAGGAACGTTTGCTTTACCAGGGCCGTTATCTCGTTATTAGACCAGTGGGGGCGAGCCTGTTCGGCCACAGCTTTACATAATCTTTGAGTGAGGTAGGGATGGCCACCGGTCCAATGCAATATCCAGCCCAATATTTCCTGGGCCTGGTGGGGATCGGCTGCCAGATCGGCCGCCAATGGCATTGCTTCGGCAAGAGTAAAGTCATTCAGTTCTACCCGCTCCCCAATATTAAAAGGGGTTCGTTTGGGCTCATTGATCAGATCACCGGGCATGGCCACCCCGATCAGCACAAAGGAGAGGCGCGTAAATTCACATTCTAAGGCGCGCGTGTTATAGAGAAAGCGTATGGCCGCAAAAAAGTCGTCCGTAAAGTCAAGATTCAAGGTGC